>NZ_JBEYIS010000021.1:61331-121961 GCF_040635975.1 Streptomyces sp. NPDC006798
TGTTCGCTTCTCCGCTCGCGCGGCGCTGTGCGGGTTTCGTTGCCGTCCGCGGCCCGGCAGCCGCGCGCGCGTCGCTCACGAGAGGGCTTCCTCCGACGCTCGGGCCGCCCACTGGGCGAACCGCTCGCCGTCCTCGCGCTGCTCCTGGAAGCGGCGCAGGACCCGCTCGACGTAGTCCGGGAGGCCTTCGGAGGTGACCTTCAGGCCGCGGACCTTGCGGCCGAAGCCGGGTTCGAGACCGAGGGCGCCGCCGAGGTGGACCTGGAAGCCCTCGACCTGACGGCCGTCGTCGTCCAGGAGGAGCTGGCCCTTGAGACCGATGTCCGCGACCTGGATCCGGGCGCAGGCGTTGGGGCAGCCGTTGAGGTTGATGGTGATCGGCTGGTCGAACTCGGGCAGCCGGCGCTCCAGTTCGTCGATGAGGGACGCGCCGCGGCCCTTGGTCTCGACGATCGCCAGCTTGCAGAACTCGATACCGGTGCAGGCCATGGTGCCGCGCCGGAACGGCGAGGGCGTGACCCGCAGATCGAGTGCCTCCAGGCCGGCGACGACCGAGTCGACCTGGTCCTCCTCGACGTCGAGGACGATCATCTTCTGCTCGGCCGTGGTCCGGACCCGGCCGGAGCCGTGGGCCTCCGCCAGGTCGGCGATCTTGGTGAGGATCGTGCCGTCCACCCGGCCGACGCGCGGGGCGAAGCCGATGTAGAACCGGCCGTCCAGCTGGCGGTGGACACCGATGTGGTCACGCCACTGCTGTACGGGTACCTCGGGCGCGGGCCCGTCGTAGAGCTTGCGCAGCAGGTACTGGTCCTCCAGCACCTGGCGGAACTTCTCCGGCCCCCAGTCGGCGACCAGGAACTTCAGCCGGGCCCGGTTGCGGAGCCGGCGGTAGCCGTAGTCGCGGAAGATGGAGATGACGCCCTCGTAGACGTCCGGGACGTCGTCCAGCGACACCCAGACGCCGAGCCGGACCCCCAGCTTGGGGTTGGTGGAGAGCCCGCCGCCGACCCAGACGTCGAAGCCGGGGCCCTGCTCGGGGTGGTTCACCCCGATGAAGGAGATGTCGTTGATCTCATGGGCCACGTCCAGCAGCGGCGAGCCGGAGATCGCGGACTTGAACTTCCGCGGCAGGTTGGAGAAGTCCTTGTTGCCGACGATCCGGCGGTAGATCTCGTCGATCGCGGGCGTGCCGTCGATGATCTCGTTCGCGGCGATCCCGGCGACCGGGGAGCCCAGGATGACGCGGGGGGTGTCGCCGCACGCCTCCGTGGTGGAGAGCCCGACGGCCTCCAGACGCCGCCAGATCTCCGGCATGTCCTCGATCCGGATCCAGTGGTACTGGACGTTCTGCCGGTCGGTGATGTCGGCGGTACCGCGGGCGAACTCCTCGGAGATCTCGCCGATGACCCGGAGCTGGCGGGTGGTCAGCCGGCCGCCGTCGATCCGGACCCGGAGCATGAAGTAGCTGTCGTCCAGCTCCTCGGGCTCCAGGATCGCGGTCTTCCCGCCGTCGATCCCGGGCTTGCGCTGGGTGTAGAGACCCCACCAGCGCATCCGGCCGCGGAGATCGGCGCCGTCGATGGAGTCGAAACCCCGCTTGGCGTAGATCGTCTCAATGCGTGTCCGCACATTGAGACCGTCGTCGTCCTTCTTCGTCTGCTCGTTGGCGTTGAGGGGCGTCAAATGGCCCGCGGCCCACTGTCCCTCGCCGCGGTGGCGGCCGGCCTTGCGGCGGGCGGCTGCGGGAGCGGGCTTGTCCGGTGTGGCGGCCATGGCGGTATGTCCTTCGGGGCAACGGGAGGGCGGCTCGCGACCGCACACTGGCGGTCCGCGCGACGGTGCGCGGGGTGCGGATGTGCGGTGAGGGGCAGGCGGAGAACAGGCGCAGGTCGGGCGGTGTACGGGGCGATCTGGCGGTGTTCAGTCGAAAGTGGTGCGAACGCGCAGGTGGAGCGGGCGGAGGATCGGCTTACTCGGCGGATCGGGCGGCGGAATGCTCGACTGGCGACGGCTAACTGAGGGAGCGGTGGTGCTGGGCTGTCAGCAGGCGGGACAGATGGCGCTGGACATGCGGCCGTGGTCGACGTGCCGCCGACTCACCAAGGCAATTCCAGCTCGAGACATGACGGAAGCGTGGCACGGCGATTGGAGGAGAGTCCACCGTAATCCGGATGGTGGACAAAAGTATCTCGCACTATGAGACGTGTGGCGACGGTCACGCGATGGCGCGTTCCCGGAGGTCGGCCGGGTGTAGAGGAGGGGTGGCGGGTGGCCCCGGGAGGGGTGTCCGGGGTGTGAGGCGGACGTGTGCCGGGCGTACGGCCCGGGGTGCGCCGGGGCGCCGGTGCGCGGAAGCGCGTACGGCCCCTCGGGGCGGGCGCCCGGGGGCCGTACGGGTGGCTGTGCGCGGGGGATCTACGGGTGCGGTGTGCGGTGTACGGGTGGGTCGCGCGGCTCAGCCGTGGGCGCCGGGCCACGGGCCCGGGGTGGCCGTCTCCGGCTCCTCGCCGACCTTGGTGTCGAAGAGGGCGAAGCCGCGCCGCCGGTAGTTCTCCATGGCGTGCGGGCCGTCCTTGGAGCAGGTGTGCAGCCAGACCCGCTTGGTCGGGGGGAGACCGGGCCAGCGGTCCGCCAGATCCCAGGCGCGAGCGGTCGCCACGCTCAGCAGATGGCCGCCGATCCGGCGGCCCCGGAAGGCGGCGATCAGCCCGAAGTAGACGATCTCCACCGTGCCCTCGCCGTCGGTCGCCAGCTCGGCGTACCCGGCGGGCGTCCCCCGCTCGTACGCCACCCAGGTCTCCGTCCCGGGCCGGCCGAGCGCCGCCTCCCACTCGGCGTAGCTCATCCCCAGCCGGTCGGTCCAGGTCACGTCCCCGCCGACGGCGGAGTACAGGAACCGGCTGAACTCGGGCGACGGGATCTCCGACCGGACGACCGTGACATCGGGCCCCACGGGCGCGGCGGGCCGCAGATCGGCGGGCGAGGTCTGCTCAAGGGACCAGGTGGTGACGGTGATGCTCATGGCCCCAGGGAACCATGCGGCGCGCGACGCCCCGGGGCGGGGGTGCCGGTGACCTGCCCTCGCCGCCTTGCACGCGGCCCCGCGCCCCGGGGCCCCCGGCTGCCTGGACGCCTCGGGCGGCGCCGGCCCCAGAGCCTTGGCTCTCCGGGTGGGGGTCGCGCCACCCGCCCTGCCGGGCGGGTGTTGTCGGGCGACCGCGCCCGGTCTGTGGCTGGTCGCGCAGTTCCTCCCCCTGTGCCTTCGGCGACGGGGGGACCCCCAGAGCCTTGGCTCTCCGGGTGAGGCTCACGCCCTCCGCCCTGCCGGGCGAGTGTTGTCGGGCGACCGCGCGCCGTCGTGGGCTTGTCGCGCAGTTCCCCGCGCCCCTAAATGCTCTCCCCAGTCCCGCCCCTGAGAAGGGGGGCTCGTCTCTCTGCGAGGGCGGTCAGGAGGGCAACCCAGGTGGCGCTGGGGGTCGCGGGCCGCGAGCAACATAAAGGAGCCGGGCGCGGCCCGGGTAGTGAGGCGGCAACCCGGAGGGCCAAGGCGCTGGGGTCCCCAGAGCCCCTGGATGCCCGCGCCCGGCGGTCGTCGCGGCGAGCGGTCTCCGGCGTCGGGGCGCTCCGGGTGAGGGTCACCCGCGGGTGTGGTCCTCCGGGGACCAGACGCGGGCGCAGGCGCGGCATTCGAGCATGCCGTCGAGGCGTGTGCCGTTGTTCACCGTGGTCACGCGGAAGCCACCGCACCCCGGACAGTCGCGGCCGTCGCGGTCGGCCCACCGGGGCCTGGGGCGCCAGCGGGTCAGGGCCCAGGTGGTCCCGATGATCACGACGACCAGTACCGCCAGCAGGATTCCCCCGAGCACGGCTCCACCCCTTCGGCCTCGAATTGCGACGTGGCGCATCGTAGTGCCCGTGATCAGGGCTCCCCGGGCGGCCCGTCCTCCGGGGCCGGCTCGGGGTGGCGGATCTCGACCTCGATCGTCTCGGCGAACCGGTACGGGCGGCTGGTGATCACATGCGGCAGCTGCCGGCGCAGCCGGGACAGTTCGGCGCGTACCGTCACCGTTCTGGTGGGGTCGCCGAAGAGGTCCTCCGCGAGCTGGGCCGCGGTCCGGCCCTCGCGGTGGGCCGCCAGCCGGCCCAGCAGCTCCGCGTGGCGGGGGCTCAGCTCCTGGACCCAGCTGCCCGCAGCGCCGTGCACGGTCGCCGACGCGTACCGGGGGCGGGTGAGGTCGACGACGACCCGGGCCACCGGTCCCGGCCCGCCGGCCTCCGTCACCCGGATCAGCCAGCCGCCGGGTACCGGCTCGACATCCGCCATGCCCAGCGACGCCAGCCAGAACCGGCCCGCCGACGGGGGCCGGGGCAGCTGGATCCGCCCCGGGGGCGGCGGCATCCCGATCACGGCCGCGGGCCAGCCGTTGCCGTCGGTGATCAGGGCCCGGCCGGTCATCCGGCCCAGCAGCGGCGACGCCACGGCCCGCAGCCGTTCCAGGGCCGTCTGGTGGCGCTGGCGCAGTTCCGCCTCGGCGAGCCGGGCCACCGTCGCGACCAGGGGCAGCACCGTGGGGTGGAGGGTGTTCGGGGGGCCGCTGACATTGACCACGCCGAGCAGGCGCCCGTCGCGCGGGTCGGTGACCGGGGCCCCGGCGCAGGTCCAGGAGTGGTACGCGGCCACGAAGTGCTCCGCCGCGTGGACATGGACCGGCCGCCGGGTGACCAGGACCGTACCGACCGCCGTGGTCCCGGCGAGCGGTTCGCTCCAGTCGGAGCCGATCACGAAGCCGTGCGCGTCGCCTTTGCGCAGTACCGCGGCCGTGCCCTCGCGCCAGAGCAGCCGGGCGTCCGCGTCGGCGACCGTGACGATGTGCTGGGCCGCGTCCGCGATGGTCACCAGCGCTTCGCGCAGGACCGGCAGCACCGTACGGAGCGGGGACTCGCAGCGTCGCCGCTCGATCTCCTCCCGGGGCAGCAGCCCGCCCCGGGCGCCGCGCTCCGGATCGAGCCCGCCGTCCAGCAGCCGCCGCCACGAGGCGCCGATGTCGGACCGGGGGGCGAGGGCGGAGCGGCGTCCGTCGAGCACGGCCTCCCGGATGCCCCGGAGCACCCGTCCGGCCTCCGCCGGTTCCATCGCGGCGAGTCTGGCCAGATCGATCGGCGTGGTCTGCACGACGCGGGGGTCCTCCTCGGCGCGAAACGGATCCAGCACCGCGATACGGCTGATTCGCGGCAAGCGTTGCAACCCTCTGCAACTCTCGCGAATAGGTGCTCACCTGTACGAAAGTGAACGGCGCGAGGGGTGGTGCCGTGTCGGCGCAGCACCACCCCGACCATGATCATCTTTGCGTCCCGTGCCCGCAACCGCCGGGGCCAAATCCTTTTGACCACGGTACGGCCCCCGGCCGCGCGCACCACCGGCGGGGCGGGCCCGCCGGAGCGGTCCGCCGGTGCCCGCGCACACCGCCGACGCGGCGGAGCGGCCCGCCCCGGAGCCCGCGGGCCCCGCCCGCGGCAGGGCGGAGCCCCGTACCCCCGCTCAGACCACCGCCCGCGCCCGCTCCACCACCGCGCCCGTCGCCAGCCCGTGCGGCAGGGTGCCGAATGCGGCGCCCCAGTCGCCGCCGAGCCGGGAGGCGCAGAACGCGTCCGACACCTCCGGCGGCGCCCAGCGCACCAGCAGCGACCCCTGGAGTACCAGCGCCATCCGCTCCACCAGCCGCCGTGCCCGGCCCTCGACGCCCTCCAGATCCGCCAGCTCGGTCAGCAGGTCCTTGATCGCCCGGTCCAGCCGGTGGTCCGCGCCCCGGGCGAGCCCCACCTCGCGCAGATACGCGTCGAGCGCCCCCGGCTCCCGCTGGAGCGCCCGCAGCACGTCGAGGGCCTGCACATTGCCGGAGCCCTCCCAGATCGAGTTGAGCGGCGCCTCGCGCAGCAGCCGGGGCAGCCCGGACTCCTCCACGTACCCGTTGCCGCCGAGGCACTCCAGCGCCTCGCCCACCATCGGCGTGGCCCGCTTCGTCACCCAGTACTTGGCGGCGGGCACCGCGATCCGCAGCAGCGCCCGCTCCGGGCCCGTATCGGCGTCGTACGCCGCCGCGAGCCGCATCGCCAGGACCGTCGCCGCCTCCGACTCCAGCGCCAGATCCGCCAGCACGTTCCGCATCAGCGGCTTGTCGATCAGCGGCCCGCCGAAGGCGTGGCGGTACGCCGAGTGGTGGATCGCCTGGGCCAAAGCCTGCCGCATCTGAGCCGCCGAACCCAGGACGCAGTCCAGCCTGGTCGCCGCGACCATCTCGATGATGGTGGGCACCCCGCGCCCCTCGTCGCCGACCCGGCGGGCCAGGGTCGTACCGTCGAACTCCACCTCCGCCGACGCGTTCGAACGGTTGCCCAGCTTGTCCTTCAGACGCTGGATCCGGAACGCGTTGCGGGACCCGTCCGCCAGCACCCTCGGCACCAGGAAGCACGTCAGCCCCTCCGGTGCCTGCGCCAGGACCAGGAATCCGTCCGACATCGGTGCCGAGCAGAACCATTTGTGCCCGGTCAGCCGGTAGTCGGCCGCGCCGCCCGGCACCGGTTCGGCACGGGTGGTGTTGCCCCGGACGTCGCTGCCGCCCTGCTTCTCCGTCATACCCATCCCGAACAGGGCGCCCGGCTTACGGGCCGCGGGCACCAGCCCGGCCTCGTAGCCGTGCGACGTCAGCCGGGGCTCCCACTCGGCGGCCAGGGCCGGGTCCGTCCGCAGTGCCGGTACGGCCGCGTGCGTCATCGACACCGGACAGCCGTGACCCGCCTCCACCTGCGACCAGACCAGAAAGCCCGCGGCCCGGCGGACATGCCCGGCCGGGCGGCCCCAGGCGTCGGTGAGCCCGGCGCCTACGGCATGGCCGAGCAGCCGGTGCCAGGCCGGATGGAACTCCACCTCGTCGATCCGCTCGCCGTACCGGTCATGGGTCCGCAGCCGGGGCGGAGACTCGTTCGCCAGCCGCCCCCACTCCTGCGCCTGGGCCGATCCCGCCGCCCTACCGAGCTCCGTCAGCTCCGTACGGACCTCCTCCGCCAGCTCCGGCCCGACATGCCGGGCGACCGCCTCGCCCAGCGCGCGGTCGGAACCGAAGACGTCGTATCCCACCAGGGGCGGAGCCTGGTTGGTCACTGTGTGAGTGCTGGTCTCCATGCCCGATACGGTATGGACGTGCAGGCAGCAAACGAAACACCCGAGCGGCATTCGGGGCGGCTCCAGCGAGCCCGGGTCCTCTACCGCAACGTATCGAAGCGGAAGATGGTCTGGCTGCTGCTGAAAGACACCGTCAACTCGTGTATCGAGTACCGGATCCTCGGGCTGGCGGCGGAGGCGGCGTTCTTCACCCTGCTGTCGCTGCCGCCCCTGATGCTCGGGCTCCTCGGTCTTCTGGGCTATATCGACTCGTGGACCGACACCACCACCGTCGCCTCGATCGAGAAGAACATCCTCAACGCCGTGGGGACCGTGCTCTCCGAACGGGGCGTCAACGAGATCGCCAAACCCCTGCTGGCCGACGTCACCCACGGCGGCCGGCCCGATCTGATCTCCATCGGCTTCGCCATCGCGCTCTGGTCGGGCTCCCGGGCGGTGAACGTCTTCATCGACACCATCACCGTCATGTACGGCCTCGACGGACACCGGGGCATCGTCGCCACCCGGCTGCTCGCCTTCCTGCTCTATCTCGTCGCCCTGCTGATCGGGGCGGTGGTGCTGCCACTGGCGGCCGTCGGACCCGACCGGGTGGTCGAACTCGTCCCCTGGGGCACGACGCTCGTCACGATCCTCTACTGGCCCGTGGTCCTGCTGCTCAGCATCGCCTTCCTGACGACGCTCTACCACGTCTCCGTCCCGGTCCGCTCGCCGTGGATCGAGGACGTCCCGGGCGCGCTGGTGGCGATCGGGATGTGGGTGGCGGGCAGCGCCCTGCTCCGGGTCTACATCACCAGTACGGTCGAGGGCCCGACGATCTACGGCTCACTCGCCGCGCCCATCGCCGTCCTGCTGTGGATCGGGATCTCCGCCTTCGCCGTACTCGTCGGCGCCGCCGTCAACGCGGCCATCGACCGGGTCTGGCCGTCCGTCGCGACCGCCGCCGCGCGCGCCGCCAACGACCGGCTCCGGGAGGCCCAGGCGGTGGAGGTGCTGGCCAAGGCACAGGCGGCCAGGCTGTACGACGACTACAACACCTACGACGACGGTGACGACGGTGACGACGACCCGGACGACGACGGCGACGGCGGGCCGGGGGACATGCCGTCCGAGTTCCCGGAGCGCTGGTCCCGCTTCCTGCCCCCGGACGACGTCCGGTCCCGGCTGCACACCGCCAAACCGCCCGCCGGTGAGCGCCCGGGGCCGAACGACATCACGGGCGGCCCGCCCGCGTCCGCGTACCCCCAGCACCCCCAGTACCCGCCGCGCCCGCAGCATCCCCCGTACCCCGGCCGCCCCTCGGCCCACAAGCCGGACCGGCCGTCCGGCGACGACCGGCGATAGCGTCGCGGCGATGGACCCCGCTTCGGATGCCGCCTCCGGCTTCGGTTCCGGTTCCGGCTACGCCGAACGGGCCTCGGCGCTCCCCGGCGCGATCGTCTGGGCCAAGGGCCCGTCGGCGGGATCGGCGGGGTCCGGGGTCCGGCCGGTGCTCCCCGACGGCTGTATGGATCTGCTGTGGACCCCCGGCAGGCTGTACGTCGCCGGACCCGACACCCGGGCCTACGTCCCGGGACCCGGCGCGGGCGGCCGTCGCCACGCGGGCATCAGATTCGCCCCCGGTACGGCGCCCGCACTGCTCGGAATCCCGGCCCACGAACTGCGCGACCGGCGGGTCGAACTGGCCGATCTCCGGGGCGCCGCCAGTGCCCGGCGGCTCGTCGAACGGATCGACTCGGCTGCCGACCCGGTGGCCGCCCTGGAAGCCCTGGCCGTCCGGATCGCCGCCGCACGGAACGCCGAGGGCAGGGGCCCCGACCCGCTGACGGCCCGGATCGTCCGCCTCCTGGACGGCGGTTCGACGGTCGCCGCGACGGCCGAGGCGACCGGCCTCGGCGTCCGGCGACTGCACCGCCGATCCCTGGAGGTCTTCGGCTACGGCCCCAAGACGCTGGCCCGGATACTCCGCCTCCAGCGGGCCCTCGCCCTGATCGGCCGGGGCACGCCCTACGCGACCGCGGCGGCCGTCGCCGGCTACGCCGACCAGGCGCATCTCGCCCGCGAGATGCGCCTGCTGTCGGGTCTGACCCTCCGCGCCTACTGGGCGGGCGGGGTGGTGCCGTCGGCGTCCGCGAAGAGCGACACTCCCATCCCGTCGGGGTCGAGCACCACGGCGTAGCGCTGCTCCCAGACGGCGTCCCACGGCGCGAGATGCGACGTGTATCCGGCGCCGACCAGCTCGTCGTGGAGCGCGTCCACGGCGGCGGCCCCCTCGCACCGGAACGCCAGCCCGATCCGCTCCCCGCCGGAGGGCCGGGTCCAGCCGGGGTCGTACGACGTGATGACCTCCTCGGTGTCCCACAGCACCCGCAGCCCACCGGGCGTGGTGGCCTCCACATGAGGGGCCCCGTCGGAGTCGGCGGGCACATCGAGCCCGAGCCGGCGGTAGAAGGCGAGTGATGCGGCCATGTCGGAGACGACGAGGCTGATGGCGTCGAGTCGTGCGTTCATGCCGCTCACGGTAGGCGCCCGGCCGGAACGGGGTCTTGAACCTTTCGGACACGGGCGGGGCGGGGCGACTCGGTCAGGCGATGATCCTGACAACCGCCGTCGAGCCGACGTACCAGGCGTTGTTGTTCCAGGGGCTGAGGTTGCCCCAGCCGTCGTTGTTGCCGGGCCGGAGCGCCTCCGTGGTTCCCATGCAGGTGGTGCGCTGTCCGGCGCTGAGAGGGGTCGCCGGGCAGTTCACCGTGGTGCCATAGGTGGAATCGGCGCTTCCCTTGATGCGGATGGCGACGGCGGCGTTCTTCTTGACCACGAGCACCGGCTGGACGACGCCGCCGCTGTCGACGATGAAGCACGCCTGGAAGCCGGCGTTCGTCGTGAGCCAGTGTGTCGTCGTCTGGCCGCACGTGGTGTTCCAGTGGTTGTCCCACGGCTTCCAGGGTCCCTCGATCGCGGAAGCGGATGCGGAGGCCGACGAGGCTGTGACGGACGTCAGCCCGAATGCCGCCACGGTGGCGGCCAGTAGACCGGCGATTCTGGACTTGAACATGGCAGTCCTTCCTGGCCGGACGGCGGATCCGAAGGGATGATGGCGGAACGCGCCAGGCGTGGCCGAGTCCATCCGGTGGGGCGGGAGGCCTCGCGCCCCTGGTCGCCGCTATCCGCACTGTGGGTGGTGTCGCCGGGAGGCGGGCCCGAACGGGTGATGTCGCCGTACGGCACGCGTGGCCGGAAGCCTTCCGCCGCCGGTGAGGCGGTCAATGGGAGCAGCACAGCGGGGGTACCGGCCCAAGGATCGAGGCTCCAGCGATGACCGAACTCCCCGACCGGGCACCCCGGGCGGGCGCCGGAGATCCCGCCGTGCGGCGGCGGACGGCGCGGGCCGCGCGGAGCGCCGTGGGGGTACTGGGTGCCCTCGCCGTCCTCCCCGTGGCCCTGGCCGTCGGATCGCCGTCCGCCACCGCGACACCGGGGCAGGGGCCCGTACCCAGGCCCACCGGCCCCGTGGTGGCCCAGGGCCCCGGGCCCGTCGAACCGGGTCCCGAGTCGCCGCGCCCCGATATCACCACCGCCGACGAGCCGGGGGCCGCGCCGCCCGCCCGGCCGGTGGCGCTGGTGACGCTCGGGGACGGCTTCCTCGCCGGGGAAGGGGCCCGCTGGGCCGGGAACGCGGAAGGGCTCGGCGGCGACGGCGGCGTTCCGGCCGCGCTGCGCGATGCCACGGACCGGACCAGGACGACGGCCGGGGCCTCCGGAGCCGTACCGCGCCGGGTCTATACCGACGACTGCCGCCGCTCCGATGTCCTCACCCTCACCACGGACACCGTCCGCCACCACAACATCGCCTGTTCGACCGCCGGGGCCGAGGCGCCGTCCCGGGCCGTACGGAGCCACGAGGCGCAGCTCGAACAGTTGCGGAAGCTGGCCGCCCGGTACGACGTACGGACCGTCGTCGTCTCGATCGGCGGCGACGACGTCCGTCTGACGGACACCATGAAGGCCTGCGCCGCGGCCTGGCGCGACCGTACCGACTGCTCGACCGACCGGCGGATCACCGGCCCGGCGGCCGAGCGCGTCGCGGCGGTCGGGGAGAAGGTGGCGGCGGCCGTCGCGTCGGTGCGCGCGGCGGTCGAGGGCACCGGTTCGATGCCACGGGTCGTCGTCCAGTCGTATCCGCTGCCGCTGGCCTCGGGGGAGCCGGGCGCGACGACCCGGCTCGACGAGAACGGCCGGGACCGCTGGGGCGTCGCGGGCTGCCCCTTCTACGACCGCGATCTGCGCTGGCTCGCCACCGGGGTCGGCGGCGCGCTCAACGACC
Source organism: Streptomyces sp. NPDC006798 (assembly GCF_040635975.1). Lineage (NCBI taxonomy): Bacteria > Bacillati > Actinomycetota > Actinomycetes > Kitasatosporales > Streptomycetaceae > Streptomyces > Streptomyces sp. NPDC006798. The sequence goes on from NZ_JBEYIS010000021.1 coordinate 72,833, forward strand.
GGATCAGGGCCGCCGCCCGCCGCTCCGGCGCCGACTTCGTGGACGTCGGGGGGCTGCTCGAAGGCCATCAGGTCTGCGGCGGGCAGGCGTCGCGGACCGCTTTCGCCGCCGACGGGACGATCGCCGCGCCCGGTGCCGAACGGGCGGAGTGGGCGCGGTACGTCCCCCGGACGGCGGCCGAACCGCCCGCCGACGAGGCCCGGGAGGTCCTGTACCCCAACTACTACGGGCAGCGCGCGTTGAAGCGGTGCCTGGGGGAGGTAGTGGCACGGCTGGCGGCCGTGCCGGGGGCCGCGCCCGTCGAGGCGGTCTGCCGGGGCACGGCCGGGACCGCGCCGGAGGAGATCGCCGTGACGTTCCCGGCCACGACCGGCTGACACGGGTACGCGGCCACGTGGGCAGACGGCACCTGTGCCCCGCCGGAGATCCGGCGGGGCACAGGTATGCGCGCGGCGCCTCGGGACACCAGGTGTGTCGTCCCGTGACCGTCAGCCGGCCGCCGTCACCGCCCCCGTCGCGGCCGGGCGGGCCGCCCGCGCCTTCGCCGGGGTCAGCAGCCGCTCCGCCAACTCCCCGAAGACCAGGCCGAACACCGTCCACAGCGTGGCCTGTACGGCGAGCGTCGCCAGCCGGAACTCCCACAGCACAGCGGCCGGGAACCCCTTCGGCACCTCGTCGAACGACGGCAGGAAGGCATAGGCGAGCCCCACGGCCAGTACCAGCCCCGCCGCCGCGATCACCGCCGCGTACCAGGCGCCGGTACGGGGCGCCAGCCGGCGGCCGGCGATCACCGCCCCCACCGTGAGCGCCACGCCCAGTACCACCATGAGGAAGTAGAGGACCGTCCGCTGCCCGATGGTGTCGGGATCGCCGACGGCGGGCGGATTCGGCGGGTACTTCAGAAACGGCACGACATAGACGCTCAGCAGTAGGCCGACCGCCACCAGCAGGGCCGTGGCGCGCGGCCCGAAGCGGCCGGAGCGGCCGAGCGCCACACAGTAGGCGAGCGCCGCGATCCCGCCGACGGCGACCCCGAAGACGAGGACGCCGGTGGCGAGTCCGGCGGTCGACTGCACGGCCCGGCTGACGAGTTCCTCGCCGCCGTGGTCATGGGCGTCCGCCTCCTCGAACGCGATGGCCGCGTCGACCGGGCCCTCGCCCAGGAAGTACGCGACGGCCAGGGCGCACACCCCGGCGATCAGGCCCGCCAGCATGCCCCGGACCAGCAGTGCCCGGACGGTCCCCGAGCCGGTGGGCGCGGGAGTGTGCTGCTCGGTGTCGGTGTCGGTGATGGTGTTGCTGTGGGTGTTGATGTCCGTCGGGTTCATCCGCCGTCTCTCTCCCGTACCGGGGTTCAGTGGCACGGGAAGCCGAGCAGATGACGGCCGTCGTGGACCCACTCGTGGACGCTCTCGCCGGAGACCAGGGCGACCGCGCCCTGCTCGGCGCCGACGAAGTAGAGCAGGATCAGGGCCAGAATTCCGGTGAAGAGCGCCCAGGGGGCGATCTCCCGGAGGGAGAGGGGAGCGACGGCGACCGGCGTGCGGGCCGGTGCGGGGGTGAGCGGAGCGGCGGGTACGGCCGACTGGGCCATGACAACCTCCAGGGGGAACAACGCGTCCCGTTCGTGGTGCCTAGAGACGAGGACGCCGGGTCTGACTTCCCGCCGGGGAGACGGGTTCACAGTGGCGCGACCGTGCCGGATTTGCACCGGACTTCCATCACATCCTCGTCATGTCCACGCGACCGTACCGCGCCCGAACCCCCGCCGCCATGGCGCGTATTCGACTACCCCGGGCCGGATCCCGCGCCCGGGGCCGAAGATGGGACGGACGGCCACAGGAGCGGCCGGAGGGGACGGTGGTGTGGTGGTACGGGTCACCTTGCTGACGGCGGCGGCGACCGCGGCGGTCCGCGCCGCCCGGTTCGACCCGGGCGAGGGCTTGGACGAGCCGGGCCGGGCCGCCGCACGCGCCGCCGCCGACCGGGTACCGCGCGGCGGACGGACCGTCCTCACCGCCCCCTCCGCCCGCTGCCGGGAGACCTGCGCCGAACTCGGCCTCGGCCCCGGGCCCCGGATCGAGCCCGCCGTCGCCGACTGGGACCTGGGGCGCTGGCGGGGGCGAGGACTGGACGAGACGGCCCGTACGGAACCGGACGCGATGGCCGACTGGCTCGGCGACCCCGCGTCGGCCCCGCACGGCGGCGAATCGCTGCTCGACCTCCGCGCCCGGGTCGGCGGCTGGCTGGACGGCCTCGCCCACGGCCCCGCCGGGCGCCGGGTACTCGCCGTCGCCGAAGCGGCCGTCGTCCGCGTGGCCGTACTGCACGCACTGGCACTGCCCCCGGAGACGTTCTGGCGGCTGGACGTACCCCCGCTGAGCCGGACCGACCTGTCGGGCGACGGCCGCCGCTGGAATCTGCGCCTGGGTACGCGCCTTGAGGGACGGGACGCGGGGCCGTGACGCCGCTCCGGCCGCCCTTCCCTTCCGGGGCCGGGGGCTCCGCCCGGGGGCGACGGGCCGCCCGCAAACCCGTGGCCCGGCGGTGCCGTACCCGTCTACGCTGCGCCGCGTGAACCCACCCACCGGTCCGACCGGCCGTCCCGCCGCCGTTCTCCCCGAGTTGTACGTCGCCGTGGACGTCGAGGCCGACGGTCCCATCCCGGGGCCGTACAGCATGCTCTCCCTCGGCATGTCCGTCGCGGGCCGCCCCGACCTGGCCTTCTACACCGAACTGCGGCCCATCTCCGACGAAGTCGTCCCCGAGGCCCTCGCCGTCTCCGGGCTCGACCGCGACCGGCTGCTCCGCGAGGCACCCGCGCCCGAGGCGGCGATGGCCCGGGCGGCCCGCTGGGTGGACGGGCTGCGGAGGATCGGCCGCCCGGTCTTCCTCGCCGCGCCCGCCGTCTGGGACGGCATGTTCGTCCACTGGTACTTCGTCCGCTTCACCGGCGCGAGCCCCTTCGGCGCCACCGGCGCCGGAATCGACCTCCGCAGCTACTGGATGGGTCTGACGGGCGCCGAATGGCGCCGCTCCCACAAGAGCACCATCAAGGCGGCGACCGGGCTGAAGGGACTCCCGCACACCCACCACGCGGGCGAGGACGCGGCCGAGCTGGCCGCCGTCTTCGACGCCGTACTCGAGCGGTACGCCCCCGGGCCCGGCGAGCGGCCCCGCCGGGGCGGCGACCCGCGTCGGGGCTCCCCGGACGGCGCCGCGTAACGTCGGCGGGGATCCGTACACCGGCGAGGAGAGCTGACGTTTGACCGAGGAGGAGTTCACGGACTTCTACACCCGCTCCGTGCACCGGCTCACCGGCCACCTGTACGTCATGACCGGCGACTTCCACGAGGCGCAGGACGTGGTGCAGGAGGCGTTCGTCCGGGCCTGGGGGCACCGGCGGCGGCTGGCCGAGGACCTGGGGCCCGAGGCGTGGGTGAGGACCGTGGCATGGCGGCTCGCCGTCAGCCGGTGGCGGCGGGTCGTCCGGGGGCAGCGGGCCTGGCGGCGGCGCGGCGACCCCGCCGTCAGCGACGGCCCCGGGCCGGGCGCCGTCGATCTCGAACGGGCGCTGCGGGGGATGCCCGCGCGGCAGCGGCAGTGCGCGGCGCTCTACTACGTCTGCGATCTGCCCGTGGACCGGATAGCCGCCGAGACCCGGCTCTCCACCGGGACCGTGAAGACCCACCTCTCCCGGGCGCGGGCCAGACTCGCCGGACTGCTCGACGACCATCCTGCACGGACGACGGACGGGGGATCGCCGTGACGACCGACCACGACGAACTGGTGGCGGACCGGCTGCGGACGGCGGCCGCCCGGGCCGCCGGACGGGTACGGCCCGCCGAAGCGGCCGTCATCACCGACCGGGCCAGGGCCAGAACGCGACGGCGCAGGGCGGCGGGGGCGGGGCTGCTCTGCGTGGCGGTGACGGTGGTGGCGCTGCTCGTGGTCCGGCCGGACGCGGCACCCGGCCCTGGCCCGGGCCCGGTGGACCCCGCGGACGCCTCGACGGCCCCGATGGCGACGGCCTCCCCGACGCCCTCGCGCCCGTCCCCCTCGGCCACGATGCCGCACCCGTCGCCCTGACGCGGGGCGCTGCGTTCTCGGGGGTGGGGCACCCCCAGCGCCTCGGCCCTCCGGGCGCGGCCTTTTGCGCCAAATGCCCTGCTGGGCGGGTGTCGTCCGGCGACCGTGCGCCGTCCGTGGCTGGTCTCGCAGTTCCCCGAGCCCCTAGGTTGCCCTCCTCAACGTCCTTGTAAAGAGGCGAGCCTCCTCCCCAAGGGCAGTGCCCCTTTTTCCAGGGCCGGTGCAGAGGGAGAGTATTCAGGGGCGCGGGGAACTGCGCGGCCAGCCCAGGGCGGCGCGCGGTCGCCCGACTACCTTCGCCCGGCTGGGTGGGTGGCGTGGGCCTCACCCGGAGGGCCGAGGCGCTGGGGGTCCCCCCATTGCCGAAGGCATAGGGGGCGGAACTGCGCGACAAGCCCACGACGGCGCACGGTCGCCCGACAACACCCGCCCAGCAGGGCAATCGGAGCAAAGGGCCTCGCCAGGAGCGCGGCGCGGTTCGTGAGGTGCGTCACAGCGTGTCAACCGCGTAGGGGCGAACGTACGTATGCGTGTCGAGTAATCGACCGTACGAACCGTACGAGGAGCCCGATGGCCGACCAGTCCCTGACCGACGACCGCCCGACCGCCGGGCCGTGGATGCCCGCGCCTCGCGGCGGCCCCGGGGAGACGGGGAACGCGGGGGAGCCGGCGGGGTGGCAGCGTGCCACCGCCGTGGTCGGGGTGTACGCCGTGAGCGTCGCCGTCCATCTCGTCGTACTCACCGCGATGCTGCCGCCGGGCTGGTCGCTGCGGGACCGGCTGCTCTCCTGGGACGCCGCCCTCTACGTCGACATAGCCACCGACGGCTATCCGTCCGGATTCCACTACCGGGACGACGGCGAGCTGACCGGCAACAATCTGGCCTTCTTCCCGCTGTTCCCGCTCCTGGTACGGGCCGCGCACCGGCTCACCGGGCTCGACGCGGGCGGGGTCGCGATCGCCCTGGCGCATCTCTGTCTGCTCGGCGCGATGTTCGCCGTACACGGCCTGCTGTACCGGTTGTACGACGAGCGGACCGCCCTCGCCGGGATCGCGCTGCTCGCCGGGGCGCAGCCGATGGCGATCACCTTCCAGATGGCGTACAGCGAGTCGCTCTTCCTCGCCCTGGCCGCCGCCGCGCTGCTCGCCGCGCACCGGGAAGCCTGGCTGACGGCCGGGTTCCTGGGGCTGCTGACGGGGCTGACCCGGCCGGCTGCCTTCGCGCTCGCGGTGGCGCTGGCGGTCGCCGCCGTGATGGCCGTACGGGCGGACGGGCGGCTCGGCCGGCGCCGGGTCGCCGGGGTGGTGCTGGCGTGTTCGGGGACGCCGCTGTATCTGCTCTGGGTGGGGGAGCGGCTGGGGCAGCTCGACGCCTGGTTCGTGATCCAGGAGGCCGGGTGGGGGACCCGCTGGGACAACGGCGCCGCGTTCTTCTCGTTTCTGGCGGAGACCGCCGGGCGGGCCGAGGGCTGGGTGCCGGTGAGTACCGCCGTCCTGCTGGTGGCGGCCGTCTGCGTCACGGTGCCGGCCTGGCGGCGGGGCACCTGGCCGCCGCTGCTGGTGTACGGGACGGTGATGGTGGTGCTGACCCTGGCGCAGAGCAACTACTACCACTCCAAGCTGCGGCTGCTGGTGCCCGCCGTGATCTTCCTGGTGCCGGTCGCGGTGGCGCTGGGGCGGGCGAGGACGCGTACCGCCGTGGCCGTACTCGCCGTCGCGACTCTCGTCGGCAGTTGGTACGGCGCCCATATGCTCACCGTCTGGCGGTACGCCATCTGACCGCCGGGCCCGGCGCCGGATGCCCCGGTCAGCTCTCCAGCGGCGTCACCGACAGATCGTCCCCGAGCGCCGTCGCGATCTCCGCCACCCGGGAGTGGTCGGCCAGCCCCCGGGTCAGATAGGCCACGCCGTGGCCGCGTTCGGCGGACCACCAGCCCGCCGAGCCCCCGATACCCCCCTTGGCGATCTTCGTACGGTCCCGGAGGAGTCCCAGCGTCCAGGTCAGTTCGGTGCCGAAGACCTCGTCGTGGCCGGTCGCCTGGGGCGCCAGGAACTCCCGGTGGACCCCGGGTCCGAGCAGCTTCGCCACCGGTCCGGCCGGGTCGGTGAGCCCGCCGAAGAACCGGGCGGCCGACGAGGCGCTGGTGTGGAGATTGACCGCGCCGAAGACCGACCGCCGCCACCGGGCCGAGTTGACCGTGGCCGGCTCCAGCGGGCCCGCCGGGATCCCCAGCCAGGGCGCGGACGGCAGCTGCTCCGCCCAGCCGGGGGCCGCGTACTCCAGCTCGGCCACCCGGCCCAGCTCCCCTTCCGGCACTCCGAACCAGGCGTCCAGGCCGAGCGCCGGGCGGACGACCCCGTTGAACATCTCGCCCAGGGTCGTACCGGCGCCCGCCCTCAGGGCGCCGTCGATCAGATGCCCGTACGTCAGCGCGTGCTCGCCGATCGCCGTACCGGGCTCGTACTCGGGCGGTGCCGCCGCGAGCCCCGCCCGGAGCGCCGTGTCGTCGAGCGGGTCGACGCCCCGCAGGGACTCGGGGAAGCGGGGCTGGCCCGCCTGGTGCGAGAGGACCTGGCGCAGGGTCACCCGCTCCTTCCCGGCCCGCCCGTACTCCGGCCAGTACTCCGCGATCGGGCGGTCCAGCTCCATGGCCCCGTCCCGGACCGCGACCAGGGCGGCGACGGCGGCGAACGGTTTGGAGAGCGAGTAGGGCTGGACCAGGGTCGTGCCGTCGAACGGCCGGGTGCGGCCGGAATCCGCCCAGCCGCCGGTGAGCCGCAACACCTCCCGCCCCGCGCGCCAGACCGAGAGCCCGGCCCCGGGCTCCCGGCCCTCGCGGACCAACCGGTCGAAGATCTGGCGTACCCGGGCGTACGGTGCCTCGGCGAAATCATCGCTCTGCATGACAACTCGACCTCCCATACCCCTGGGGGGTGTTGACAGGAATCCTAAGGTACCCCATGGGGGTATAGGGATCAGGGTCTTTGCCGGGGGCTCGGTGTCGTGAATGATGTCCCCGGCACCTCCGGCACGGCAGGGACCCGACAGCGCCAGGGGTTTGCCGGGGGCGGCCCGACGCGCAAGTCCACGGCACACACCCGAGGAGAACCATGAGCAGCTCGCCCCTGTCCCGCCGAGCCCGCCGCGCCGCGCCCGCCGCCGCGTTCGTCTGCGGGCTGGCCCTCGTGGTCGCGACCGGCCACCCCGCCGCCGCCCACGCGGGGGTCACCGCCTCCGAGCCACGGGCCCTGGCGAAGAACGTGACCCTCACCTTCACCTCCGAGGCCGAGTCGGCGAAGGCGGGCCTCACCAAGGTCCAGGTCGTCCTCGCCCAGGACATGTCGTCGGCGGCGGTCATCCTGAAGCAGGCCCCGAAGGGCTGGAAGTTCAGCCACTCCCAGGGCGGCTACACCATCAGCGGCGCACCCCTGGCCGTCGGCCGGGACGCGGTGCACAGCGTCGTCGTCCAGCAGCTCCCGGACGCGAAGGAGCTGGTCTTCCGGGTCCTGGAGACCTACGGCGACGGCTCCCAGGCCCGCTGGATCGAGGAGCCCCGGGCCGGGGTGAAGCCGGAGAACCCGGCGCCCGTCGTGAAGCTGCGGGCCAAGGCCGCCGGGGCCGTACGCGAACGCGTCCGCCCGCCGTCCGCCCCGGCGACGCCCCCGCCGACGGCCGAGACGACGCCCAAGCCGCCGGAGGCCGGGGCCACGGCCAGCGCGACCCCGCTGACCGCGCAGACGAAGGGACACGACTCGCACGGGACGACCGGCGGCTCCGCCCGGAGCGGCGGCGATGGAGACGGCGGTGGGAACGGTGCCGTGATCGCGGCGGCGGCGGGCGGTGTCGCCGTCCTGGCCGCGGGCGGGTTCTGGGCGTACCGGCGCCGCTCCTCCGGCACCTGAGCCGTACCCCATGAGCACGTACGGGCCCGGCGGATCCCCGCCGCCGGGCCGTACGCCGTGCCGGGCCCTCGCGCCGCCTCAGAAGCCCGGCAGCGGCTGCTCCGTCCAGATGACCTTGCCGTCCGGTGTGTACCGGGTACCCCACCGGTCCGCGAACTGGGCGACCAGGAACAGCCCTCGGCCGCCCTCGTCCGTGCTCGCCGCCTGCCGCAGATGCGGTGACGTACTGCTGTGGTCGGAGACCTCGCAGATCAGGGCGCGGTCCCGGATCAGCCGGACCCGGATCGGCCCGACCGCGTAGCGGATGGCGTTGGTGACCAGCTCGCTCAGGATCAGCTCCGTGGTGAACGCCTCGTCGTCCAGGTCCCACTCCTTCAGGGTGCGGGCCACCCGGGCCCGCAGCTCCGCCACCGCCGAGGGGTCGGACGGTACGCCCCATTCGGCGACCCGGGAGGGATCCAGGACCCGGGTCCGGCCCACCAGAAGGGCGACGTCGTCACGGGGGTTCTCCGGCAGCAGCGCCCGGAGCACCGCGTCGCAGGTCTCGTCGGGGGTGCGGTCGCCGTGCCCGGAAAGGGTGTCGCGGAGCAGCGCCAGGCCCTGGTCGATGTCCCGGTCCCGGTCCTCGACCAGGCCGTCGGTGTAGAGGACCAGGGTGCTGCCCTCGGGCAGCCGCAGCTCCAGCGTCTCGAAAGGCAGCCCGCCGAGCCCCAGCGGCGGCCCGCCGGGCACCCGCGCGAACGCGGCGGTGCCGTCCGGATGGACCACCACCGGCTGCACATGGCCCGCCCGGGCCATCGAGCACACCCCGGTCGCCGGATCGTAGATCGCGATCAGACAGGTGGCGCCGGTGATCGCGGACTCCGCGTCCGCGCCGTCCTCCTGGTCGATCCGGCGCACCAGATCGTCCAGATGCCACAACAGCTCGTCCGGCGGCAGATCGAGGGTGGAGAAGTTGTGCACCGCGGTCCGCAGCCGCCCCATGGTGGCCGCCGCGTGCAGCCCGTGGCCGACGACATCACCGACGACCAGCGCCACCCGCGAGCCGGGCAGCGCGATGATGTCGAACCAGTCGCCGCCGACCCCGCCGACACCACCGAGACCGGCCTGCGCCGGGCGGTAGCGGTACGCGGCCTCCAGCGCGCTCTGCACCGGCACCCCGCGCGGCAGCAGACTCCGCTGAAGGGTCACCGCCATGGTGTGCTCACGGGAGTAACGGCGGGCGTTGTCGACACTGACGGCCGCCCGGGCCACCAACTCCTCGGCGAGGGTGCGGTCCTCCTCGTCGAAGGGCTCGGGGCGCTCCGACCGCCAGAACATCGCCACGCCCAGGATCGCGCCCCTGGCCCGCAGCGGTACCGCCACCATCGAGTGGAATCCGGCGCCGACCAGCCGCCGGGCCCGGGACTGCGACTGCTGCTCCCACCCGGTGAACGCGGCCAGATCGGGCTCCAGCACCGCCTCGCCCCTGTTGATGCCCGCGCCCAGCGCCGTAGACGGCAGAAACCGGATCGTCGTCCCCAGCGGGAAGAGGGCGGTGTCGTCCCGGGGCCCGCTGAAGGCGGTTCTGCGCATGTCCGAACCGGCGCCGGTGGCCGTCGGCTCCTCGCCGCGCAGTACCGCCTCCGACAGATCGACCGTCGCGTAGTCCGCGAACCGGGCGGCGGCGAACAGGGTCAGCTCCTCGCAGGTGTGGACCACGTCGAGGGTCGTCCCGATCTCCATCCCCGCGTCGTACAGCAGCCGCAGCCGCCGCTGCGCCACATCGGCCCGCCCGCTGAGAGCCGCCAGCTCGGTGGTGTCCCGGATCGTGGCGACCGTACCGGCCGGGCCGCCGTCCCGGTCGGTGGCGCGCTGGTTGACGGCGAGCAGCCGCTGCCCCACCCGGTAGATCTCGTCGTTGGCGATCCGTCCCGACGACAGCAGCCGTGCGGTGTGCGGATCGAGATCGAGCTCGTCGACCGTACGGCCCTCCACCTCGGCGGGCAGCCCGAGAAGACGGCGGGCCTCGTCGTTCACGAGCAGCACCCGCCGGTCGCCGTCCAGGATCATCACGCCCTCGCGCACCGCGTGCAGCACCGCGTCGTGGTGTTCGTACATCCGGGTCATCTCCTCCGGACCCAGCCCGTGGGTCTGGCGCCGCAGCCGCCCCGTCACCAGGGCCGTGCCGACGGTGGCCAGCAGCAGCACCCCGGCCGCCACCCCGAACAGCAGCGGGAACTGCTCCTCGACCACCCCGCTCACCCGCTCCAGCGTCACACCCGCCGAGACCAGCCCGATCACCGAGCCGTTCGCCGCGTGCACCGGGACCGTGGCATGCACCAGCCGGCCCGGCTGCGCCTTGACCTCGCCGGTCACCACACCGCCCTTCAGCACGGGGGAGATATCGCCCGTGAACGTCTTCCCGATCAGCCCCGGATCGGGATGGGTCCAGCGCCTGCCGTGGGTGTCGAAGACCACGATGATGTCCACGCCCGCCAGCTTGCGCGCCGCCTCCGTCTTCGGCTGGAGGATCGCCGAGGGATCCGGGCTCTTCAGCGCCGCCTCCATGCCCGGGGCGGACGCGAAGGTCTCCGCCACGGCGATCGAACGCCGCCGGGCCTCCCGTTCGGCGTCCGAGTGCGACTGGAGGACGAGGGCGGCCATGCCCGCGGCCACCAGCAGCACCACGATCACCGCCTGGAGCAGAAAGACCTGACCCGCCACGCTGCGCATCGACAGGCCCCGCGGTACCTGCCCCGGACGCCGGGAGGGACGCGGGTGCCGGGAGGGGCGACCGGAGCGTGCGGCCATGACCTCTTTCTACACCTCCCGCCTGGGGTGGGCTATCCGCGCGCGGCGCCCGCGGGCCCCGCCGCCGCGGGTTGCCTCCCCCAAGAGCCCGGGCCGCGCCGTCCGCCCGGCCGGGCGGGTGTTGTCGGGCGACTGCGGGCCGTCGTGGGCTGGTCGCGCAGTTCCCCGCGCCCCTAAATGCTCTCCCCGGCCTCGCCCCTGAAGAGGGTCCCGCCCTCGGTGAAGAGGGGCCGGTCTCTTCCCGAGAGCGGTGAGAAGGGCAACCAGGGGCGCGGGGAACTGCGCGACCAGCCCGGCACCGGGGCGCGGCCCGGGTCTCCGGGGGCGGCGGCGTCCGGAGCCGTACCGGTCAGCCCGTACGGCTCCGACACCCCGTCACACCCCGGTGGGACGCGGCTCCCCCGCCTGGCCCGGTTCCTCGCGGGTGACCGCGCCGTCCAGCATTCGGGCCTCCTGATCGGGGGTACGTGTCTCCAGGCTGAGGACCTCGGTCAGCGCCCCGGCCACCGCCGCGCCCGGTGCCGGAAGCGATGTCACCGCCCGCCAGGCCACGAAGCCGTCCGGGCGGACCAGCAGCGCGCCGTCCGGCTCCACGCCGTGCGTCACCGCCCAGTCCACGCCCTCCTCCGGGACCAGATCCGCGTCCGGGCCCCGGCCGAAGGTCAGTACCTCCAGCGGGACCGAGAGCCGGGCCGCGTCCTGGCGGGCCACCTCCGGCCAGCCGGAGCCCTCCGCGCAGAGCAGTACCGGGACCCGTTCGTACAGATCGATCGTCGAGATCCGCTCGCCCGACCGGGTGACCCGGAGATGCGGTGCCCTGGTGCCGGGCGCGCCCGTGATCCGCATCGCGTCCGGGACGACCGGGGCGTCGGGGTCCGTTCCCACGACCGCGCCGCGCGGATACCCGTACCCCATCGCCACCGTGAGCACATTGCCCCGGCGGATGATCGCCGACGGCGCCGGGTCGTACCCCGGATGGCGGTGCTCGGCGGACCTGGCCGAGGCCCGCGCGCTGGTCGCCCTGGCCACCGGCTGCCGCTCCGCGCCATAGCTCTCCAGCAGGCCGGGACCGGCCCAGCCCTTGAGTACCGCCGCCAGCTTCCAGGCCAGGTTGTGCGCGTCCTGGATCCCGGTATTGGAGCCGAACGCGCCCGTCGGCGACATCTCGTGCGCCGAGTCGCCCGCCAGGAACACCCGCCCCGACGAGTACCGCTCCGCGACCCGCTCCGCCGCGTGCCAGGGCGCCTTGCCGGTGATCTCCACATCCAGATCGGGGGCCCCGACGGCCGCCCTGATGTGGTCCCGGCACCGGTCGTCCGTGAACGCCTCCAGGGGCTCGCCGACCTCGGGGTGCCACGGCGCGTGGAAGACCCACAGCTCCCGGTTGTTCACCGGCAGCAGCGCCCCGTCCGAACCGGGGCTGGTCAGATAGCAGACGATGAACCGCCGGTCCCCGACCACCGCCGCCAGACCGTGCGAGGTGAAGGTGACGCTGACGTTGTGGAACAGCTCCCCATTGCCGCTCTGGCCGATGCCGAGCGCCTCCCGGACCGGGCTGCGGGGCCCGTCGGCGGCGACCAGATAGTCCGCCCGGACCGCGAATCTCCGCCCGGTGGCCCGGTTCTCGACCAGCGCCGTCACCCCCTGCTCGTCCTGGTCGAACGAGCACAGTTCATGGGAGAACCGCAGATCGGCGCCGTACTCCCGGGACCGGGCGTCCAGTACCGGCTCGATGTCGTTCTGGCTGCACAGACACCAGCCGCTGGGGCTGATCGCCCGATGGCCGCCGCCCGGGTCGATCTGCCGGAAGAGCCACTCGCCGTCGTCCCCGGCGAGCGACCTGGCCTGGAGGATCCCGTGGTTGCCCGCCAGCACCGCCGACGCCTCGCGGATCTCCCGCTCCACCCCCGCCACCCGGAGCAGCTCCATGGTGCGCAGGTTCATCCCCCGTCCGCGCGGATGCGTGGAGGTACCCGAGTGCTTCTCGACCAGCAGATGCGGAATGCCGTGACGGCTGAGGAACAAGGAGGTGGACAGGCCCACCAGGGACCCGCCCACGACGAGGACCGGGACCCGGAGCGCCGGTGCCCCGGGTTGCTGTGCGACGGCTGGGGTTGCGGGGTGCTTCGTGGGGTCTTCCATGCGTTCTGTGTGCCCGGTGCAGGAACGGTTCCCCCGCTCATTCACCCGCATGGTGCCCATCTCTCGCGCCACCTGTGACACCGGATCACGATCGGACCACGGGGAGCGTTCCGCGCGGCGCGCGGAGCCCGCCGCCGGAACATCAGCACAGCCAGCACAGGTACAGGCGACGGACGTGACGACGGACGGACGGGCACCGGGCCCGCTGCCGCCGGACGTGGTCGCGAAGGAGTGTGAACACCGATGACCACCCTGTCGGAACGCATATCGCAGTCCGTCTTCGACGGCTCCAGGCTCCGCGTGATCCTCCTCCTCGACCTCTACGAAGGAGCCCAGAAGGAGTTCCTGGAGGCGTACGAGCACATGCGCAACAGCGTGGCCTCGGTGCCCGGGCACATCAGCGACCAGCTCTGCCAGTCCATCGAGAACCCCTCCCAGTGGCTGATCACCAGCGAATGGGAGAGCGCGCCGCCGTTCCTGGCCTGGGTCAACAGCGAGGAGCACGTGGAGACCGTGCAGCCGCTGCACAGCTGTGTCCGCGACACCCGGTCGCTGAAGTTCAACGTCCTGCGCGAGACCGGACAGGCGTTCACCGTCGACGCCGCGCCGCGCCGGCCGGCCGACAAGCGGGCCTCCGTCCGGGTCGGCGACGGAGTCGTCCGGCACGCCCTCACCTTCACCGTGAAGCCGGGCAGCGAGAAGACCGTCGCCAAGATCCTGGCCGACTACCGGCCGCCCGCCGCCCGGGTCGACGACCACACCCGGCTCCGCCGGACGTCCCTCTTCATGCACGGCAACCGGGTCGTCCGGGCCATCGAGGTCCAGGGCGACCTCATGGTGGCCCTGCGGCATGTGGCCAAACAGCCCGAGGTACGGGCCGTGGAGGAGGCCATCAACCCGTATCTGGAACAGGACCGCGACCTCGACGACGCCAACTCGGCCCGGGTCTTCTTCACCCGGGCGGCGCTGCCCGCCGTCCACCATGTCTCGGCCGAGTCCCGCCCGCCCGGCGAGGTCAACCGGCACGCCCTCTTCTACCAGGCGAAGGAGGGCTGCGGCCTGGCCGTCGCCCGGCTCCTCGCCCAGCAGGACGAGGAGGCCGCGGCCCACGGCCAGGACCCCATCGTCTCCTCCACCGTCTTCCACCGCGACGACATCGTGGTCCGGCTGATCGACGTCAGCGGGCCCATCGCGGACCACAGCGTGCTGGCCCTCGGCGTCCAGGGCGCCCGGAAGACCGCCACCCTCGCCAAGCTGCTCGCCGACGGCGCGGAACTCCCGCACACGGCGGCCGAGATCACCGAGGGCGACCCGGGCGTGGCCCGCTTCGTCACCCGGGCCGATATGCAGCTGATCACCGACCGGTTCGCCCCGGACGAGAGCTGAAGAACCACCGAACCACCGCCGGGACCGGCCCGGCCCCGCGGGCACCCCGTACCGCCCGGCCGGACCGGTACCCCCATCTGGAGGAAGCCAGCATGACCACGCACAGCCCACGCATCGTGGACCTCAGCGACACCCAGCCCAACACCCGGCGCGGCGGCGATCTGCGCGCCATGCTCACCCCCACCGCCGTGGGCGCCGAGAGCGGGTTCATGGGCGTCGCCATCGTGCAGCCGGGTGAGTTCATCGCCGAGCACTACCACCCGTACTCGGAGGAGTTCATCTATGTCGTGAGCGGCCTCCTCGAAGTCGACCTCGACGGCGAACCGCACCCCATGCGGCCCGACCAGGGCCTGCTCATCCCCAAGGACATGCGGCACCGGTTCCGTAACGTCGGCAATGTCGAGGCCAGGATGGTCTTCCACCTCGGCCCGCTGGCCCCCCGGCCCGACCTCGGCCATGTCGACACCGAGGTCAATCCGGCCGGCGCCCCCGCCGGGCCGCCGGAACGGTCCGGAGCCGTGTCATGACCCGGCGGGTGGCGATCACCGGGGTCGGCGTCGTCGCCCCCGGCGGGGTCGGCGCCCCGGCGTTCTGGGACCTGCTGGCCGACGGACGCACCGCGACCCGCGCCATCACCCTCTTCGACGCCACCGGATTCCGCTCCCGGATCGCCGCCGAGGTCGACTTCGACGCCGAAGCACTCGGCCTCGGCCGGGAGGAGCGGGCCCGGCAGGACCGCTATATCCAGTTCGCCCTGGTCGCCGCCGACGAGGCGATACGCGACGCGGGGCTCGACCCCGACCGTACGGACCCCTGGCGGACCGGGGTCTCCCTCGGCAGCGCCGTCGGCGGCACCACCCGGCTGGAGCACGACTATGTCGCCGTCTCCGCCTCCGGCAGCCGCTGGGCCGTCGACCACCGCCCCGCCGAATCCCATCTCCACCGGGCGTTCTCACCCAGCACCCTGGCGTCCGCGGTCGCCGAACGGTGCGGCGCCAAGGGCCCGGTCCAGACCGTCTCCACCGGCTGCACCTCCGGCCTCGACGCCGTCGGCTACGCCTTCCACACCATCGAGGAGGGCCGGGCCGACATCGTCATAGCCGGTGCCTCCGACTCCCCGATATCCCCGATCACCGTGGCCTGCTTCGACGCCATCAAGGCGACCTCCGCCAACAACGACGACCCGGTCCACGCGTCCCGGCCCTTCGACGCCGACCGCGACGGATTCGTCATGGGCGAGGGCGGCGCCGTCCTCGTCCTGGAGGAACTGGAACACGCCAGGGCCCGCGGTGCCCGGATCTACTGCGAGATCGGCGGCTACGCCACCTTCGGCAACGCCTACCACATGACCGGACTCACCCCCGAGGGCATCGAGATGGCCCGCGCCATCGACGTCGCCCTCGACCACGCCCGGATCGACCGGACCGCCGTCGACTACGTCAACGCCCACGGCTCCGGCACCAAGCAGAACGACCGGCACGAGACGGCCGCCGTGAAGCGGTCCCTCGGCGAGCACGCCTACCGCACCCCCATGAGCTCCATCAAATCCATGGTGGGGCACTCGCTCGGCGCGATCGGCGCGATCGAACTGGTCGCCTGCGTCCTGGCGATGGACCGCCAGGTCGTGCCGCCGACGGCCAACTACGAGACCCCCGACCCCGAGTGCGACCTCGACTACGTACCCCGGACCGCCCGCTCCCGGAAGCTGCGCACCGTGCTCTCCGTCGGCAGCGGATTCGGCGGCTTCCAGTCCGCGGTCGTGATGACCCGTCCCGGCGGCCGCAGCGGCTCCCGGGCCAGCGACAGGACCAGTGGGAGGACCTGATGGGCAGCGCGGAGAGTGCCACGCCCCGGCGCCGCGGCGACCCCGCCCGCCGTACCGTCGTCACCGGAATCGGCGTGGTCGCCCCCAACGGCATCGGCGCCGACGTGTTCTGGAAGTCCACCCAGGAGGGCATCAGCGTCCTCGACCGGGTGACCCGCGAGGGCTGCGAACAGCTACCGCTGAAGGTCGGCGGCGAGGTCCGCGACTTCGAACCCGGGGCGATGGTCGAGGACCGCTTCCTGGTCCAGACCGACCGGTTCACCCACTTCGGGATGGCCGCCGCCGATCTCGCCCTCGCCGACGCCCGGCTCGGCCGCGCCGACTACGAGAAGTTCCCGTTCGGCGTCGGCGTGGTCACCGCGTCCGGCTCCGGCGGCGGCGAGTTCGGCCAGCGCGAGCTGCAACGGCTCTGGGGCAAGGGATCCCGCTTCGTCGGCCCGTACCAGTCCATCGCCTGGTTCTACGCCGCCAGCACCGGCCAGATCTCCATCCGCGGCGGCTTCAAGGGCCCCTGCGGGGTGGTCTGCAGCGACGAGGCGGGCGGACTCGACGCCCTCGCGCTCGCCGCCCGGGCGGTCGTCCGCGGCACCGACGCCGTGGTCGTCGGCTCCGCCGAAGCACCGCTCGCCCCCTACTCCGCCGTCTGCCAGCTCGGCTATCCGGACCTCAGCCGCAGCGACGACCCGGACCGGGCCTACCGCCCCTTCACCGCCGAGGCATGCGGCTTCGCCCCGGCCGAGGGCGGCGCGATGCTGGTCGTCGAGGACGAGCAGGCCGCCCTGCGGCGGGGGGTACGGCCCCGGGCCAGGATCGTCGGACACGCCGCCACCTTCACCGGCCCGTCCCGGTGGGCGGAGTCCCGCGAAGGCCTCGCCCGGGCGATCCGCGGCGCGCTGGAGGCGTCCGGCACCGCCCCCGAGGAGATCGATGTGGTCTTCGCCGACGCCGTCGGCACCCCGGAGGCCGACCGGGCGGAGGCCCTGGCCCTCACCGACGCCCTCGGCACCCACGGCCGGCGGGTCCCCGTCACCGCCCCCAAGACCGGGATCGGCCGGGCCTACTGCGGCGGCCCGGTCCTGGACGCCGCCGCCGCCGTCATGGCCATGGAGCACGGCCTCGTACCGCCCACGCCCAACGTCTTCGACGTCTGCCACGACATCGACGTCGTCACCGGCAAGGCCCGGCGGATGCCGCTGCGTACGGCGCTGGTGGTCAGCCGGGGCCTGATGGGGTCCAACGCGGCCCTGGTACTGCGCAGCGCCGCCCCCGACTGACGGCCGGTCCGGTCCGGTACGGGACCCGGCCCCGGGCCCGTACCGGACGCCCCGACCAGCGGCCACCGGTCCCACCGGGACCGGGCCCGCCACTGGAAGCACCACGAAGGAGTACCCCCATGAGCAGCCTGACCTCCGGCGCACTCGCCGAACTGATGCGGAAGAACGCCGGCGTCAACGTCGACCCCGACGCCTTCGCCGACCGTCCCGACACCCCGTTCGAGGACTACGGCCTCGACTCGCTCGGCCTGCTCGGCATCGTCGCGACCCTGGAGAACCACTACGGGCACCCGATGCCGCAGGACGCCGAGCGCTGCAAGACCCCCCGCGAGTTCCTCGCGCTGGTCAACGACACCCTTCTCAAGAGCGGAGCCTGACGTGCCCGGACATACCGAGAACGAGATCATTGTCGCCGCCCCCCTGGACCTGGTCTGGGACATCACCAACGACCTGGAGCACTGGCCGGAGCTGTTCAGCGAATACGCCTCCGTCGAGATCCTGGAGCGCAGCGGCGACACCACCACCTTCCGGCTGACCATGCACCCGGACGAGAACGGGAAGGTGTGGAGCTGGGTCTCCGAACGCACCCCCGACCGGGAGGCCCGCCGGGTCCGGGCCCGCCGGGTGGAGACCGGCCCGTTCCAGCACATGGACATCGTGTGGGAGTACTCGGAGGTCCCCGGCGGCACCCGGCTGCACTGGCGCCAGGACTTCGCGATGAAGCCGGACGCCCCGGTCGACGACGACTGGATGACCGAGAACATCAACCGCAACTCCAAGATCCAGATGGCGCTGATCCGCGACAAGATCGAGGACCGGGCCCGGGCGGGGGTTCGGCGATGAGTACGTCGTCCCGGACGGAGGCCGCCGGGGCGCCCGGGGTCGGCGACCCGCCGTCCTCGGCCCACCGGGCGCTGATCGTGGCCCGGATGGCGCCCGGCTCGGCGGCCGGGATCGCCGATCTCTTCGCCCGCTCCGACCGCGGTGAACTGCCGCGTCTGGTCGGGGTGAACCGGCGCAGCCTCTTCCAGTTCGGCCCCGATCTGTATCTGCATCTGATCGAGTCCGACCGCCCGCCCGGCCCGGCGATCGCCGAGGTCACCGGGCATCCGGAGTTCCGGGAGCTGAGCGAGCGGCTGAGCGCCTACGTCAGTCCGTACGACCCCGAGACCTGGCGGTCCCCGAAGGACGCGATGGCCCGGCAGTTCTACCGCTGGGAGAGCGACTGACCCGGCGCGCGCCGCCCGCCGAGGGCGCCGTACGCCATCACGGACCGGCCCCGGGACCCGTACGAAGGGTTCCCGGGGCCGGTCCGCCGTCCGCTCCCGGCTCAGGACGCGACGGGCGCGGGTTCGCGTTCCCGGTCGGGGTCGGGGACGACGGATTCGAAGGCGTGCAGATAGGCGTTGACGGGCCGGATCTCGCCGAGCACCAGCCCGGCCTGGGTGATCCGTTCCACCATGCTGTCGCGGGTGTGCTTGGCGCCGCCGACGTTCATCAGCAGCAGCAGATCCATGGCGGTGGTGAACTTCATCGACGGGGTGTCGTCCACCAGGTTCTCGATCACCACGACCCGGGCGCCGGGGCGGGCCGCCGCGATCACATTGCGCAGCGTCGCCAGGGTGCTGTGGTCGTCCCACTCCAGGATGTTCTTGATGATGTAGAGGTCGGCCGCGACCGGGATCTCCCGGCGGCAGTCGCCGGGCAGGATGTCGACCCGGTCCGCGAGTTCGCCGCCCTCGCGCAGCCGGGGGTCCGCCTTGGCGACCACGTCCGGCAGATCCAGCAGCGTGCCCCGGACCCCCGGGTGCTTCTCCAGCAGCCCGGCCAGTACATGCCCCTGGCCGCCGCCGATATCGGCGACCGACGTGACCCCGGTGAGGTCGAGCAGCTCCGCGACCTCCAGGGCGGACTGCCGGCTGGAAGTGGTCATGGCCCGGTTGAAGACATGCGCGGACTCATGGGCGTCCTGGTGCAGATACTCGAAGAAGCCCTTGCCGAAGAGCTCGTCGAAGACCGTGTCCCCGCTGCGGACCGCGTCGTCGAGCCGCGGCCAGGCGGCCCAGGTCCACGGCTCGGTGCACCACAGGGCGATGTACTTCAGCGACCGCGGATCGTCCTCACGCAGCATCCGCGACATCTCCGTATGGACGAAGGTGCCGTCGGGGCGCTCGGCGAAGACGCCGTAGCAGGACAGGGCCCGCAGCAGCCGGCGCAGCGGCCGGGGCTCGACGGTGACGACGGCGGCGAGGCGGTCGACAGTGGTGGGCGCGTCGCCGAGGGCGTCGGCGACGCCCAGCCGGGCGGCGGCCCGGACGGCCGCCGCGCAGGCCGCCCCGAAGACGAGTTCGCGCAGCCGCATCGCCGGGGGCGGGGACGAGTCGACTCCGGCGGGGTCGCCGGGCGTGGGTCTGGTGCCGAGGGTTGTCATGGTGTGTGCTCGTTCTCCTGCTCTCCCGGCGCCCGGCGCCGGATGGGGGCTTGACGGTTCGGCGCGGTCCGGCGGCCGGGGGCGCGGTGGCGCTCCCCGGGCCGCCGGAACCGGATCAGCACAGTCCGGCGGGCTTGGACGAGGCGCACTCGTTCCGGGCGAAGGTGTTGCCCGAGCCGTTGCCGCGGTCGATGAGATCGGCCGCCACATTGCCGGTGACCGTGTTGTGTTCGATCACGTTGTCGGTGTTGACGGCGCCGACATAGCTCTCGGCCAGCACGATCCCCCCGGCCAGCAGGGTGTCGCTCTTGTGGTCGCGGACCGAGTTGCCCTTGATGAGGGTGGCGTCGGAGCCGGTCAGGACGATCCCGGAGCCCTGGATGGCGGGCAGCCTGGGGGTGGCCGCACAGAACTTGTTGTTCCGGTGGATCGTGTTGGAGCGGATGGTGATGTCGCCCGACCCCGGCCGTGACTCGTCGCTGACCACGAAGATCCCGGCACAGTTGGCCGTGATCTCGTTGGCGTGGGTGGAGACATTGCGGATCCGCTTGAGCATCACCCCGAGCCGGTTGTCGCTCAGGTCGTTGTCGGCGACGACCGTGCCGCCGCTGTCGATGGCCGCGGCCTCGTGCCCGACGATGTTCGTCAGCATGATGCCCGCGTCGCCGTTGCCGCGCGCGGTGTTGCCCCGGAAGACGGCCCGGGTGGACTTCTCCTGGCCCAGGCCCCAGGTGCCGTTCTTCTCGGCGGTCACGTCCCGGACGGTGAGCCCCTCGGTACGGGACGCCCACAGGCCGCCCTTGGCGAAGCCGGAGATCGCGAGGGACCGGATGGTCACCCCGGTGACATCGGCGTCGTCCGTCCCGGTGACACAGATCCCGTTGCCCGCCTTGGCGCAGGCGCTCACGGCCCGCTTCTCGGTCTCGGCGGGCGGCGCGATCACGGTCCCGGGCCCGGAGCCGCGCAGGGTGACCCCGGAGGTGGTGATCTCCACACTCTCCCGGTACGTCCCCGGCGCCACCACGACGGTGTCCCCGGGCCGCGCGGCGGCCACCGCGGCCTGGATCGACTCACCCGGCCGGACCGAGTGCCGCCCGCCGTGATGTCCGGGCACCGCGGCGACCCCGGAGCCCATCGCGACCACGGCCACGGCCACGATGCCCGCGCGCCGCCGATTCCATAGCAGGGATAGGTGGTTTTTGTGGCGTTTCGTCATACCGCCGAAGCTAGGGTCGATTCCCACCCCCCGCCACATGGAGTGACCAGATGGCGGCGCGGCGTACGGCGACCGGGTTGCCCGGGGGAGCGGAGGGGCCGTACGGGCGGGGCCGCCGGGGTCCGGCCCCGCGGTGGTGAAAAAGGCCTGGCGTACGGCGCCGGGCGGGCCCTACAGTGGGGGCACAACCGCGACGACGGCCACCGGGCCGTCGGCGACGACGAGAGTGAGGAGGAGGTGAGAGTCATGACGGTCACTGTGCTGCGCGCTGTCCGCGACCAGACGTCCATCAACTCCACCTCCGTGGTCACCGGCTGATCTTCTTCAGCGTTCCGCCGTCCGCGCGCGCCGCGCGGACGAGCCGCCGGGGCCACCCCTGTGAAGGGTCCCTCCTTGAACCTCTCCACCACCGGCAACACCTCCCCGTCCTCCGCCCTGCCCGCCTACGGCTGGGACGGCTCGTGGGAGTCCGCGTTCGCCCCGTACGCCGCCGAAGGGCTGCGGCCCGGGCGGGTCCTGCGGGTCGACCGGGGGCAGTGCGACGTGATCACCGCCGACGGCACGGTCGTCCGCGCCGACACCGCCTTCGTGACGCCCCACGACCCGCTGCGGGTGATCTGCACCGGCGACTGGGCCGTCCTCGAACCGCCCGGCGGCGACCCCCGCTACGTCCGGACGTATCTGCCGCGCCGGACCGCCTTCGTCCGCTCCGCCTCGTCCAAGCGGTCCGAGGGCCAGATCCTCGCCGCCAACGTCGACACCGCGATCGTCGCGGTCTCCCTCACCGGAGAACTCGACCTGGGCCGGATCGAGCGCTTCCTCGCCCTCGCCTGGGAGAGCGGAGCCGCGCCCGTCGTCGTCCTCACCAAGGCCGACCTCGTGTCGGACCCGACCGGACTGTCGTATCTCGTCGAGGACGTCGCCGCCGTCGCCCCCGGCGCCGAGGTGCTGGCCGTCAGCTCCCACACCGGTGACGGCATGGACGTCCTCCGGGCCGTCGTCGCGGGCGGCACCAGCGTGCTGCTCGGGGTCTCCGGCGCCGGGAAGTCCACCCTCGCCAACGCCCTGGTCGGCGCCGACGCCATGGAAGTCCAGGAGATCCGGGACATCGACGGCAAGGGCAGGCACACCACGACCACCCGCAATCTGCTGCCGCTGCCCGGCGGGGGAGTGCTCATCGACACCCCCGGACTGCGGGGCGTCGGCATGTGGGACGCCAC
Organism: Streptomyces sp. NPDC006798; assembly: GCF_040635975.1. NCBI lineage: Bacteria > Bacillati > Actinomycetota > Actinomycetes > Kitasatosporales > Streptomycetaceae > Streptomyces > Streptomyces sp. NPDC006798. Next base: position 95,112 of record NZ_JBEYIS010000021.1, read on the forward strand.
GGTCGGGGTGAACCAGGTCTTCGCGGAGATCGAGGAACTGGCCGCCGACTGCCGGTTCCACGACTGCGCCCACGGCCGGGAGCCCGGCTGCGCGGTACTCGCCGCCGTCGAGTCCGGCGCGCTGCCGGAACGGCGGCTGGAGAGCTTCCGCAAACTGCTGCGGGAGAACCAGCGCATCGTGGCCAAGACCGATGCCCGGGTCCGGGCCGAACTGCGCCGCGAGTACCGGGTGCGGGGCGCCATCGGAAAGGCGGCGATGGAGGCCAAGCGGGGCCGTCAGGGCCGCTGACCCAGCCGCTGGTCCGGCCGGTGACGGATATGCCCGTCACCGGCCGGGCCGGGCCCGGCGCTACTCCTGTTCGAGACCCCAGCTGTGGATCTTCTTCGGATGGATCCTGATCAGCTCCTGGCTGAAGTGCGGCCCGAGGTCGTGCGGCCCCGTCAGCAACTCGGCCTCGCCCCGGATGTCGACCCCGCGCACCCGCCACGGCCGTACGCTCAGAATGTCGTCCACCACCAGCGCCACCTTCGGATTCGACTGGAGGTTCCGCCACTTCTTGGTGGTCGCCAGGGCATGACCCCCGATCAGGATCGTCCCGTCCGCCTGGGGGAAGAACCCGACGGGATTCGCCTGCGGCTGCCCCTTCGGGTCGACGGTCGCGAGCCGGCCCAGCCGCTGGGTCGCGAGATAGGCGCGCTCGGTCTCGGTGAATTCGGTCATGATCACAGCCTCACACGCCCGGACCGCTCCCCGGTATCGGACCCCGGCCGTAGGACCTCCGGCTCATACGGGTGCGGACGCGGTGTGGTTACGGGAGCCGGCGCCGGTCGTCACCCCGCGATCACGGTACCCAGCCACGCACCGGCGATCAGCAGACAGCCGAACAGTTCCACCAGCACACTGGCCCCCGCCGCGCGCATCACCTGACGGGTCGCCGCCTTCGCCTGGCCGTGGCCGCCCAGCCGACGGCGCTCACAGAGATAGATCCCCCCGACGAAGCCCGGGATCGCGCCGATCACCGGGAGCACCACGAACCCCACCACCGCCCCGGCGCCCGCGAAGGCCGCGGTCCTGCCGGTGGCGCCCGACTCCCGGATCCGGCGGGTCGGCATCAGCCAGAGCACCACCTGCGCCAGCAGCAGTACGGCAGTGGAGCCGACCAGCAGCGCCCAGGCGGCACCCGACTGCTCGTGCAGCGCCCACCAGAGCATCGCCGCCCAGACCAGCCAGCGGCCGGGCACTCCGGGAACGAGCACCCCGGCGAGCCCGAACGCAATCACACCCCCCACCAGTACCTCCTGCCACACACCGCCCACGGACCCAGGTTCCCCCACACCGGTCGCCCCCGCCTCCCGTGGCACGATCCGGACTCCGGCCGTCCGGGGCGCCGTACCGGTGGTACAGCCGCCGAACGCGCCCCGCCGCAGGTGGCGCCGCCTCTTCCCGGTGCGAGCGCCGACGACCGGCCGAACGGGGATGGCGAAAGGTCGACAGCTTTGGAAAGGCCCCGTTTTGCCGGGCCGTTCCCGGTCGACACTATGGACATGAGGCAGCAGGGGGAGACACCCGCCCCGGCAGACGACTGGTGGCACCGGCTCTATCAGGAACCGGCGCCCGTGCCCGCGCCCGCCCCGGACCCGCTCCGTCCGCAGTCCCCGACCGGCGGCGCGAGTCTCGACGAGCACTTCGCCTCCGCGACGGCGGTGGCGGCGCCGATCACGGCCCCGGCCGGCCCGCCCATACGTCCCCGGGCCTGGTGGGAGCCCGAAGAGGCCCCCGCCCTGACCGGATCGGCGGCCCCCGACCCGACCGTGCCCGCCCCCGGGTCCGCGCCGGAGCCGCCCCCCGCCGCGCCCGGGCGGTCCGGCCGGGACCGGACCGCGACCGCCGAAGGGCGCGTACGGCCGCCGTCCGGGCCGGAGCCGACCGCCGACGACGGCCCGTCGGAGCCGGTCCAAGCCGCGGAGCCCGTCCTTCCGCCGCCCCTGCCGGGGACGGGACCGATGGTCTTCGGGAGCCCGAGCGCCGAACCGCCGCCGGAGGAGCCCGGCGCGGGAGCGGAGCGCGTACCACCGTCTGTGCCGGAGCCGCCCACGGCCGACGCGCCGGAGTCGGCCGCCGCCGAGGGCGAGGGCGAGGGCGAGGCGTCCGGGCCCGTACCCGGTGTGCCGGATCCACGAGTTCCGCGGGCCCTCGAAGCGGTGTCGGCACCGGACGGCGGCGGCCACCCCGGATACATCGGCGACGGGCCGCCGACCTATGACGCGGACCCCACCGCCCTGCCCATGGCCGACCCCGAGGCGCTGGACGGGCTGGTCCCCGACACCGTCCTGGACGGCGCCCGGTACGGCACCTGGACCCTGCGCGCCGCCTCCGTCCGCGGCGACTCCGCGCGCTACCGGGGCGACCCCCGCAAAGACGCCCTGCTCACCGCCAGGTTCGGTACCGGGGACAACGCGCTGGTACTGATCGCCGTCGCCACCGGCTCCCGGGCCGCCCCCGACGCCCACCGCGCGGCGGCGGACGCCTGCCGGCTCATCGGCGGCGCGGTCGGCCGCAGCCACTTCCGGCTCACCGAGGACATCAGGGCCGGGCGCCGCGACGACCTCAGGGCCGGACTGCACCGGCTCACCGACCGGAGCGTCAGCCGGCTCCGCGCCCTCGCGGCCGAACGCGGCCGGGCGCCCGACGACTACACCGCCGGGCTGCGCTGTCTGCTGCTGACCGCCGACCCGGACTGCCGCCACCGGATCTTCTTCGGAATCGGCCCCGGCGGACTGTTCCGGCTGCGGGACGGCGCCTGGGCGGAGCTGGAACCGGCCGCCGTGCCGCCCGAGTACGAGGACCCGGCGCCGCCACCGCCCGAACCCTTCCGGTTCCGGGTCTGTACCGCCCGCCCCGGCGACACCCTGCTCCTCTGCGCCCCCGGCCTCGCCGACCCCCTGCGCGAGGCCCCCGGCCTCGGCATCGAATTGGCCCGCCGCTGGCACTCCACCGACCCCCCGCCCCCGGCGGCCTTCCTGGCCGACGTCCAGCTCAGAGTGAAGGGCTACGCGGACGACCGCACGGCGGTAGCCGTCTACGACACCCTCGGTTAGGGCGCGAACCCCCACGCCCCAAAAGAAAAGGAGGCACCCCGCCTCCTCACGAAGGCGGTCGGGAAGGTAACCAGGAGCGCGGGGAGCTGCGCGAGCAACCACGGGCGGGCTGCGGGCCGCAGACAACATCAGGGTGCCGGGCGCGGCCGGGGTCGTGGCGTTCACCCGGAGGGCCGAGGCGCTGGAGGTCCCACCATTGCCGGAGGCATAGGGGGCGGAACCGCGCGACGAGCCACGGGCGGCGCGTGGTCGCCCGACAGCATTCGCCCGGCTGGGCGGTGGCGTGGGCCTCACGCGGAGGGCCGAGGCGCTGGGGGTCCCCCCATCGCCGGAGGCATAGGCGGCCGACCGCCGACCGCCTCCGGACCGGGGGCGCCCGGGGCCACCGGGGCTAAAGAGGAGGCGGAAACAGTCGTCCCATGGGTTGATGGACCTTCAGGCGGACCACGCGAGGAAGGGACCCCACCCCCATGGCCAAGCAGAACGTCGCGGAACAGTTCGTCGACCTCCTCGTCCGCGCGGGTGTCCAGCGGCTCTACGGAGTCGTCGGCGACAGCCTCAACCCCGTCGTCGACGCCATCCGCCGCACCCCCGAGATCGACTGGATCCAGGTCCGCCACGAGGAGACCGCCGCCTTCGCCGCCGGGGCCGAGGCCCAGATCACCGGCAAGCTGGCCGCCTGCGCGGGCTCCTGCGGCCCCGGCAATCTGCATCTGATCAACGGTCTCTACGACGCCCATCGCTCCATGGCGCCCGTACTCGCCCTCGCCTCCCACATCCCGTCCGGCGAGATCGGTCTGGGCTACTTCCAGGAGACCCATCCGGACCAGCTGTTCCGCGAGTGCTCCCACTACAGCGAGCTGATCTCCAACCCCAAGCAGATGCCCCGGCTGCTCCAGACCGCGATCCAGCACGCCATCGGCCGCAGCGGGGTCAGTGTGGTCTCCCTCCCCGGCGACATCGCCGCCCAGCAGGCCCCGGAGAAGACCGTGGAGAGCGCGCTGGTCACCTCGCGCCCCTCGGTGCGCCCCGGCGACGGCGAGATCGACAAACTGGTCCGGATGATCGACGAGGCCGACCGGGTGACGCTCTTCTGCGGCAGCGGCACCGCGGGCGCCCATCGTGAGGTGATGGAGTTCGCCGAACGGGTGAAGTCACCCGTCGGCCACGCCCTGCGCGGCAAGGAGTGGATCCAGTACGACAATCCCTTTGACGTCGGCATGAGCGGACTCCTCGGCTACGGCGCCGCCTATGAGGCCACCCATGAATGCGATCTGCTGATCCTGCTGGGGACCGACTTCCCGTACAACGCCTTCCTCCCCGACGATGTGAAGATCGCCCAGATCGATATCCGGCCCGAGAACCTGGGCCGCCGCTCCAAGCTCGACCTCGCCGTCTGGGGCGATGTCCGGGAGACCCTGCGCTGTCTGAACTCCCGGGTCCGGATCAAGAACGACCGCCGCTTCCTCGACAAGATGCTGAAGAAGCACGCCGACGCGCTGGAGGGCGTCATCAAGGCGTACACCCGCAAGGTCGACAAGCATGTTCCGATCCATCCGGAATACGTCGCCTCCGTCCTCGACGAACTCGCCGACGACGACGCGATCTTCACCGTCGACACCGGGATGTGCAATGTCTGGGCGGCCCGCTACATCTCCCCGAACGGCCGCCGCCGGATCATCGGCTCCTTCAGCCACGGCTCGATGGCGAACGCGCTGCCGCAGGCGATCGGCGCCCAGTTCACGGACCGGGGCCGACAGGTCGTGTCGATGTCCGGCGACGGCGGATTCACCATGCTGATGGGCGACTTCCTCACCCTGGTCCAGTACGACCTGCCGGTGAAGGTCGTGCTCTTCAACAACTCGTCCCTGGGGATGGTCGATCTGGAGATGCTGGTCGCCGGGCTCCCGTCCTACGGCACCCACAACAAGAACCCCGACTTCGCGGCGATCGCCCGGGCGTCGGGCGCGTACGGCATCCGGGTCGAGAAGCCCCGCCAGCTCGCCCATGCCCTCAAGGAGGCGTTCAAGCACAAGGGCCCGGCCCTGGTCGATGTGGTCACGGACCCCAACGCCCTCTCCATCCCGCCGAAGATCAGCGCCGAGATGGTGACCGGCTTCGCGCTCTCCGCGAGCAAGATGGTGCTCGACGGAGGAGTCGGGCGGATGGTGCAGATGGCCCGTTCCAATCTGCGCAATGTGCCCAGGCCCTGAGTGGAAAGACTCCGGCAGAAGGCGTAGACCACATCCGTCCGCTGCGGGAAAAAACCCCTCTCCCGACCCCTTGACCCCCTTTGCCATGCGTGGCTCGCCCCCGAAAGGGGCAGGGCTCTCCTGGAATGGTCGGTACGCACCGTCGTGACGAGGAGTCCGGCGTTCAACGGGTGGGGATGATGACAGTGCGTCAGGGAGGGGCCGGTTCCGCCTCGGACGGATCCGGTCGAATCGGGGGACAGCCCGGACGGGCTCGCGGAAGGGAGCGGCTGCATCGCCGGATGGGGTGCGGTGATCTGAAAGCGGTGCCCGAAGTCCGCCACGGGTTACGGGAGCTGCTCGGACAGTGGGGCGGTGGTGGCACCGCCGATGTCGCCGAACTGCTCGCCAGCGAGCTGGTGACCAACGCGCTGATCCATACGGACCACGGCGCCGTCGTCACGGCGACCGTCGGTACCTCGACCCTCAGGGTGGAGGTACGCGACTTCGTGGAGGGCTTCCCGGAGCCGCCCGCGGTCTCCCGGGAACCGCGCCGGGAACAGGATCTTCTCGACACCCACGGTCGCGGTCTGGCACTGGTCCAGAGCCTGGCGGACTCCTGGGGGGTCAGGACCCAGCACGCGGGCAAGGTCGTCTGGTTCGAACTCAACGCCGCCTGACCGCGACCGGCCGCCGCCCTTCGAGCGGCCGGCCCGGCGGACCACAGGAGGGGCCGCCCCGGAATCCGGGGCGGCCCCTCCTGCGATCACGATCGGAGACCCGGTCAGCCGAACTGCTGCTCCAGATCCTTCAGCTTCCGCTCCAGGGAATCCAGCCTGGGCAGGGTCATCGTGTCGTCCTCCGCCGTCAGGTCGACGACCTTAGGCTCGGGGGCGGCCGATGCCGCGGGCTCCAGGGAGTGCATGGATCGAAGCGGCAGCTGTCCCGTCGCTATGGCAGGCTCCGCTACGGTGGCCGAACTCTCCGTCAGCGCCCCCGCGGAACTCCCCGACTGGCTCGAAGCGGCCCCGCCGGCCGGGCTCGCGGTCAGTGCCGGAAGGTTCGGATCGGCCATCACCCGGCCGCGCCCCCAGGCCCGGTGCTGCCGGTTGAGGGCCTTGATCCGGGCGCGCTCCAGCTTCGCCTGGTCCCGGGTGCGCATCTTGTGCTGCTTCTTCTTGGCCTCTTCCTCACGGACCTCCTCGACCGCCTCGTCCAGCGTGCGGACGCCCTCGAGGAGCATCAGCGACCAGGCGTTGAAGGTCTCACGAGGCGCTCGCAGCCACCGGACGACCCGGATCTGCGGCAGCGGGCGGGGCACCAGACCCTGCTCGCGCAGGGCGGCCCGGCGGGTCTGCTTCAGCGCGCGGTCGAAGAGCACCGCGGCCGAAAGGGACATACCGGCGAAGAAGTGCGGCGCGCCCGCGTGGTCCACACCCCGGGGGGCGTGCACCCAGTTGAACCAGGCCGCGGCGCCCGCGAACGTCCACACCAGCAGGCGGGAGCCGAGGGCCGCGTCACCGTGGCTGGCCTCGCGGACGGCGAGCACCGAGCAGAACATGGCCGCGCCGTCGAGGCCGAAGGGCACGAGGTACTCCCAGCCTCCCGACAGGTTCAGATTCTGCCGGCCGAAGCCGACCAGACCGTGGAAGGAGAGTGCGGCGGCCACCGCGGCACAGCAGAAGAGGAGGACATAGGAAGCCGTGGCGTACATGGCTTCCTTGCGCCTGCGGCGCTCCTCACTGCGCTCCCAGGAATCCTCGGGCTCCGATTTCGCCGAAGCCTTCTTGCCGCGCTGGAGCACGGCGATCGCGACCAGGACTCCCACGAGCATCACGGCGCCGGGAAGCAACCAGGATAGCGATATGTCTCTCATGTTGTCGGCGTCCCTTTACATCTGCATCGCGGTAGGCGGTCGGCCGCCATACTGACCGAAGTCCGGGCGATCCCAGGGGGTTTCATGGCAAGAGAACGCCAAATGGGGCCATACGGCATACGGATAGCTGGGTTTCCCTCGAACTGCCGTATGGGCAGCGGGAGTTGCGTACGATTTATATCACCCGGAAGGGGGGTGTGACATCCGGAGCGTGACATCGGTTCCGGGTCTTCCGGCGCGGCGTCACCAGGGTCTCCGGACGCCCCTCCGGGCCGTCCGTCCGCCCGGGTCAGGCGTTCGGCAGCAGCCGGGCCACCCGGTCCGCGTCGCAGGTCCGCGGGCAGGTGACACAGGTGTCGTCCGGGCGCAGTGTATAGAACAGGCAGCAGCTCGCGCGGTCCCGGGTCGGCAATCGCTCACCCGAGGGGCCGGGCAGCGTACGGAAGCCGGGCGTGCCGACGTACGGCTTCACGGTGCCGGGCAGCAGCTCCTGAAGCTCCGTCATGGCCCGCTGCCGCTCGCCCAGCCGCTCGCCGATGTACCAGAGGCCCTCGACGATCTCGTCCGTTACCATGCCCCAGAGCGCCCGGCGGCCGCGCCGCATCCGCGGGGCGAACCCGTCGAGCAGCGGGCCGATGTGGTCGGCGACGGCGGTCCGTACCTCGTCGCGCAGCGCCGCCTCGTCCCGGACGACCCGGGCGCCGGGCAGTACGGCCGCCGGATCGCCCGGCAGGCAGGCGAAGTCGGTGACCCGGACCACGATCCTGCTGTCCGTCCGGTGGTACGCCACCGAGGCCGGATCGACCCTCGGCACCCGGCGGCGCAGAAACCAGGGGACGGTGATCAGCAGCAGGGTCGGCCAGGCGTACCGGTGCAGGCCGAAGCTGGCGACCACGTCCGGGCGGGCCTCCTCGCCGTAGTCGCGGCGGATCTGCTCGGCGTCCCAGGCGAGGAATCCGTCGAGCGCCGGGCCGCCCGCGGCCAGTTCGTCCGCGCGGAACCAGCCCTCGCCCGCCGGGACGGCGTCCCCCGGCTCCAGCTCGCGAAAGGCCAGGCCCGGATACGCCTCGCCGAGGCGGGCATACGCGTCCGCGACGGGTGACGCGGGCGCGGGCAGCAGCGCGGGCAGGGTCATACGGGACCGCCGAATCCACGATCGACTTCAGGTTAGGCTTACCTTACCCGAGGCGTGCGGTGTTTGGACGGCGGGCCCGGCCGTTATGGTGCACTCCGGGGGGTCGGGCGGACGGCGACCGGGCCCCGGCAGGCCGGAGGAGGACCCGAGTGGAGCAGGCCCCGAGTCGGGGCGCGGGGGCGACCCGCGCCGGATCCGCGCCCGCAGTGCCGTCGGGCCCGGCCGGAACGCCGGGCGGCGGCGTACCGCGTCCGCCGTTCACGGTACCGCCGCCGCGGGCCGGCTCGCCGCGCGGACCGGTCATGGCGGACGCGCCCGAGCCCGCCGGAAGCGGCCCGCTGTACGCCGCCGCGGCGCCGCTCGCGCACCGGGAGATCCGCCGGCACTCGGTACGGGAACAGATCCTCCAGGCCCTGCGCGGCGCGCTGCTCGACGGCGACCTCGCCCCCGGAGAGGTCTACTCGGCACCGGCGCTCGGACTCCGGTTCGGGGTCTCCGCGACGCCCGTCCGGGAGGCGATGCAGCAACTCGCCAGTGAGGGCGCGGTCGAGGTCGTCCCCAACCGAGGCTTCCGGATCGCGGTCCGCGGCCCCCGCGAGCGGGCCGAACTCGCCGAAGTCCGGGCGCTGATCGAAGCACCCGTCGTCCTGCGGCTCGCCCGTACCCTGCCCGCCGACCGCTGGGCCGGGCTCCGTCCCGTCGCGGACGCGGCGGCGGTCGTCGCGGCGACCGGTGACCGCGCGGGCTACGCGGAGGCGGACCGCGCCTTCCACCGGGCGGTCCTGTCGCTCGGCGGCAACGACCAGTTGGTGGCGGTCGCCGACGATCTGCACCGGCGCTCCCAGTGGCCCCCCGCGGGTACGTGCCTCATCGCCGACGCGGCTCAGCACATCCGGCTCCTGGGCGCGCTCGCCTCCGGTGACGTCCCCGCGGCGCTCCCCCTGATCGAGGCCCACTTCGGCGCTCTTCCCGGGGCGTAGCCCCGCGCCCCGGGCGCCCTCTGTTCCGGTGTCGCCCTCGCGGGTGCAGCGCGCAGGAGAGCGTTCAGGGGCGCGGGGAACTGCGCGACCGGCCACGGCGGCGTGAGGACGGCGTCGAACGGTCGCCGCCACGGCGGGGTGCCGCGTCGCACCGTGTCCGATAGCGGCTGTATCCGGCCGGACGGCCGTGCCCGGCTGGTCGCGCACTTCCGCCCCCTGTGCCTGCGGCGGGGGGACCCTCAGCGCCTTGGCTCTCCGGGTGAGGCCCGCGCCATCCGCCCTGCCGGGCGAAGGTTGCCGGGCGACCGCGCGCCGTCGTGGGCTGGTCGCGCAGTTCCGCCCCCTGTGCCTTCGGCGATGGGGGGGACCCCAGCGCCTGGGCTCTCCCGGTGAGGTCTCGCGTCGAATGTTCTGGCTGGCGGACGTTGTCGGGCGGCCCCGCCCCGCCGGTGGCCTGTCCCGCAGTTCCCCGCGCCCCTGAACGCTCTCGTCCGGGCGCCGCTTGAAGGGCGACGTGCTCCTTGCCGGGGGTCAGGCCACCGGGGTCGACGGGTGGGGGAGACGGTCCGCGAGCCAGACCGGGACCCCGCCCAGCAGGCGGAACAGGCGGCCCGCCTCCGTGCGCAACCGCTGTGCCTCCGGCTCCGGTTCGCAGTCCGCGAGGGCCGCCAGCGCCGGGGCCGTACCGATCAGATAGCCCAGCTCCACCCGGAGCCGCAGGGCTTCCGTGAAGCCGTGCCTGGCCTCCGGGATCTCGCCCTCGCGCAGGGCGATCCGGGCCAGGTGGTGGAAGGTGAACGACATCAGCAGGCGGTCGCCGCCCGCCGCCGCCCCTTCGTGGGCCCTGCGGTACGCGGCCCTGGCCGCCTGCGGCGAGTCCGCGATGTGTTCGGCGAGCAGGCCCCGCCGGAAGTCGAGCAGTGGTCGCGCGGGTGAGACGGGCGAGAGGAGGGCCGCGGCCCGGCCGAGCGCCGTACGGGCCTCGTCGGCCCGGTCGCGTACCCCGAGGACGGTGGCCGCGTAGGCCAGCCGGCCGCGTTCGCAGGCCGCGCCCCCGCGTTCCTCGTCGTCGCGGGCGCCCGCCTCGGCGGTCCGCAGGGCGTCCTCCGCGTCGGCCCAGCCGTCGCCCGTGTACATGCAGCGCTCCACCAGGAGCCCGACGCGCTCCAGCGCGGCGGCGGGATCCGCGGCGTGCGGGGCGAGCAGGGCAGCCGCGTCGGTCCAGCAGCCGCGTGAACGCAGCCGCCAAACCGCCGTCTGGAGTGGATCGTCACCGGCTGTGGTCCCAAAACCAGACATGGCGGTGTGCGCCACTACGCCCTCCCCGAGCACGCCGTCGAGCTGTTGAGTATGGGGAATCTCAGCATGGATCGACCCACTGGGCCAAGGGGTTGAGTGAATCAATTCACAAACTTTGGCCCCGGGGCGGGTGATGATCCGTGATATTGATCCACAAGACGCCCCCGACACGCGTCAACAGCGGTGATTCGCCGTTGGCCGGTAACCGTCGCGGAGTTGACGATCTTCATTCGATCTTCGTACCGGACTGTCAGCAAGCCGCTCCGCGCGCTTCCGGGTTCGCCGGTGGCCGGGACGCGTGGTGGGGCCACTGACAGCGCCCGGGGCGGGTCGCGTTGCCGGGCCGGTGATGGTATGGACGACCTCCGGACCCCCGAGCCCCCGGCACGGGCACGGCCCGCACGCCCGCCGCCCCCGGCGCGCGGTCAGTCGCGGTGGAACGTCGCCGCGCCGGAGGCCACCACACCCGCCTCGTCGCCCGGGTGGAAGACGGGCGCGCCGGGCGCGCGGGCCGTGACGGTGCCGACGCCGTCCACGTCGAGCAGGGTCAGGGTGTCGTGGCCGTGGTAGCGGACCTCGGTGACCCGGCCGACGACCCGGCCGCCCGCGGTCGCGCCCGAAACCGGGACCAGGGCGAGCTGTTCGGGGCGGAGGGCGACCGTACCGGCGCCGGACGCGTCGGCGGGGACGGCGACCTCGCCGAGCGGTGTGGTCGCGGTGCGGCCGTCCGCGGTGGCGGGGAGGAGGACGGCCTCGCCGACGAAGGACGCCACCCACGGGTCGGCGGGGGCGGCGTACAACTCGTGGGGCGTACCGGACTGGGCGACCCGGCCGTCCCGGATGACGGCGACCCGGTCGGCACAGGACAGGGCCTCCTCCTGGTCGTGGGTGACCAGGACGGCGGTGGTGCCCGAGGCCCGGAGCGCGGCCCTGACGTCGGACCGCAGCCCCGCCCGCAGGGCGCTGTCGAGGGCGTTGAAGGGCTCGTCGAGGAGGACGAGGGCGGGGCGGGGAGCCAGCGCGCGGGCGAGGGCGACGCGCTGCTGCTGTCCGCCGGAGAGTTCGTGCGGCATCCGGTCGCCGTAGTCGGCGAGCCCGACCAGGGCGAGCATCCCGGCGGCCCGGGACCGGCGTTCGGCCCGGCCGGTGCGGGTGAGTCCGAAGGCGACGTTGCGGGCGACGGAGAGATGCGGGAAGAGGGCGCCTTCCTGGGCGACGATCCCGATACCGCGCCGCTCGGGCGGGACGGCGACCCCCGGGCCGCTGACGATCCGGTCGCCGAGGGCGATCTCGCCGGAGTCGGGCGCGATGAACCCGGCGACGATCCGCAGCAGGGTCGTCTTGCCGCAGCCGGACGGGCCGAGTACGGCGGCGAGTTCACCGGGGCCCACGGTCAGATCGAGGCCGTCCAGGACCCGTTGGGCCCCGGGGCCGCGCCCGTAGGAGCTGGTGACGGCGGTGATACGCAGGCCGGCGGGGGCGGCCGCCGGTTCGGTCGCGGTCATGAGCGCCTTCCGAGCAGATAGGAGGGGACGGCCGCGACGAGGACGATCGCCGCCGCGTACGGGGCTGCGCCCGCGAAGGCGCCCGCGCCCGTCTCGGTCCACAGCCGGGTGGCGAGGGTGTCCGTACCGGTGGGCCGGAGCAGCAGGGTGGCCGGCAGCTCCTTCATGATCACCACGAAGGTGAGGGCGGCGCCCGCGCCGATCCCGGGCGCGGCCAGCGGCACCGTGATCTCCCGCAGGACCTGGAGGGGCCGCCGCCCCAGGGACCGGGCCACGTCCTCCAGGACCGGTGGCGACTGGAGTACGGCGGCGCGCGCCGAGGCGACGGCGACCGGCAGGAAGAGCACCACATACGCGGTGATCAGCAGCGGCAGCTCCTGGTAGACCGGGTAGGCGTACCGTACGGCGAAGAAGACCAGGGCCAGTCCGACGGTGATGCCGGGGACGGCGTGGCCCGCGTACACGGACTGCTCCAGCAGCCGGGCGAACCGGCCGGTGTGCCGGGCCGACAGCACCCCGACGGGCAGGGCGAGCAGGGTCGTGACGGCGGCGCCGATCGCGGCGACGGTGACCGTGGCGACGGTGGCGTCCCAGAGCTTGCCGCCGTCGAAGCCGGAGTTCCCGGCCGTCAGCCAGTAGGCGAGGGTCCCCAGGGGGAAGGCGACGGCCGCCCCGGCGACGGCGGCGCACCAGGCGAGGGCGGGCGCGGTCGCGGCGCCCAGCCGCAGCCGGACCGGGGGCCGGGCGCTGCCCCGGCCGGTGCGGGCGTGTCCGGCGCGGCCCCGGGTGCGGTTCTCCGCCAGTACCAGCAGCACGGTCATCAGGACCAGGACGCAGCCGAGTACCGCGGCCGGGGTGCGGTCGAAGCTGGCCTGGTAGGAGGTGTGGATGGCGCGGGTGAAGGTGTCGTAGCGGGTGATGGAGACCGAGCCGAAGTCGGAGAGGACGTAGAGCGCGACGAGGATCGCGCCGCCCGCCGCCGCGGGCCTCAGCTGGGGCAGGGTGACCCGGACGAAGGTACGGAACGCGCCGTGCCCCAGGGAGCGGGCGGCCTCCTCCTGGGCCGGGTCGATACCGCGCAGGACCGCGGCGACCGGCAGGAAGACATAGGGGAAGCAGGCGAGCGTGAGGGTGATCGCCGCGCCGGGGAGCCCTTCGAGGGACGGGAAGGCGGAGATCCAGGTGAAGGCGGCCACATAGCTGGGTACGGCCAGCGGCAGGGTCGCCAGGACGGCCCAGGCCCGGCGGCCCGGCAGGTCGGTACGGACCGTCAGCCAGGCCAGGGAGACGCCGATGAGCAGCGATCCGGTGACGACGATCGCGGTCAGCCAGAGGCTGCGGCCGAGCAGTTCGAGGGTCCGGGGCTCGGTGGCGATGTCCCAGGCGAAGCCCCGGCCGCGCTCCAGGGCGCGGACGCCGAGATAGCCGAGCGGAAGCAGCGCGATCAGGGCCGCCGCGGCGGCGGGCAGCAGCAGGACGAGCGGCGGAGTACGCCGACCGGCCGCCGCGCGGTGCGCGGCGGCCGATATGCGCACGGACCGGGTGGTGTCGGTGCTCAAGGCGGTGGTGTTCTCGTCTCCGGTGGAATCGACGGGGATACGGCCGCGTCAGCGGTCGCGGCTACACCTGCCGGGCTCAGACCATGCCCGCTTCGCGGATCATCTCCAGCGTCTTCTGGAGCGAGTCCAGCTTGCCGAGGTCGATCTTCGGGGCCTTCAGGGACGCCAGCGGCGGCAGTCCGGCGACGGGCGAGGCGACCCCGGCGGCCAGCGGGTACTCCTTGGTCTCCGAGGCGAAGTACCGCTGGGCCTCCGCGGAGAGGAGGTAGTCGACGGCCTTCTCGGCCGCGGCGCTCTGGCCGCCGTCCTCGAGGACCGCCACACCCGCGACGTTCACCAGGGCGCCCGGGTCGCCGCCCGGCAGGAAGTGGATCTTCGCCTTGAGCTTGTCGGTGCCGACCTCGGCGGCCTTCTCGTACCAGTAGTAGTGGTTGATCAGACCGAGCGAGACCTCGCCCTTGTCGACGGCGTCGAGGATCGCGCCGTTCTTGGCGTACGGCTTGGCGCCGTTGGCCTTGAAGTCCTTCAGCCACTTCGCGGTGGCGTCGTCGCCCTCCAGGACCCGCATACCGGTGACGAACGCCTGGAAGGAGGCGTTGGTGGGCGCGTAGCCGACCTTGCCCTTCCACTCCGGCTCCGTGAGGTCCTTGACGCTGTCCGGCGCCTTGGGGGCCTTGTCCGGGTTGTACGCGATCACCCGCGAGCGGCCCGAGACGCCGACCCAGTCGCCCTCGCCGCCGCGGAAGGCCGGGTCGACCTTGTTCAGCGACTTCTCCGGCAGCTTCGCCAGCAGTCCGGCGCCGGAGAGCGCGCCGAGGGCGCCCGCGTCCTGGGAGAAGAAGAGACCGGCCTTGGTGCGCTTGCCCTCCTCCAGGATCTGGGCGGAGAGTTCGGCGCTGTCGCCGTAGCGGACCTGGACCTTGGTCCCGGTCGCCTTCTCCAGCTTCTCGATGATCGGGCCGATCAGCTTCTCGTTGCGGCCGGAGTAGATGACGAGTTCATCGGCCTTCTGCGCCGTCGAGCCGTCCTTCTTGTTGCTCTTGTCACCCTTGTCGTCCGAGCCGCAGGCGGCGAGGACGGGGACGAGCAGGGCCGTGGAAACGGCGAGTACCGTGCCGCGGCGAACGAGCGAACGGCGCATGGGGAGCCTCCTGGGGGCCCGCGGCGGCCGAATCGGCAGGACTGGTCTGCGCGCGGGAGGAAAAAGCGGATGCGCCTATAAATATGGTCAGGCTTGCCTTACTGTCAATTTTCGGCCGCGTGATGGCTGATCTTGATCCTTCCAGGGGTGCTCGGGCGGACCGTCCGGACCGGCCCTGACGCGCGTCGTTCGCCGGGCCCGGGGCGGGACGGTCGGGTCGGGACATGCGTCGGCTGCGGGGATCCACCGCTTCGGTGCTCGGAGGCCGCCGGGGGCCGCCCGGTCCGGCCCGGGGAGGACCCGGCGCGCGGCCCGCTGGGCGCGGTCTGCCGCGCGGCGCCCGGGAACGGCCGGTCGGCCGCGAACGCGGCCGGACCACGCCGGTCGCCCGCCCGGCACCGGAGCCGTACCCCGACCCGGCCACGACGGTCCCGTTCCCGGGCCCGGCCGTGTCCGGAAAGTCCCGCCCGGCTCGCGCACTCTCCCGTAGCCCTTCGGGGGCGGTAGGGATCCCCGGCGTTGTCGGGGTTCCCGAGTACGTCCGGTACGAGGGAGACCGCCCCGCGGCTTCACCGGGGGACCCCCACCGCCGTCGCGCATCGCACGCACCGGACGCCGCGGGCCGGGAACGCCGGGCGGACGGCGCCATGGTGGCGACACGGCCCGGGCGGACGGGCCGGTCCCGCCGCCGCCCCGGGCCGCCCGGTGACGGCTCCCGGCCCCGTACCGGCGTCAGCTCATCCGCAGGGCCAGGAAGAAGTCCAGCTTGTCCTCCAGCCGGGACAGATCCCGGCCGGTGAGCTGCTCGATCCGGCCCACCCGGTAGCGCAGCGTGTTGACGTGCAGATGGAGCCGGGTCGCGCAACGGGTCCACGAACCGTCCGAGTCGAGGAACGCCTCCAGCGTCGGGATCAGCTCCGCGCGGTGCCGCCGGTCGTACTCCCGCAGCGGGTCCAGCAGCCGGGCGGTGAAGGCCCGGCGGACGTCGTCGGGGACGAACGGCAGCAGGAGGACGTGCGACGCCAGTTCGTGATGGCCCGCCGCGCAGACCCGGCCCGGCCGGGCCGCCGCGACCCGGCGGGCGTGCCGGGCCTCCTCCAGCGCGCCGCGCAGCCCCTCCGCCGACGAGACGGCGGCGCTGACGCCGATGGTGAGCCGTCCGTCGTCGCCGAGCCCGGCCGACAGGGGTTCGCGTACCGCCGCCAGCAGCGCGTCCGCGTGCAGGGACTCCTCGGTGGCGGGGGTGTCGCCGGTCGGCGGCAGTGCCGACAGCGGTACGAGGGCGATCGCCTCGCCGCCCGCGTGGGCCACGGCGATCCGGTCGCCCGGTTCGGCGCCGCCGGCCGCCGGGTCGATCAGGATCTCCTCCAGCAGGGCGCGGGCGAGCGGCCCGGACGTCTCGTCGGCCGCCGGGTCCCCGGCGGTCTCCCGGCCCTCGTCGACCCGGGCCACCACGATCTGCCAGTGCGGCGCGGTGCCCGGACCCGGCAGCAGTACGGGGGCCGCCACCCTCAGCCGGGCCGCGACCTCGGCGGGCGCCGCGCCCGCGCGGACCAGCTCCAGCACCTCCTGGGCCAGTCTGCGGCGGACCGCACGGGCCGCGTCGCCCCGGTCCCGCTCCACGGCGATCAGCTGGGTGACGCCCTGGAGGAGGTCGAGCCGCTCGGCGGGCCAGTCGGCGGCGTCCGCCTCGACGGCCAGCAGCCAGCCGGAGAGCACCGCCTCCCGGGGATCGCCGCCCTCCCCGGCCGCCGCCGGGTCAGCAGGGCCGACCGGGAAGAGCGAGTACACCGTCCCCCCGGCGGTCACCCGGCAGGGCGCCCGGCGGCCCGCGCGCCCGGCCGCCAGATGCTCGGTGGCCAGGGCCGACCGTACGGCCGCCGACGGCGCCGGGGACCCCGCTACGTCACCCGGGCCCGCGATCCGCCGTCCGGTGGGGGAGAGCAGCCAGGCCCGCAGATCCAGATCGGAGCCGAGGAGATCGAGTACGACCTCCGGGCCGCCGCCCGCCGGTCCCGAGGTCATCAGCCGCCGGTGCCGGTCCACCACGGCCGCCAGATCGCCCGCCCGCTCGCCCGAGACCCGCCGCACCACGTACTCGGTGATCGTCGCGAAGGCCACCGCCTCGTTCACCGCGAACAGCGGCATCCGGTGCCGGCCGCAGGCCGCCACCAGGTCCTCCGGTACGGCCCCCAGCTCGGCCTCCCCGGCGGCGAGACCCGTCACCCCGGCCCGGGCCAGGATCCGGACGAAGGACTCCGAGTCCTCCGGCGCGTGCCGCCACGCCAGCCCGGTGAGCACCAGCTCACCGCCCGACAGATAGCGGCTCGGGTCCCGCAGGTCCGTGGTCATCACCCCGCGCACCGCGCGGTCCAGCTCGTCGTCCCCGCCGAGCAGCCGCAGCCCCAGCGCCTCGTTCTCCAGCAGTGCGCGCAGCCGCATCCGGTAGCCGCCGATCCGTTCTCGTCGCTCGTGTGTCCCGGGACGCCCGGGGGCGCACCGGCCGCGGTGACGCCCCGGTCACCGGCGGTACCGGCTCGCCGCGCCCGAATGCCCCGTCCTGTGTTTGTCTGAATCTACAAGAAGTACCGGCCGGCCAGCGAACTCCTTCGGGGGTTCGGTGACTGCACCGGGCGCGGCGCCGCTTTGTGTACTGGTTACGCGCCGCGCACCACCCCGGACGACGCCCCGACGGGCGGGACGGCCGTCCGGGTGCCTCCCGGGACCGTTCGGGCCACCGGGGACCACCGGGCTCACGGGGACCGACCGGCCTCCGGGACCGCCGCAGAAGAGAGCCAGCGCATGGAATTCCTCCGGCCCGCCACCTGGGACGAGGCCCTCGCCGCCAAGGCCGCGCACCCCGACGCCGTGCCCATCGCGGGCGGGACGGACGTCATGGTGGAGATCAACTTCGACCATCGGCGCCCCGGCCGGCTGATGGACCTCGGCCGGATCGGCGAACTGAGCCGCTGGGAGACGGACGGCGGCACCGTCCGGCTCGGCGCCTCGGTCCCGTACACCCGGATCATCGAACGGCTGGGGACCGAGCTGCCCGCGCTCGCGCGCGCCGCCCGTACCGTCGCCTCCCCCCAGATCCGCAACCGGGCCGGAGTCGGCGGCAATCTGGGCACCGCGTCCCCGGCCGGGGACGCCCACCCGGCGCTCCTCGCCACGGGCGCCGAGATCGAGGCCGCCTCGGTCCGCGGCACCCGCCTGATCCCGGTCGACGACTTCTACACCGGCGTCAAACGGAACGCCCTCGCCCCCGACGAACTGATCCGGGCCGTCCGCGTCCCCCGGGCCGGCGGGCCCCAGCAGTTCGCCAAGGTCGGCACCCGCAACGCCATGGTGATCGCGGTCTGCGCCTTCGGCCTCGCCCTCCACCCCGCGACCCGTACCGTCCGGACCGGGATCGGCTCCGCCGCCCCCACCCCGGTCCGGGCCCGGACCGCCGAGGAGTTCCTGGTCGCGGCCCTGGCCGACGGCGGGTACTGGGAGGAGCCGAGACCCGTACCGCCCGCCGTGGCCCGGGAGTTCGCCGCCCTCGCCGCCGGGGCCTGCGTCCCCATCGACGACGTCCGGGGCACCGCCGCCTACCGGCGGCACGCCGTCGGCGTCCTGGCCCGCCGCACCCTGGAATGGGCCTGGGAGGAGTACCGGAGCACCGGCGGCCGGGACACCACGACCGGCGGAACCGGAGGAGCGGTCTGATGCGGATCGAACTGACCGTCAACGGACGGCGGCTGATCGCCGACGACGTCTGGGAGGGCGAGAGCCTGCTCTACGTCCTGCGGGAACGGCTCGGGCTGCCCGGCTCCAAGAACGCCTGCGAGCAGGGCGAATGCGGCTCCTGCACGGTCCGGCTCGACGGTGTCCCCGTCTGCTCCTGCCTGGTCGCCGCCGGTCAGGCCGAGGGGCGGGACGTGATCACCGTCGAAGGGCTCGCCGAACTGGCCCGCCGCCGGGCCGAACGGGTCGTCGCGCGACCCGCCGCGCCGCCCGGCCCCGGCGAAGGTTCCGGCGACGGCTCCGCCGCGGTACCGGAGACGTACGACGGGACCCCGGACACCTCCGGTACGGCACCCGCCGCGCCCGGCGCCGTACCGGGGGCGCCCGGCCAGGACCTCGCACCGATCCAGCGGGCGTTCGTCGAAGCCGGCGCCGTCCAGTGCGGCTTCTGCACCCCCGGCCTCCTCGTCGCCGCCGACGAACTCCTCGAACGCCACCCGGAGCCCTCCGACTCCGATATCCGGGAAGCCCTCGCGGGCAACCTCTGCCGCTGTACCGGCTACGAGAAGATCCTCGACGCCGTACGGCTCGCCGCCGCCCGCCGCCCCACCGGAGAAGGCACCCCGCGATGACCGTCACCGGCACCCCCACCGACCTCACCCAGAACGCCCACACCACCCCCGGCGGCGTCGGCGAGTCCACCCTCCGCCCCGACGGCACCCTCAAGGTCACCGGCGAGTTCGCCTACTCGTCCGACCTGTGGCACGAGGACATGCTGTGGGGCCACACCCTGCGCTCCACCGCCGCCCACGCCGCGATCCTCTCCATCGACATCTCCGGCGCCCTCGCCGTCCCCGGCGTCCACGCCGTCCTCACCTACGAGGACCTGCCCGCCGCGGTCACCCACTACGGCCTGGAGATCAAGGACACCCCCGCCCTCGCCCACCGCAAGGTCCGCCACCACGGCGAACCCGTCGCCCTGGTCGCCGCCGACCACCCCGAGACCGCCCGCAGGGCCGCCGCGAAGATCCGGGTCGACTACGCCGAACTGCCCGTCGTCACCGACGAGGCGTCCGCCACCGCGCCCGGCGCCGTACTCGTCCACGAACACCGCGCCGACCCGCACAGCCGGCACGTCCCCCACCCCAACATCGTCCACCGGCAGCCGATCGTCCGCGGCGACGCCTCGGCCGCCGCCCGGCGCGCCGACACCGTCGTCACCGGCGACTATGTCTTCGGCATGCAGGACCAGGCGTTCCTCGGCCCCGAGTCCGGGCTCGCCGTGCCCGGCGACGACGGCGGCGTCGATCTGTACGTCGCCACCCAGTGGCTCCACTCCGACCTCGCCCAGATCGCCCCCGTACTCGGACTGCCCGAGGAGAAGGTCCGGATGACCCTCTCCGGCGTCGGCGGCGCCTTCGGCGGCCGCGAGGACCTCTCCATGCAGATCCACGCCTGTCTGCTCGCCCTGCGCACCGGCCGCCCCGTCAAGATGGTCTACGACCGGTACGAGTCCTTCTTCGGCCACGTCCACCGCCACCCCGCCCGGCTCCACTACGAACACGGCGCCACCCGCGACGGCAGACTCACCCACGTCCGCTGCCGGATCGTCCTCGACGGCGGCGCCTACGCCTCCTCGTCCCCGGCCGTCGTCGGCAACGCGGCCTCCCTCGGCATCGGCCCCTATGTCGTCGACGACATCGAGATCGAGGCCCTCGCCCTCTACACCAACAACCCGCCGTGCGGCGCGATGCGGGGCTTCGGCGCCGTCCAGGCCTGCTTCGCCTACGAGGCCCAGATGGACAAGCTCGCCGCCGCCCTCGGCCTGGACCCGGTCGAACTCCGCCGGATCAACGCCATGTCCCAGGGCGCCACCATGCCCACCGGACAGACCGTGGACTCCCCGGCCCCCGTCGCCGAACTGCTGCGCCGGGTCGAGGCCAGGCCGCTGCCGCCGGAACGGCAGTGGGAGGTCGCGGGCGGCGCCCCCGATCTGCGGGCCCTGCCCGGCGGGGTCGGCGGCACCACCCACGGCGAGGGCGTCGTCCGGGGCGTCGGCTATGCCGTCGGCATCAAGAACGTCGGCTTCTCCGAGGGCTTCGACGACTACTCGACCGCCCGGGTCCGGCTGGAGATCGCGGGCGGTGTCCCGGTCGCCACCGTCCACACCGCGATGGCCGAGGTCGGCCAGGGCGGAGTCACCGTCCACGCCCAGATCGCCCGGACCGAACTCGGCGTCACCCACGTCACCATCAGCCCCGCCGACACCCGGGTCGGCTCGGCCGGATCCACCTCCGCCTCCCGCCAGACCTATGTCACCGGCGGCGCCGTCAAACACGCCTGCGAAGCCGTCCGCGAGCAGGTGTTCGAGCTGGGGCGCCGCCGTCTCGGCTCGCACCATCCGGCCTGGGCGCACCCCGGACTCCGGCTCGAAGGCGGCCGGGTCGTCACCGACACCGGCGAGACCCTGGCCGAACTCGCCGACGTACTGGCGGACGAGGCGGTGGAAGTCGTACGGGAGTGGCGGCACCGGCCGACGCGGCCCTTCGACCGCACCACCGGACAGGGCCGGGGGCATGTCCAGTACGCCTTCGCCGCCCATCGCGCCGTGGTCGAGGTCGACACCGAACTCGGCCTGGTCAAGGTCGTCGAACTGGCCTGCGCCCAGGACGTCGGCAAAGCCCTCAATCCGCTCGCCGTCATCGGCCAGATCCACGGCGGCTCCACCCAGGGACTGGGCGTGGCCCTGATGGAGGAGATCCTGGTCGACCCCGTCACCGCCGAGGTCCGCAACCCGTCCTTCACCGACTATCTGATCCCCACCGTCCTCGACACCCCCACCATGCCCGTCGACGTACTCGAATTCGCCGACGACCACGCGCCGTACGGGCTGCGCGGCGTCGGCGAGGCCCCCACCCTCTCCGCCACCCCCGCGAT
Organism: Streptomyces sp. NPDC006798; assembly: GCF_040635975.1. Taxonomy (NCBI): domain Bacteria; kingdom Bacillati; phylum Actinomycetota; class Actinomycetes; order Kitasatosporales; family Streptomycetaceae; genus Streptomyces; species Streptomyces sp. NPDC006798. Next base: position 116,564 of record NZ_JBEYIS010000021.1, read on the forward strand.
CCTCGCGGCGATCCGGGCCGCCACCGGGCTCGAACTGAACCGGGTCCCCGTCCGGCCGGAACATCTCACCGGCACGGCCTGAGGGCCGAGGGCAGGGACAGAGGTACAGAGCGCAGAGGACAGGAGCGGACCGTGCTCGACATCGCCGACGAACTCCACCGCTGGCTCCGGGACGGCCGGACCTTCGCCGTCGCGACCGTCGTCGCCGTCAGCGGCAGCGCGCCCCGGCTTCCCGGAGCCGCCCTCGCGGTCGACACCGAGGGCCGGGCCGTCGGCTCCGTCTCCGGCGGCTGTGTGGAGGGCGCGGTCTACGAACTCTGCGTCCGGGTCCTGAGCGAAGGACGGCCCCTGCGGGAACGCTTCGGCACCTTCGATCCCGACGACGCCTTCGCCACCGGACTCACCTGCGGCGGCGAACTGGACGTCCTGGTCGTCCCGGTCGCCCCGGACGGGCCGGAGGCGGCGGCCGTCACCCGGGCCGCCGAAGGCGACACCACGGCCCTGGTACGGATCACCGGCGGCCCCGCCGGACTCCTCGGCCGTGCCCTGGCCGTCGCGCCGGACGGCGCGTACCACGGCACCCTCGGCGGGCCCCCGGGACGCGACCGCGCCGCCGCGGCCGAGGCCCGCGCCCTGCTGGAGACCGGCCGGAGCGGCACGGTCACCGTCGGCGCGGACGGCACCGGCGCGGACGGCGACCGGTGCGAGGACCCGCTCACCCTCTTCGTGGAGGCCGGCGCACCGCCCCCGCGCATGATCGTCTTCGGGGCCGTCGACTTCGCCGCGGCGCTGGTCCGGATCGGCACGTTCCTCGGCTACCGCGTCACCGTCTGCGACGCCCGGCCCGTCTTCGCCACGGCCGAACGCTTCCCCGGCGCCGACGAGGTCGTCGTGGAGTGGCCCCACCGCTATCTGCGGGCCACCGGGACCGACCGCAGGACCGTGCTCTGCGTCCTGACCCACGACGCCAAGTTCGACGTACCGCTGCTGGAGTACGCGCTGCGGCTGCCGGTCGCGTACATCGGCGCGATGGGCTCCCGGCGCACCCACGCCGACCGGGAACGGAGACTGCGCGCCGCGGGTGTCACCGCACGCGAACTCGCCCGGCTGCGCAGCCCCATCGGGCTCGACCTGGGCGCCAGGACCCCCGAGGAGACGGCGCTGTCGATCGCGGCGGAGATCGTGGCGAACCGCCGGGGCGGCGGCGGGCTGCCGCTCACCGATACCGGGACACCCATCCACCACGACGAACCACGGCCGGTTCCCCGCCCGGAACCTCGCCCGGGTCCCGGCCCGGTCGCCGCCTGACGCCCCGGTGCCGCCCTATCCGGTGTCAGCCGGGACGGCGGGCCAGCACCAGCCGGCACTTCGGGCTGCCGTCGGGCCGCCGCCCCAGCTCCTCCATCGGCCGCAGCCCGACCTCGAACCCGGCCCGGATCAGATCCTCCCGCACCGGGGCGAGCGGAAAGGTCCGGTAGTACATCACGAACGGCGGTCGCCACACGGCGTTGCGGACCCGCATCGCCGTGTCGAAGCCCAGCAGCGTCCAGTACGGCGCCGAGCCCACCGGCGGCGGCGCGGGCAGCGGGAAGGCGAACAGTCCGCCGGGGCGGAGCGCCCGGTACACCCCGGCGAAGAGCGCAGGCCGCTCCCGGGGCAGGAAGTGGCCGAACGCCCCGAAGCTCACCGCCAGATCGAAACCCGGGCCGAACGGCAGCGCGCGGGCGTCGGCGCGTACCCAGTCGACGGCGGGGGAGCGGTACGGCTCCCCGACGGCCACCTCCTCCTCCGGACCCTCCGCCCGGTCCTCCGGGAGCCGCGCCTCAGCGGCTTCCCGCGCCGGGCCGGACGGTACGGTTCCGGAGCCGTACCGGGCGCGTGCCCGGTCGAGCATGCCGGAGCTGAAGTCCACCCCGACGACCCGGGTGTCGCACAGTCGGCGCAGGGCCCCTACGCCCGCCCCCGTACCGGTGCAGACATCGAGACCGGTACGGAACGGCCCGAGCGGACGGACCGAGGTGACGAACGGATCGAGCAGGCGGTCGGGGGTACGGAACGGGGTCGCGTCGAACTTGGGCGCCAGCAGGTCGTATCCCCGTTCGACCGAGGAGAGCGCCTGAACGGCGAGTTCGCGGAGTGTGGGTCCGGATGAGGTGAACATCGGCGTCAGCCTACGGCCTGTGCCGTACGCGCCCCTCTCCCGGCGGCCGTCCGGGCGTCCCGGGCCCGCCGGGCGCCGAACGGCGCTCCGTATTCGTCCGCGAACCGGGGGAACAGCACGTACGGCGGGCCGCGGGCCCGTCGACCACCCGGGCGGCTCCGACGGGCCGGGCCTCGGTGGCCGGATCCCTGTGCGATGCGTTCCGGTCGCGGGCGGTGCGAGCGGATGAGTAAACGGTAAGCAAATGCGAACATCGGAGCAGGGGCGGCGGATACCTTCGCCCCCAGCAGTCCGCCCGACGACCCGGGCGCCGTGCCGGACCCCCGGCACCGGCGGCCGCGGCCCGTTCGGCCGGGCCGGGTCCCAGACCGTACCGGGAGGCGCCGGACGGTACCGGGCCGCGGTCCGGTACGTCGTACGGACCCCGGGGACGTCCCGCCGGACCCCGCGGCCGATTGAGCCCCGGCCGAACCGGCGATCGTTTCCGGCCTTTGTCCCCCATTCCCCGAGACTCGATTCTCCGAACGGTCATCCCTTTGGTGCGTCAGATGCCGAACCGCAACAGTGCCCCCTTCCGTTTCCCGATCCGAACCCGCCATTCCGGCCGGGGAATTCCGGACGCGGAATCCTCCCGCTCCGCTCATTCCCCCATGGCCACGCACACCCCGCCGACCACGGCGGACACGGCTGCCGGGCCGGTCCGGCCCACCATTGGCGCCGGTGCTCCGTCCGGTCGTATGGTTCGGTAACGCCGGATGTTCGGGCGGCTAATACCTAGGTCGACAGCAGGGACACAGATGACCGACGAGCCTCGGATTCCGGCACAGCTGGGCAGACCCGAGCGCATGTGGCAGCGCGCCGTCGTGCTCGTACTGATCGCTGTCACCAGAACCGCCAGGCCGGTATTCCGGCTCGGCGACCGGGAACTGTCCTGTTCGCATTCCAACGGCGGCTGGACGCTGGCGCTGCTGCCCGGGGGAAAGGCGATGTTCTACGGCCAGGACGTCGATTGCAGCGACACCACCTACCGGGGCGACAAGCCCGTCGACCTGCTGGCCGACGCCCCCGACTGGCTGCCGCACCAGAGCCTGCGAGAGCTGAACGACGGCTATGAACTCGGCTATCTCTACTGGTGGGAGGGGGAGTGCTGGCGGCGCGCCGCCTACCCCGACTACGTCGAGGACGACGGGCTCGCCGCGTCCTGCGACGGCTATGCGGGCATCTTCGACGACCGGTCGCTGGCCGACAGCTTCGCCGACGCCGGATATCGCGACCCGGTCGCGGCGGAGCGGTTCGTCGCCCGGGTCGAGGCGGGCACGGTGAACGCGGCGGCCCTGGAGGAGCTGCTGGACTCCGCGTCCGAACCGGGACCGCTGCCGAGGGAGTCCCGGGTCCCCAACGCCCTCGAATGGGCCGCCCGGCTGGGCGTGGCCCTGCGCGAGCCGACGTAGCGGAGGCGCTCGCCCCTTCCCGGAGCCCCGGCCGCCCTCGTGGGCGCGGCACCGGGGGAGGGCTGGTTCCCGGGGTGCCGGGGGATCCCCCGGTTCGCGGATGAGAAGTCTTCAGCCGCCCGCCGGGGGTCGTCTGTCAGCCACCGACCTCCCGTACGGAGAGCGGCTCGCGCCCGATGGAGCAGTCGGCCGCGGTCAGTGGCCGGGCGTCTCCCGCCGCCCGGCCGCACAACGCCCGGAGAACGGGTTTCGCGTCCCGGCCGGTGCGGACCTCGTTCAGCACGATGCTGTGCCCCGTCCGGTTCGCCCGGGGCTGGGCATCGGTGAAGTCGATGGTGCCCGTCGCCATATTGGGAAGGTCGACCGTCCGGAGATTGACCCAGGTGGCGGCCCGGTTCTGGACCGCGCCTCCGACGCTGGCCGCCTTGTGCAGGGCGCGGGTGGCGTCGTACGAGAGGGCTGTCTGGCCGCTCGCCAGCAGGGACGCCCGGGGCCTGGCCCAGCCCGGCCGGACGGCGGGAGCGGCGGGGGAGAGGTACTGCTCGGCGTTTCGGTAGAAGTTGGTGGACTGCCCGTCGGCCGGGTAGGCGAGGGCCGCGTAGTAGAGCGTCACATCGGCCGGCATCTGCTGGTTGCCCTGCGAGGTGAAGTCGGCCTTGGACAGATCGTCGCCGGTGAGGATGGAGATATTCCGGTTGTCGCAGCCCCGTTCGGCGCTGAGCTGCTGCATCAGCGGGTTGATGTCCTCGGCCCGGCCCGCGAAGTAGATCACCGAGGGGACCCTGGTCCCCCGGCAGAACGTCTCGGTCGGGCCCTGCAGTTCGGCCCGGCCGTCCTGAACCGTGTACAGGACCGGGCCGGTGACCTTGTACCTCAGGCCCTTCAGCATCTCGCCCCCGAACCGGGCCTGCTGGTTGGTGTACTCGTCCTGGGTCTTCTTGGTGTCGCGGGCGAGGACGAGCGCGTGCTGCTCGGTCTTCGGGAGCTGCAGCTGTCGGGCGATCAGTTCGAGCTGCCGGGCCTGCCAGGCGTCGGGGGCGGCCAGGCTGAACCAGTTGGCGTGCTTCAGGGGCAGCTCGGTCGAGGAGTTCGTACCCGAGATCACCGGCAGTTCGGCGTCCCCGAGAAGGGTCGCGACATCCTTGCTGGTGGTGAGATTCCGTCCGGCGCCGACGACGCCGACGAGGCTGGGGTCACGGCGGGCGTAGCGGGCGATGGACTCGGCCATGGCCACCTGGTGGCGCATATCCGCGCCGCCGTTGGCGATCAGCACCCGGAGCCGGGGGGAACCGGCCTTGTTGATCGCGGCCTGGGCGAGATAGACACCTGCCAGCTCCTCGATGCCCTTCACCGGCGACGCGTTCTCCGGAGAGGCGGAACCGAGGGGACCCGCATAGACGACGGTGACGTATTTGGCGTTCTTGCTGCTGAGGATCCCGGCATTCTCCCGCTCGATCTTCTTCTCCAACTCCGCCAGCGTCCAGGGCGCCTTGGCGGACGTGCCGCCGTGGTCACCGGACTTCAGCCAGTCGGAGAAGCGGACGTCGCCGGTGGCGATACCGACGCACTCGGGATCGGCCGACTTGTCCGCCTTCAGCAGCCGGGTGTCGCGATTGGCCGAGAGCGGCGAACTGGAACAGTGCCGGTCCGCCAACTCCTGGGCGCGGAACGCGACCGTGCCCGCGAGCAGTGCGGTGACGAGGACGAGGGTGTGGACGGACCAGAGGACGCGGGCTGCGGTGGGGCGGGCGGTGGCGCGGACGCAGTCGCGGCGTCCGTCGTCGCG
>NZ_JBEYIS010000022.1:0-120248 GCF_040635975.1 Streptomyces sp. NPDC006798
CCATGGCCTTCACACACCTTTTGGTGAGTACCCCACAAATTAGTCGGTACTTGTGAAGGCATTTCCGGGCTCCGAGAATGGCCGCGCCCGACGACGGTCAGGGTGCGGCCAGCAGTTCGCCCTCGATGACGGTGACGGCGCTGCCGGTGAGCAGGGTCCGCTCGCCCCGCAGGGCCGTACGGACCAGTCCGGTCCTGGCCGAGCCCTGGAGACCGGTCAGTTCGGTACGTCCGAGCCGCGCCGACCAGAAGGGGGCGAGGGCCGTATGGGCGCTCCCCGTCACCGGATCCTCGTCGATGCCCGCGTTGGGGAAGAACCCGCGTGAGACGAAGTCGTAGCCGCGGCCGGGGTCCTCGGCCGCGGCCGTGACGATCAGGCCGCGCCGGGAGAGCCGGCCGACGGCCGCGAGATCCGGGACCAGGGTGCGTACGGTCGCCTCGTCGGCGACCTCCACCAGCAGATCGCCGATGTGCTCGCCGGTGTCGTGGACCGAGACGACGGGGGCGCCGATCGCCCGCTCGACGCCGTCCGGCGCCTCGGCCGGGACGAGTGGCGACGTCGGGAAGTCCATGGTGATCGTGGCGTCGTCGTGGACCGTGGCGGCGAGCAGGCCGCAGCGGGCGGCGAACCGCACCGTGCCGGTCACCAGCCCCGTCTCGCCCAGGACATGGGCGGTGGCCAGGGTGGCGTGCCCGCACATGTCGACCTCGGTGACGGGGGTGAACCAGCGCAGGGCCCAGTCCGCTTCCCCTTCCCCCGGTCCGCCGGGCAGCGGATGCGCGTAGGCGGTCTCGGAGAGATTGACCTCGGCGGCGACCCGTTGGAGCCAGTCGTCGGCGGGGAAGGCGTGTGCGTCCGGGAAGAGGACCACCCCGGCGGGGTTGCCCCCGAAGGGGCGCGGGGTGAAGGCGTCGACGATACGAATCTTCATGGGGCGACGGTACGGGCGGTACGCGCCGGGTCACCAAGGCCAATCCGGAACGTCTGGACCGGACGGCGCGGAGTAGGGGCCACTCGGGCGGGGGCGCGACCGGGCGCGCCGGGCGCGGCGCCACGCAGTCGCCGAACACACCGCCGCAGGACAGTCGGCTCATTGTTCGGTTGCTTGTTCGGCGACGCATTCCGATATATCGTTGAAGTGTCGTGATGGATCAACGATGGAAGGAGTACGTGATGCGTCCGCAAGGAGACGACGAGTACGGCCGGGGGCAGTGCGGCGGACCCGGACATCGTGGCTGGGGCGGCTTCGAGGGCCGCCGGGGCGCCTTCGGGCAGTTCGGCCCGCCCTTCGGCGGACCGTTCGGAGGCCCCTTCGGCGGCGGTCGCGGCCGGGGCGGCGGCCGGGGGAGGGCCCGGCGCGGTGATGTCCGGGCCTCGATCCTGGCCCTGCTGAAGGACCGGCCGATGCACGGTTACGAGATGATCCAGGAGATCGGCGAGCGCAGCGGCGGGGCGTGGAAGCCCAGTCCCGGCTCGGTCTATCCGACCCTTCAGATGCTGGAGGACGAGGGTCTGATCGTCAGTGAGAGCGAGGGCGGCAAGAAGCTCTTCACCCTTACCGACACCGGGCGGGCCGAGGCCGAGTCGGGGCCGGAAGCCCCGTGGGAGGACGCCGGTCGCGGGGTCGACTGGGACACCGTCAACGAGATCCGCCAGGCGGGCTGGGGGCTGATGGAAGCCTTCGGCCAGGTCTGGAAGACCGGTAGTCCCGAGCAGCGGCAGAAGGCCCTCGAAGTGATCAACGAATCCCGGAAGAAGCTGTATCTCATCCTCGCCGACGAGCGCTGACGGGGGTCGCGGCGGTTGCGGCCGGTGAGCGGCCGGACGGGAAGCGGTGGGCCCTGTGCGCCGGCACGGGGCCCTTCGTCGTTCGGTCCCCGGGGCGGGCCGGGCCCGTCCCGGGCCTCAGCGCCGCTCGGGCGCGGGGTGCCGCCAGATCCCGGCCGCGTCGAAGCGGTCGGACGCCCGGGGGTGCGGGCCCTCGTCATGACAGTGGAAGGCCGCCCAGAAGACATCCGCGCGCAGCGCCGACGCCGGTGCGTACACCCGGTACACGTACTCCCGGCCGTCCGCGGCGGGCAGGGCGACCAACCAGAACATGCTTCCGGTGACGCGCCCGTGGCGGAGCCGGTTGCTTGCCCGAGGCATCCGACCGGGGCGGCGGGGGCACAGGGGGGCGCACGGGCAAGGCGGCGCGCGAGCCCGGGGCGAGAACGTTGTGATCTCATCCGCAAGGAGGAGAAATACTCCGGGTGTACCCGACTTCTGCTGGATGGGCGAATAGGCCGGGACGGGGACGCTTTCCGCGCCATTGCCTGATGGGGTGGGAGTTGTGCAGAGCCCCGTCCCGCGACCGCTCCGGCGGTCCGCCGTCCCGCGAGCCGTCGTCGACACCCGGCTGACCCCCGAACTGGCGTCGGTGGTGTCGGGCGCGCGCCGCCGGGCCCTGCGGGTGGGAGACCGTCAGATCGATACCGCCCATCTGCTGCACTCCCTGCTCGAAGTCGATCCCGACGCCCGGGCGGCGCTGGGGCCGGGGCCCCGGGTCGCCCGGGTGCTGGGCTATCTCGCCCAGCGCGCCATCGGCTACGGCCGGCGCTGGCGCGGCTCCGTCGAGGACTCCGGCGCGGTACCCGTCGTACGGCTGCCGGGGCCGAGGACCGTCGGCGGTGCCGGTACCTGGTCGCCCTCGGCCGCCGACGCCGTCGAAGGCGCGCTGGCGCGGGCGGCCCGGCGCGGCGCGGGCCGGGCCACCGGGGTCGATCTGCTCGACGCCCTCGCCGCCGATCCGGGCTGCCGGGCGATGGAGGTCCTGCGGCGGGCCGGGGCCGAACCGGGTGGAGCGGGCTGACCGGGCGGAGCGGGCCGAGAAGGCTCCCGCCCCGTACCATCTCGACATGCGTCACAGGGTCGACGGTCATGACCCCTGCTGACATGATGTGCCGATGCAGGCGATCTCCGGGAGAAAGAGCGGCCTGGGCATCGCCCTGGTCTCCGCCGTCGCGTTCGGCGGTTCGGGTGTGGCGGCCAAGCCGCTGATCGAGGCGGGCCTCGACCCGCTGCACGTGGTCTGGCTCCGGGTGACCGGCGCCGCGCTGGTGATGCTGCCCTTCGCCTGGCGCCACCGCGATCTGGTCCGCCGCAAACCCGTACTGCTGCTCGGCTTCGGACTGCTGGCCGTCGCCGGGGTGCAGGCGTTCTACTTCGCCTCCATCTCCCGGATCCCGGTCGGGGTCGCGCTGCTGGTCGAGTACCTCGGCCCGGCCCTGGTGCTGGGCTGGATCCGGTTCGTCCAGCGGCGTCCGGTCACCCGCGCCGCCGCCGTCGGCGTGGTTCTCGCCGTCACCGGTCTCGCCTGTGTGGTCGAGGTCTGGTCCGGGCTCGGCTTCGATCTGCTGGGGCTGCTGCTCGCCCTGGGCGCGGCCTGCTGCCAGGCCTGCTACTTCATCCTCTCCGACCACGGCGGCGACGACGCCGAGAACCGGGCCGACCCGCTCGGGGTGATCGCGTACGGACTTCTCGTCGGCTCCGTCGCGCTGACGGTGGTGGCCCGCCCGTGGAACATGGACGCCGGACTGCTGGGCGACGCCGTCCTGATGGGCGCGACGGAGGTGCCGGGCTGGCTGCTGCTGGGCTGGGTCGTCCTGATCGCGACCGTGCTCGCCTACATCACCGGGGTGGTGTCGGTACGTTCACTGTCGCCGCAGGTCGCGGGGGTGGTGGCCTGCCTGGAGGCGGTGGTCGCGACCGTCCTCGCCTGGGTGCTGCTGCGCGAGCATCTCTCCCTGCCGCAGATCATCGGCGGGGCGCTGGTGCTGACGGGTGCGTTCATCGCGCAGTCGCAGGCACCGAAAGCGCCGTCCGGACCCGTTGCCTCCGGGGACGGCCGGGGCGGGGAGGCCGGTACGCCCCTGCCCGCAGCCGGAGGTACGGCGGTGGTGGCACGGGGCGCCGGGGGCGAGCTGTCCGCGGGCCGTTCCGGGGGCTGACGCGGATCGTGTCCGACGCACCCCGCCCGGCCTGCGACGTCCGGCCCGCGCGCTCTTCCGCATAGCCTTTCGGGCGCGGGAGGTGCCCCGGGCATCGCCGGGGTTTGCCAGAGTGCGTCTCGTGCGAGGGAAGCCGGCCCTTGCCTTCGCCGGAGGGCCCTCGGCGCCGTCGCGAGCCGGACGCCGCGGGCGGCGGACGGCGCTCTTCGCCGGACGCGGCCCGGCGCCGGGGCGCCCCGCGTGTCAGAGGTGTGCGAGATAGCCGGGCAGCGGTACCGAGGGCGCCAGATCGTCCGCCGGGACGGGGGCGCCGTAGCCGTGGTGCACCGGTACGACCCCCGTCCAGTACGGCAGCTCCACATCCTCCGGTTCGTCGCCGGGCCCGCCGGAGCGGGTCTTCGCCGACACCTCGGTCAGTTCGAGCCGGAGGACGGCCGTCGCCGCCGCCTCCTTGGGGTTCGCCGGACGCGAGTCGGCCGACCGGCCGGGGACCACATGGTCGACCAGGGCGTCGAGTGCCGCCGCCTTCTCCGCCGGGTCGGTGACCTGGTGGGCGACGCCCTGCACCACGACCGATCGGTAATTGATCGAGTGGTGGAACGCCGAACGGGCCAGGACCAGGCCGTCGACATGGGTGACCGTCAGGCAGACGGGCAGCCCGGGGTCCGCCTCTCGCGCCATCCGCAGCGGTCGCGAGCCCGTCGAGCCGTGGACGTAGAGCCGGTCCCCGACCCGGGCGTAGAGGGTGGGCAGGACGACCGGCCGGCCGTCGCGGACGAAGCCGAGGTGGCAGACGTACGCCGCGTCGAGTATCGCGTGGACGGTGTCGTGGTCGTACGCGGCGCGCTCCCGGAGCCGGGTCGGGACGGTCCGCCCGGTGGGCTCGTAGGAGGTCGGCTCGGCGGTGGCGGCGGAAGCGGCGGAGGCCGGGGTGGTCGACGGGGTGGCCGAGGTGTCCGACATGACAACTCCATTGCACTAGTGCATAATCTTGTTTGTGCTAGGAGAGTATCGGATCACGGGGCGGGGCGCATCGGAGATCGCCGCCAGCGTCGAACGCGGAGTCGCCGACGGCTCCCTGGAGCCCGGGCATCCGCTGCCGCCGCTGCGGGAGCTGGCGGGCGACCTGGGGGTGAACCCGAATACGGTCGCCGCCGCCTATCGCACCCTGCGCGAGCGGGGCATCATCGAGACGGCCGGACGGCGGGGGAGCCGGATCCGGGCCCGGCCCGTCAGTACGGCGCGCGGCGCGATCCGGGTGGACGCGCCGCCCGGTGTACGGGACGTCAGCCACGGCAACCCCGATCCGGCGCTGCTGCCCCCGCTGGCGGACGTGCTCGCCGCGGCCGCCCGCCGGCAGCGGCGGGTCCCGGAACTCGGGCTCTACTCGGGCCCCACCGTCGAGCCCGAGTTCGCCCGGCTGGCCCGGGCCGCCCTGGACGCCGACGGGGTGCCGCCCGGCCCGATCGCCGTGACCTCGGGCTCCCTCGACGCCGTCGAACGCGTACTCGCCGCGCATCTGCGCCCCGGCGACCGGGTCGCGGTCGAGGATCCGGGCTGGGGCAGCCTGCTCGACCTGGTACCGGCGCTCGGACTGCGGCCGGTCGCCGTCGCGGTCGACGACGAGGGACCGCTCCCCGACGCGGCGGCCCGGGCGCTGGCCGGGGGCGCGCGGGCGATCGTCGTCACCGACCGGGCGCAGAACCCGACGGGCGGCGCGGTGGGCCCGGCCCGGGCCCGGGAGCTGCGGGAGGTCCTCCGCGGCTTCCCGCGCACCCTGCTGATCGAGGACGACCACGGTCACGGCATCGTGGACCTGCCCCTGCATCCGCTGGCCGGGACCACCGACCACTGGGCGCTGGTCCGTTCCACGGCGAAGGCGTACGGCCCCGATCTGCGGACCGCAGTCCTCACCGGGGACGAGACCACCGTGGACCGGGTCACGGGACGGCAGTTCGTCGGCCCCGGCTGGGTGAGCCGGCTGCTCCAGTCCGCCGTCGCCCGGCTCTGGGCCGAGCACGCGATCGACCCCGCCGCCGTCGCCGGGGCCTACGGCGAGCGGCGCGACGCCCTGATCACCGCCCTCGGGCGGCGCGGGGTGGCGGCCCACGGCCGCAGCGGGATGAACGTCTGGGTGCCGGTCGGGGACGAGACCGGGACCGTGGCCCGGCTGCTGCACGCCGGATGGGCGGCCTCGCCGGGCGCCCGGTTCCGGATCTCGGCGCCGCCGGGCATCCGGCTGACCGTCTCCGGACTGACCGGTGCCGAGATCGACGCGCTTGCCGACGCCGTCACCGGGGCGATGGAACCGGCGCGGCGGAGCTACGGCTGAGCGGCGGGGTGCCGCTCCCGTGTGCCCGCCGTCCTGTCGCCGCGCGGCACGTCACACCGCCGGTCAGATGTCCCGGCCGCCACCACCGGCCGCGCAGACGGCGGGCGCGGGCCCGGCCGAGGGGACCGGCGCCGGGGCGGTGGTCACCGGGGACTCCTCGGCGGGATCCGGTCCCGGCGCGCTGTCCGCGCCCCCGTCGGCCAGGGCCGTCGGGGCGGTCGCGACCGGGGCGGCGGCGGTCGGGGGTCCGGGGCGGGACTGGCTCAGCGCCGCCCCCGCGATGATGATCAGGGCGCCTACCGGGGTGCTCCAGCTCAGCCGTTCGCCGAGCACCGTCACTCCGGCGATCGTCGCGATGACCGGGGTGAAGTAGGTGACCATCTGCGCGGTGGTCGGGCCCACCTCGGCGACCAGACCGTACTGGACGAGCATCGCCAGGCCGGTGGCGAGGGCACCCAGGGCGGCTATCGAGAGCAGCGGCACCACGGGGAAGGAGGCCGGGAACGTGGTGAACAGCGGGGTGACGACGGCGAGCTGAACCGTGGCGACCCCCAGCTGGGCGGTGGTCAGGGAGAGGTTCGAACGGGAGCTCCCGGCCAGGGTGCGGCGGACGTAGATCCAGCCGATCGGATAGCTCAGCGACGCCAGCAGCGCGAAGGCGGTACCGGTGGGCTCGATACCGGAGAAGCCCTGCCAGGCACCGAGCACCGTGAGCACCCCGAGGAAGCCCAGTCCGAGACCGGCCACCTTGCGCCGGGTGGGCCGGTCCTCCGAGAGCGCGACCAGCGACAGCACCATGCCCCAGAGCGGCGAGGTCGCGTTGCAGATCGCCGCCAGCGCGGAGGGGATCGTCTCCTGCGAGTACGCGAAGAGGGAGAACGGCAGCGCGTTCAACAGGAACGCCGCCACCGTCAGATGGAGCCAGGTCCGGCCGCCGCGCGGCAGCCCCTCGCGCCGGAACGCCAGGGCGACGGCGAGCACCGCCGTACCGAACAGCAGCCGGCCGAAGGTGACCTGGAACGGCGCGTATCCCTGGACGCCGACCTTGGTCAGCAGAAAGCTCAGGCCCCAGATGACGGAGAGAAAGGCGAAGCCGGCGCGCCAGTCGGGCCCGGAGCGCCGGGCGGTGGCCGTGGGGGAGGCGGACGGGGCGGCGGGCGCCCGGGAGGCGGTGGTCATGACGTCCACTGTCGCGCCCGGAACTTCGTAGCACAAGTGAGATTTTCTTAGCCGAATAGCTTAGCATTGCTTACATGTTGAATCTGGAGCGCCTGCGGACCCTGGACGCCCTCGCCCGGCACGGCTCGGTCAGCGCCGCGGCGGACGGACTGCATGTCACGACTTCCGCCGTCTCCCAGCAACTGTCCAAGCTGGAGCGGGAGGTGGGTCAGCAGCTGCTGGCCAAGAACGGCCGGGGCGTACGGCTGACCGACGCCGGCCGGCTGCTGGCCGACCATGCCGCCCGCATCCTCTCCCAGGTCGAACTGGCCCAGGCCGATATCGAGGCACAGCGGGGCCAGGTGGTCGGCGAGGTGCTGGTGGCCGCCTTCCCCACGGCGGCCCGGGGTCTCTTCCCCGGCATGCTCTCGGCCCTCCGCTCCGGCCATCCCGACCTGCGGGTGCGGACCCGTGAGGTGGAGCCGGAGGACGGGATCAGCGGGGTCATCCGGGGCGACTACGACCTTGCCGTGGTCCTCGACTGGAGCAATAAGCGGCTGCCCGTCCCCGGCGGGCTGGCGCAGGCCCGGCTGCTGGACGACCCGCCCGATATCGCGATGCCCGCCGGGCATCCGCTGGCGGACCGGGCCGAGGTCGATCTGGAGGACTTCGCGGACGACGACTGGGTGTCGTGGCCCGAGGGCGAGTTCTGCCACGAGTGGCTGACCTTCACCCTGCGTTCGCGCGGCATCGAGCCCCGGATCCCGCATCTCGCGGGTGAGCACCACACCCAGCTCGCCCTGATCGCCGCCGGGTTCGGGGTCTGTGTCACGCCCCGGCTGGGGCGCGGTCCGGTACCGGAGGGGGTGGCGCTCGTGCCCGTACGGCAGCGGGTACTGCGGCATATCTACGCCGTGTGGCGCACGGACGCGGACCGGCGGCCGTCGATCCGGGCGACCGTACGGGCGCTGACCGACACCGCGGCGGGTCCGGCGGCGGGCGGCCCGGTGTAGCCGGGCCGGGCGATCGGCGCCCCGGCCCGTACTCGCCCCGGGGCGGCGATCACGCCAGGACGATCGAGTCCCCTTCCCGCCTGATCGGCGCCGACGGCAGCGGGCTGGTGGCCGGGCCGCCCTGCACACTGCTGTCCGAGGCGTCGAACCGGCTGTTGTGACAGGGGCAGACGATCACATTCGCCGCCACGCTCCCCACCGCGCACCCCTGATGGGTGCACTTCGCCGAGAACGCCTTGAACTCGCCCTTCACCGGCTGGGTGACCACCACGTCACCGATGATCTTCCCGCCGCCCTCGGGGATCTCGGCCACCCCGGCCAGGACCTTGCCGCCGCCCCCGCCGCCGGGCGTGCCGCCGCTGTCGCCGCCCGGCGCGTTGGCCCCGCCCGTACTCCCGGCGCCCTTCCCGTCGCCGGGGGCGTCGTCGCCGCAGGCCGTCAGAGCCACCGTCAGACCGGCTCCTCCCACCGCCGCGACGACGGTCCTGCGGCAGACGGTACGGGGCTCGTCCTGCGATCCGGTCATGGTGTGTACTCCTTCGCCTCTTGGACACGGTCCCGGAGCCGGACGGCGACCGTCCGGCTTCCGCCGGATGTACGGCCCTGATCGCCGACGGGTTCAACGTCCCGGCCGCGGCCTCTCCCGGCCGGGGCGCGCGGGGCGCCCGGCGCGACGGGGTCGCGGCGGGCGCCGGGCGGGGTGGGGCGCGGGTCAGTCGGGGAGATCAGGTGGGGGGAGCCGTCCGTTGGCCGAGGTGAGCCAGCCCGCCTGGAAGCGGCTCTCGGCGCCGAGCCGGTCCATGAGTTCGGCGATATGGCGGCGGCAGGTCCGCAGGGAGAGGCCCAGCTGACGGGCGATGGCCTCGTCCTTGGCGCCGGTGATCAGCAGCCGGAGGATGGCCTGTTTGCTGCGTTCGGCGACCAGATGGCGTTCGGTGAGACCGGCCGGAGGTTCGCGCAGGGGTTCGGCCTCCGTCCAGGCGGTCTCCAGAACACCCCGGACGAACGCCACCACCACGGGGTCGTAGACGGCCACCGCGCCGTGCGGATCCTCGGTGTCGGGGAGGAAGACGGTCTCGTTGTCGAAGAGGAAGGTCCGGGGGAGCGGGCTGTCGGAGGTACGGATCTCGGCACCGCCCGCCGCCAGCCGCCGGGCGTGGGCGAGGGCGGCGCGCCGGTAGCGGATCGCGTGGGGATAGAGCAGCCGGACCCGGACGCCGCGTTCGTGGACGGCGAGTTCGTCGGGGAGGCCCCGGCCCGGGGACCCGTCGGCGGGGCCGTCGCCCGGGCGGGTGGCGACGATCTCCTTCTTGCAACCGCACATGGCCTCGACCAGGGCCCGTTGGACCGATGCCGGGTCGGCGAAGCGCTCGATCGCGGCGGTGGACTCCGCCCCCGCGCCGGAGTCGTCGTAGAGCTGGCCGAGTTCGTCGAGGACCAGCCGTAATCGGTTGGCGTAGAGCGAGTTCCGTTCGGCCTGGGCCTCCAGGGAGCCCAGCATCGGTGCCAGGGCCTCGAACGGCGGATTGGCGATCAGCGCGCCGTCGCCGCCGTCCGGGGCCGGGCTGACCAGACGGAGGATGCGGAGATCGTCGACGGCTCTGTCCACTTGGTCCCTGGACAGTCCCAGACGTCTCGCGAGGGTTTCGGGGTGCGCCGGAGTCTTCTCCGACGCGAGACTGCCGTAAACCCTTCGACTCTGTTTCGGAAGTCCTAAATGCAGCGTTGCATGCAGATCCAAGGCACCCTCCCGTGGCGCAACAGGTCATGAGACAGGCCGAAATCACTATAGGTATGCACCTGTCACCTGCACAGAACGCCCGACTCGGGCGGATACCCGCCGTCAGGACGCGCGCCGGACGGGTCCGTTCAGCCGCAGCTCCAGCTCCCGGTCGGCCGACCGGCCCGCCGTGCGCGGCGGGGTTCCGGTGAGGACGGCGGTCAGCAGGCCCTTCACGGGATGGGGCTCGGCCTCCACCAGCGGCCAGCGGGGGTCGACCGGTACGGTCCGGCCGAACACCGCCGCCGCGGCCCGGGCCCGTACCGCCGGGTCGTCGATGGCGTCGGCCAGGGCCCGCCGGTTGGGCAGGGTGCCGTTGGCGATCGCCAGCTCGGTCTGGAACGCCGGGCCGCTCAGCTTCGACGTCCGGTCGACGGCTGGGCCGGTCTCCCGGGTCCGGGCCGCGACGGCGAGACGCGTACCGCCGAGGAAGGTGCTCCCGGCCCGTCCCCGGACGGGGCCGGGGACGGGGAAGAGCCCCAGCTTTCCGCGCAGCTCCGGATTGAGCCGCTCCGCGTCCGGCAGCTCCCAGGGCATTCCCACCAGCTGTCCGACGTTCCCCCGGGCCAGCGCCTCCCACTGCGGCCGGTTCCCCTCGTCCTGGTCCACCGGCGCGTCCGAGAGCGACTGGAGCCGGCCGTGGTAGCGCAGGGCCCCGGCCGCCGCCCGGGTCGACAGGCCGCCCCGCCAGCGTCCGGTGACCGCGTCCCGGGTGGCCGGTTCGCCGCCCCGGTCCCAGAGCGGACCGGAGAGGAAGTACCAGTTCCGGCCGGGCGGACAGATCGGCTGGAAGCCCGGTACGGTCCGGTACGCCCGGCCCAGCGCCCGGCTGGTGGCGAGCCA
Source organism: Streptomyces sp. NPDC006798 (assembly GCF_040635975.1). Taxonomy (NCBI): domain Bacteria; kingdom Bacillati; phylum Actinomycetota; class Actinomycetes; order Kitasatosporales; family Streptomycetaceae; genus Streptomyces; species Streptomyces sp. NPDC006798. The sequence continues at coordinate 11,116 of NZ_JBEYIS010000022.1, forward strand.
TTCGCCCTGGTCGCGGGGGTCGTCAGGCCGGCCCGGGCGAACAGGTCCGTACGGTGGACGACGACCCGGGACGCCGCGTACAACGGGATGCCGTACTGCCTCTCCCCGCCACGCCCCGGAGGCCCGCAGTCCGGGCGGCCAGGCGTCCCGGCCCATCGCCGGGGCCTCGGCGGAGAGATCGCGGAGCAGCCCGGCGGCGGCGAAGTACGGGGTCATGGTGGTGCCCGTCTCCGCCACGTCCGGCGGGGTGTCCGAGGCGAGGGCCCGCTCCAGCCGCTCCCGGACACCACCCCCGGTCCTGCATCGTGACCCGGACGCGGACCCCGGGGTGCGCGGCCTCGAACTCGGCCACGGCCTCGGCGAGTACCCGCGCGGGCACCGAGCCCCACATCAGCCAGACCGTGAGCGTACGGGCGGGGGCCGGTTCGGCCGCCGCCTCCCCGGCCCGGCCCGCCAGCGGCGCCGCGAGTGCCAGCGCGCCCCGCCGTGTGATCGTTCCCGGCATCTCAGACCTCCTTGTACGTCGCGGTCCCGCGCCGGCCGGCGGGGGACGCGGTACCCGCCGTGCGGGCCTGCCCGACCCGGTGGAAGCCGAGGCCGCCCGCGGCGATCAGTACGGCCAGTACGGCCCACATCACCGTGCTGTGGCGCTCGATCAGACTGCCGACGAGTTGGCGTACAGGGCCAGAGGGGTGTCCGGATGGCGGCTTACCGCCTCCGTGACCAGGCGGGCGAAGTCCGCGCACAGCTCCACGTCGTCCTGGAGGACCAGATGGTGGCTGGCGCCGGGGGCGATCGCGGCCCAGGCGGCCCGGGCCGCGCGCAGCGTCGCGGGGGGCCGCCCGGGCAGGGGGTCCTCGGCGACGACGGCTCCCCAGTGGTCCAGCCGGGCCGCGAGGGCGGCGGCGACCGCGCGCCGCGCGGGGTGGGTCATCACGGCGGCGCCGATGACGGGTTCCGTACGGTGGGTCATCCGGCCGCCTCCTCTCCCGTGCCCCGACGCGCGCCCGATCCGTCGTTCTCGTCCGTTCCGGTGCCGCGGACGCTGTGCCAGCCCCGGTCGCCGCGGACCAGCTCCCACAGGGCGAGATGGACCGCGCCCGAGCCGACCAGATGCCAGGGCAGGACCAGCGCCCAGCCCAGGGCGTCGGTCCGGTCCCGGTACTCCGGTGTCGCCCGGGCCCCCAGCACGCAGACCGCGTCCGCGAGCAGCAGCGCGGCCCGTACCGCCAGACCGCCGACCGTGACGGCCCCGAGCAGCCGTCCCCGGGCCGTCATCCGGGGCCAGTTGACCCGGACGGCCCGTAGCTGCCCCCGGGCTGGCAGCAGCCGTACGAGCATCTGTACCAGGAGGCGTACGAGGCCGAGGGGCTGACGGCGGTCGACGGGGTCGCCGACGCGCCGGCCGCCCTCGCCGTGCCGGTCTGCGTCGCGTCCAACACCCGGCTCGCGAGCGTACGGCGCGGCCTGCGGCTGACCGGGCTGGCGCACTGGTTCGGCGACCGGGTCTTCAGCGCCGAGCAGGTGGCGCGGGGGAAACCGGCCCCGGACCTCTTCCTGTACGCGGCCCGGAGGCTCGGCGCGGCTCCGGAGCGGTGCGCGGTGGTCGAGGACAGTCCGTACGGCTGTGCCGCGGCCCGCGCGGCGGGGATGCGGGTCTTCGGCTACCACGGCGGACTGACCCCGGCGGACCGGCCGGCGGGCCCGGACACGGTACTCGTCGACGATCTCCGGCGGCTGCCCGGACTCGTCGCGGGAGCGGGGGCGGGGACCCGGGCGGTCCGCCGGGTTCGGGGCCGCCGGCCCCGCAGCCCCCGCCGTAGCCGGGGTCCGTCCATGGGCGGAAGGGGGCTGGATCACCCCGGTGCGGGCGTGTCGTACCAGGCCAGGAAGTCACGGACGGCCTCCGGCGGATTGGCGGCCCTGGTGGCCTCCACCTCCCAGCCGGGGCAGTACATGTCGAAGACCACGACCGGCAGCGGACGTCCGAAGATCCGCTCGATCCGGCCCTCCGTGTGCAGCCGCCGGGCCACCCGGACACAGGCGGAGGCGAAGTGCTCCCGGAGCAGTTCGCGCCGGGACTCCCGGTCGTCGTCCGGTGCACCGTTCCCCTGTCCACCGTTCTCCGGCGCCTCGTCCTCCGACCCGTCGTCCTCGAACCACAGACCGAGCCGCCGGACCTCCGTCGTGTACAGCCGGGAACCCACCGGGTCCCCGGGCACGTTCCCCAGCGTCTCGAAGCCGTCCAGCCGCCAGTACGCGTAGTTCCAGCGGGCCTCGCCGGGATCCGTGCGCAGACTCTCCCGCTCGTAGCGGCTCTCCGTGTTGCAGCCGATGGCCACATAGGGGCGGCGGTCGTCGTCGTCCGTCCGCCAGATCCGGAACGAGAGGGCGTAGATCTCCGGCCGGAGCTCCGCCGGAAAACGCGCCAGGACGCCCGTCGCCGCGTCCAGGAGATGGGCGGAGAAATCCTCGTGATGGTCCGTCACCCCGGCGCTCCTCCGATCCGGATCCCCGGCCCGCCCGGGCGGCGATATCAGCCCCGGGCCGGTCACGGGCACTGTAGAGCACTCGGTTCCGGTACCCCCGGCCGGTCCCCGGAACCCGGCGGTCCGGGCCGGGGAAGCAGCCCGGACCGCCGGGTTCCGGTGCTACAGTGCCGAACAGGTGCTATCAGAGCATCTGCCGACGAGGGTGGCCGTACCGGTTTCGCGTAAAGACGGCCTCGTTGGAGGCTGAGAATGCCGAAAACGCCCGATCCCTTTGAGCGCGACGACGCCGGCGCGGCGGGCAGCGACTCACATCGTCACCAGCACCACCACGGCCCTTCGGGCCACTCCCACCGTCATGAGCACGGACATTCGCACAGCGACGCCTTTGCCGTGAAGGAAGGCAAGTGGGCCCAGCTCGCCGAGGAACGGATCTCGCTCTTCCGGCACGACGAAGAGATCCAGCGCGGCCTGGCCCATGGGCTGCCGGGCTCACCGACCCTGGTCGACCGGACCATTCCCACCTTCTCCCGCGGTGAACTCCCGCATTTCGCCGGGGAACGGGGCACTTTCCTCAAGAGCCCGTTCCTGGAGGACGTCAATGAGATCGAGGACGCCGAGGTCGCCGTCTTCGGAGCGCCTCTCGACTCCGGCGCCACCTACCGGCCCGGCGCCCGGTTCGGCCCCCAGGGCATCCGGCGGTCGACCAATCTCTTCGGCACCTACTGCTTCGAACTGGGCGTCGATCTGCGCGAGCAGCTCAATATGGTCGACATCGGTGATGTCTTCACCATCCCCGGCAACTTGGAGAAGTCCTTCGACCAGATCAGCCAGGCGATGGCCCATGTCTACCAGCGGGGAGTGTTCCCGGTCATCCTCGGCGGCGACCACTCCATCGGCTATCCCACCATTCGGGGAATGGCCCCTTACGTCGACGGCAATATCGGGATCATCCACTTCGACCGGCATGTGGACACCCAGGAGACCGATCTCGACGAACGCATGCACACCACACCGTGGTTCCACGCCACGAACATCAAGAACGCCCCCGCGACCAATCTGGTCCAGGTCGGCATCGGCGGCTGGCAGGCGCCGCGGGCCGGGGTCGAGGTCGGGCGGGAGCGCGGCACCACGGTGATCACGGTGGGCGACGTCGAACGGGTCGGTATCGACAAGGTCGCCGAGATCGCCCTGGAGACGGCGTGGAAGGGGGCCAAGGCGGTCTATCTCTCCTTCGACATCGACGTCGTCGACGCGGGCTTCGTCCCCGGCACCGGCTGGCCCGAACCCGGCGGTCTGCTGCCGCGCGAAGCCCTCAATCTCATCCGGAAGATCTCGGCCCCCGGTCTCGCCGGACTGGAGGTCGTGGAGTGCGCGCCGCCGTACGACTGGGCCGAACAGACGGCGCTGCTCAGCGCCCGGGTGATCCTGGACTCCCTGGCCGTTCTGGTCAGGGAGGGGCATCTGGGGAAGAAGGCGGCGGTCCGGGACCGCCACGCGTGGGGGCCGCGAACGGCCGCCTGACGACTCTCGACATGCCGGGATCCGCGACCGCTCGGGTTCCGGGTCCGGTGCCGCGGTGGCACCGGACCCGCCCCCGCGGATTCCGGCGACCCGGGTGCCGGGCCGTGGTGACGGCCCGGCGCCCACGGCCGTGAGCAGCGACCCAGCAGGCCGCTGCTCACGGCCGCCCCCCTTTACCGGGGCCGCCGTACGGGCCGCGGGGTACGGGTTCTGCGGCACGCGGGTCCTGCGGTACAGGTACTGCGGTACGGGGCGTGGGGCTCTCGTCCCCCGGCCGCACGCCCGCCCCCGGGCGCCGGGCCCGTCGTCCCGCCTGTTCCGGTCGCGAGTAGCAGCGGTACAGCGGTTAGCGCTAAGGAATGATCTTCGCTCCCGGGGGCGGCCCGGCCAGAACGGGCGCACGCTGGAGGTGTGGCTGAGGACCGGAACGCCGAGCTTGCCGCTCTCGCCCGCCAGGCCGTGGCAGCCGCGGCGGCCTGCGGCTGCTGGCCGAGCGGATGGGCGATCTCGGCTGGCGGATGCAGGACTACCGCGACGAGGACCTGCTGAACGTCGCCTCCGCCCTGCGCGGCACCGCGATCCTGATCGCCCTCGACACCGGGGACATGGACCTGCACGAGGAAGTCACCGGGCGCCGGGTGCACGAGGTGCACGATGTCGCCGAGTGGCTCCGAGAGCACGGCGAAGGCGACGGCCGGCCGTTACCCTGCCGACCCGGGCCGGTTGTCCCGGCCGCCGGGGATGACCCGCAGGACGGGGTCGGCGGGGGCGAACTCGCCGAGGTCGAGAGCGGCGTCGCGCCAGTTGGCGATCAGCTGCAGCAGGCGGGCCGGTGTCGTCGGGGAACGGCGGCGGCTCGGTGCCGGGGACGACGGGCTGCAGGATGGCCGCGGCGAGCCGGACGGCGTGCAGGGCGGTGGTCCCGCGCGGGTCGATGCCGTCGGCGTGGCCGACGTGCCGCAGGGCGTCGAGGCGCTTCTCCAGCTCCAGCAGCATGTCGTAGACGGGAACGTACGCCGGGTTGCTCCACTCCCCGCTCACCGCGCCTCCTCCCGGCCGGCCGGGTCGGTGTCCTCGACGTCGGCTTCGATCGGCTCCGGTGTGTCGGTCCAGGTGCCGAACGGGCCGGGCCGACCGCGCTGCTCGGCGCCGAGCAGCAGCGCGCCGCCCTGCATCCGGTGCGGGCTTGGGGATCACGGGGTGGCCTCCTCGCGCTCGGCGGCGGTGAGCGCGGCGCGCTGGGCGACCAGGCGCTCGCGCAGCTTCAGGTCCTCGGCGGTGAGCGGGTCCCCGGGTTGGCGGAGCCGTACGGGCACGGGCCGCAGGGGCGGATCGTCGTCGGCCCGGGTCGCTGCGGCGGCTTCCTCGGCCTCGGCGAGCGCCCGGTAGACGGAGGCCACCGAGGGGTTCTTCCCGGCGTTCTTGCCCTCCTTGATGGTGAGCTTGGCCGCGATCTCCGGCAGCGGGGCGCCCTTGGCCTTGAGCGCGAGGGCGAAGGTCAGCATGTCGTCGTCGATCACCTTGGGCCGGCCGCCGTGGTTGCCCCTGGCCGCGGCGATCTGCTGGCCCTCCAGCGTCTTCTCCCGGATGTAGTTGCGCTCGATCTGGGCGGCGGCGGCCAGGACGGCGAAGAACATCGCGCCCATCCCGTTCGGGTCGTAGATGCCGGTGAGCGGGCCGGTCAGCAGCTCCAGCAGGATGTCCGCCTTCTCCAGGTCGGAGGCGAGCTGCATCAGCTCGGCCGCGTTGCGGGCCAGGCGCTTCATCTCGTGGACGGTCAGGATGACCACCTGGTCCGGGGCGGCCTCCTTGATGTTGTTGGCCAGCGCGAGCGCGGCCTCCATCTCGGGGCGGCGGTGGACCCGGGTGGAGATCTTCTCCTGGAAGACCTTCGTGCAGCCGGCCTTCTCCAGCGCGACCAGCTGGCTGGCGATCTCCTGCTCGGCCATCGAGCAGCGCGCGTACCCGATCCGGATCACCACCGAGCCGGTCTCCACCGGCCCGGCCGGCAGCGGTGGGCGCTCGACCCACGCCCGGCCCGGTCCCCGGTCGGCGGGCACCGGCACCTCCAGCTCCTCGCGCAGCTTCGAGACGAGGGTGAAGCGGGCGGTGTGGTACTTCGCCGCGGTCTTCCCGCCCTGGGTGCGGCAGGGGCTCCCCGCCGGAGCCTCGCATTTGGGACAATCGTGCCGCTCTACCGCATCTGCGGCCTGATCGGGTGTCAGATCCATGCCGGGATTCCCTCGGAAGTGCCTCTCGGGGCGCCGGAGTTCTGAGAGATGTTCTGCGAATGGATACCCGGACAAACCAGACATGACCCGGGGGGCTCGCGGAACTCTCACAACTGACCATTTCTGCGAATCACCCACCGTCACCATCGTGACGCTCGGCTACTTGTCCCTTCGCCGTAGCTATGCGAGCGGCCTGGCTGCCGTCGACCAAGATCGTTCTCACCGCTAACCACGGTTCCATTGATCTCGGGCCGATCAGCCAACCATCGGCCCGCAAGCGTTTCGACCGAAACGCTTGCGGGCCCGGTGCCGCAGGCACGCCGTCACCGGTTCGGCGGCCCGGCACGCACCGGCCTCCACGCTGGCGGGGAAGACCGTCCCCGACCGAGCGGAGAACCCGAGTGAGCACCACCACCGCCACCGCGCCCGAGCTGGCCCGCGTCCTGCTGGAGGGCGTCGGCAACGAGGCCGTCAACGCGGCAGTCGGCCTGCTGGCCGCCCACCAGGACGGCTTCTGGCTGCGCGAGCTGCTACAACTGCTTCCACCGGTTGTGGCCGCAGTACGGCCCCGCGGACTACATCCAGCCGCACGACGGAAAGCAGTTCCCGCCCACCCGCAAGTGCCCGCACGCCCGGAATCCGCGGTACTGCCCCCGCTGTACTCCTACGGCCGCGCAGAACTGGCCCTGCCCGAACGGCTGCACGGATGCGGTCGACCACGACCCGGGCCACCGGTACGCCAAGTGCGCAGTCCGGCCGCCTCGACGCCGGCCGGGACCGGACGACTGGTGCGAGACCACCGAGGCCGCGATGCGCAAGGCGAACCCGGGGCTGTTCTTCGACCTGGCCGACAGCGCATCCATGTACTGCTACCACTGCGACCGCGAGATGACCGAGCTGTGGGAGGACTGACACCCGGAGCCGGCCAGGGCGGAGACCACTTCGCCGCAGCCCCACCGCCCCCACCGGCCAGGCCGGGCATCCCGGAGGACTGAACCCCCGGACGGCCGGACTCGCCTGCTCGCCTCCCGGGAGAGGGCCGGCCCGCGTTCCGTGACGACGGGCGGCCGGTCGGAGCCCGAGCCCGCTTCCGCTCCGCCCGCGCGGGACGCCGGGCCCCGCCCCCACCCCGGGCGGCAGCGGCGCGAGGCCCTGGGACACCCTTCCGTCCCGGCTGTGATTCACGTCACTTCCGGCGGCTCGGTGCAGCACCCGGCCCCGTTCCGCCGTCATGGGGGCAGTGATCGGGACGGGACGAGGAAAGGAGGTCGGCGGGTGAGATTTCGCAGGAGCGGTCCGGGCAACGGATTCACGGAGTTCGTCGCACATCGGTCGGGAGCGTTGTTCCGCACCGCGTATGCGCTGACCGGTGACGTGCACGTGGCCGAGGATCTGGTGCAGGAGGCGCTGGAGCGGGCGTGCCGACACTGGCGGAAGGTCGCGGTGGCGGACTCGCCGGAGGCGTACGTGCGCAAAGTGCTGGTCAACCTGGCCAACGACCGCTGGCGGCGGCTGTCGCGCCTGGGCGAGCGCCCCGGGCTGTCGGGGGTGCCCGAGAAGGCCGACCCCCGGGACCGGTTCGGGCAGGTGGATCTGCGCGCGGAACTGATCGAGGCACTGCTCGGGCTGCCGATGGGCATGCGCAGCGTGGTGGTCCTGTACTACCTGCACGATCTGGACGCCCGGCAGGTCGCCGACGTCCTGGACATCTCTTCGAGCGCGGTGAGGTCCCAGCTCGCCCGCGGCCTGGCCAAGCTGCACGATTCCGTATCGGGCGCCCAGGCGCCGCACACCCCGTCAGCCGCTTTCGGAGGTACGAAGTGAGGAACACGTCGTCCGGACCCGCCCCGTTCGAGCCGGGCCTCGAAGCCGAGCTGCGTGCCGCGGTGGCCTCCTTCGCCGACGGGCCGACGGCGCCGGTCGTCGACGCGGCCGCGATCGAGCGAGTCGTCAGCCGCAGCCGCACCCGCCGGGCGCTCCTCGGCACCGCTGCGGCGTGCGGCGTGCTGGCGTGCGCCACGGTGGGGTTCTTCGCGCTGAAGCCCATGCCGCCCGCGCCCGGCGCCTCCCCGTCCCTGTCCCCGCCGGCGAACGGGGCGTGCACCCCGCTCGCCACCGGCACCCCCAAGAGCGGAAGCGCCGATGCGACTCCGACACAGGAGCAGGAGCAGACCGCGGGAGCGGGCATCGCGCTGCCGGACCTGGCCGGCATGCCGGTCGAACAGGCCGGAAGCCTGCTGCGCGGACTCGGACTGAGCTGCACGATCATGCGGCACACGGACTGGAACGCTCCCGCCGGGCAGGTGATCAGCAGTGCCCCCCGGGGCGGCGCAGAACCGGTGGCACCGGGCTCGTCCGTCCTCCTGCTGGTCTCGACGGGCAAACCCGGCAGAACCTGAGCGACCGGGCCCTTCGGCCCGCGCACCGGCTCAACGACGCCCCAGCCCGCCCGTTCCTCGCGGTTGGGCCGCCGGAGCTACTCGTCGTCCTGGTCGTCGTCGTCCACCGCGTCCGGGTCGCGCAGCGGACGCAGAGCGCCTTCGGGCTGGGAGGGGGTGAAGGCGTACCGGCCCAGGACGTTCGGGTGGCCGGCCTTGAGCGGGGACAGGCGGGCGCCGTCCTCGTCCAGGACGTCGTGCTCGCGCTGGTCGGCGGGCAGCGCCCGCGCTGCTCGACGGCGGCGTCGAGGTAGCGGGTGTTCCACAGCACCACGGCATTGAGGACCAGTCCGAGGCTGGCCAACTGGTCCTCCTGGCTGTCCTTGTAGGCCTGCTGGATGTGGCCGCGCTTGCCGTGGCAGATCGCGCGGGCCAGGGTGTGGCGGGACGCCTGCACGGTGAGCCGGCGGTTCATCCGGCGCCGGTAGGTGTCGTCCACCGGGTCGACCAGGTCGAAGAGGTGGAAGGTCTTCTCGATCCGGCCGTACTCGGCGAACGCCCGCCCCAGCGGGGTGGGGTGGCCTTCGCGGCCGAACATCCGCAGCAGGTCGCAGGCGCGGACCTGGTTGGTGATCGGCGACCCGGCCACCCGCAGCATGTCGGGCCACTGCTCGCGGATCTTCTTGAGGTTCACCTTGTTGCAGGCGATGGCCTCCAGCGGCCCGTAGCCGCCGGCCGGTTGCTCGCCGGGTGTGTCGGCGCGCCAGAACCGCTGGTCGGCCAGGTCGCGGAAGCGCGGCGCGAAGCGGAAGCCGAGCATCTTGAAGATCCCGAAGACCATGTCGGAGTACGAGGCGTTGTCGGTCGCCACCATCTCCGGGCGCACCCCGCCGTCCAGGTTCAGCAGGGTGTCCAGGATGAACAGGGAGTCGCGCGGGGTGCCGGGCACCAGCATCGCGCCGATCCCCGACACCTGGTCATTCAGTGCGTTGAGCCAGGTCAGACCCCTCTTCTGCCCGAAGTGCTCGGGCGGGGGCGCCGAGTTGATGCTGCGCTTGGGCACGACGAACCGCAGGCCGTCCACCGAGGCGCGCATTCCGCCGCCCCAGCTCTGCGCGAGCGGCCCGCGCCTGGGCCGAGATGAGCAGGGCGTTGCTGGCTGCGATCGTGTCGGCCCGCAGGTAGTTCTGGTCCACGTGGGAGAGCCGGCTGCGGGTCAGCTCCGGGTAGGCCGGGTTCGTCACCGGGGTCAGCCCGATGTCGCAGCTCTCGCTCACGAGCAGCGCCACCAGGCTGACCGGCAGGCCCTCCATCCGGGTCGCGCTGGTGGAGACGTGGGTGAAGGCGTCCAGGAACCCGGTCCAGGAGTGCACCTCGAACAGCAGGTCCGGCAGGTCGATGCGCGGCAGCATCGCCAGCGTGGTCTTGCGCAGCCAGTTCAGCGACCGGCTCTCGCCGAGCGCGCCGAGCTTGCCCACGCTCAGCCGGGCCCGCCCGCCCTCCGGCGGTACCACGATCTCCACCTTCGCCGCCGGGCCCGCCTCCTCCAGCCGGGCCGCCATCTGCCGCCACGCCGCGTCCAGCCCGCGGGTCAGCCCGTCCAGGTGCTCGTCCACCGGCTCGGTCAGGCTCAGGCCGGCCAGCACGTCCTCGCGCACCGCCTCCCACCGGGCGCCGTCCAGCAGCCGCGCCCGAGGGTCGGACCAGCGGTTCGACGGCGCGGCGAAGACGTCGCGCCGGGTCAGCACCGGCAGCCGCCGCACCGCCTTCAGCACGCGGCGCCCGCCCTGCGCGGCCCCGAGCGCGTCGCTGTCGCCCAGCAGCGCGGGGAACGGGCGCACCGTGTTGTACCGGCCGGTCAGCTGCTGGCGCAGCGCGATCTCCGCCGAGCCGTCGTCCTCGGGCACCAGCTGCTCGGCCAGGTAGTCCACCACCGCCCACGGCACGTCCAGCGGGTCCGCCAGGAACAGCCCCACGTACCGGACGGTGCAGATCTGCGGGGCGAAGCCGAGGCGGTTGTGGTCCCCGCGCCGTTTCGCGGTCAGCAGGCGGTCCTCGTCATCGAGGAAGAAGAATCGCTCCAGCTCAGGGCGGGCCGGCAGCTCTTTGAAGGAGCCGTAGGACGCGGCCTGATCATCAGTTAAGAACTCAACCGGCACGGGCCGGAGGGTGGCCGGGCCGCCGCTGGCTCAGTCAGCCGTCACTCGAACCCCTGCGCGGAAGATCCCTTCCGTGATATCGGGCCCCCGAGCGTGATCACCCTCAGCGCCGATCACGGCCGCTGACCTGCCCCGGAGGCTTAGCGCTAACCGCTGTACCGCTGCTACTCACGACCGTCATCGGTCGACAACGCCTGGCTGGTCACCGGACTGATGATCGCCGCCGACGCCTCCCCGCGGCTGCGCCGTCGCGTCGACCGGATCCTCGCCACCGCCGACTGGTCGTACTTCTACACCCCCTACGACCCCGCCGACCCGGTCACGGGTCCCGGACAGCTCCGCGGCGGCTTCTGGACCGACACCGGCGAACCCACCGGACACCACTACGGCGCCCTCGACACCGAACCCCGGATGGCCAGCTACCTCGGCATCGCCGACGGCTCCCTCCCCGCCGACCACTACCGGCACCTGCTGCGGACCATGCTCCCCGAACACGGCCAGGAGCAGCCGCCCGGCGGTACGTACGCCGTCGTCGACGGCATCCGGGTCTGGAACGGCCACTACACCCACCGGGGCCGCAAACTCGTCTCCTCCTGGGGCGGCTCCATGTTCGAGGCCCTGATGGTCCCCTCTTCGTCCCCGAACCCGAATGGGCCCGCCGCTCCTGGGGAGTGACCCACCGGCGGTACGTCCGCTCCCAGATCGAGCACGGCACGCTGGAGGAGCGGTACGGCTACTGGGGCTTCTCCCCGTCGAACGTCCCCGACGGCGGCTACCGCGAGTACGGCGTGGACGCCCTCGGCATGCAGATCGACGGCTACCACTCCAGCGGGGTCGTCACCCCGCACGCCGCGATGCTCGCCCTGCCCTACGCCCGTACCGAGGCGATCGCCAATCTGACGGCGCTCGCCCGCGACTTCGGCGCCTACCACGACGGATACGGCTTCCGGGACTCCGTCGACGTCCGCACGGGCCGGGTCAGCGACTTCGTACTCGCCCTCGACCAGGGCATGATCGCGGCGGCCCTCGCCCAGGAACTGCGCCCGGGACTGCTTCAGCGCCCCTTCCGCACAGGCGGTTTCGCCGCCCGGGTCAGGCCGCTGCTGGCGAAGGAGCGCTTCAGCATCTGATGCTCCGTACCGCCGCCCGCGGCGCCCCGCGCCCGGCAGCAGCGGGGGCGGGGCGGGCGCGCGGTCAGGCGGCGGCCCGCTCCGTCCGGACCCGGCCGAACAGAGCGGCGTATCCGGACGGCAGCCCGTCGACCACCCGGCCCGTGAGGTCCGGACCGCAGAACCCGGCCAGCTGCGCGCAGACGGCGTCGGCGGCCCAGCGTGCCGTCGCGGGCGTACCACCGCTGTGCTCCGCTATCTCCCGGACGAAGTCGAGCGGACCGAGGGGCGTCTTCGCCACCGGCTCACCGACGAGCACCTCGGCCGCCTCGGGCGGCAGCACGGCGGCCAGCTCCCGGCGTTCGGGCGCCGCCAACTGCCGGCCGAGGGCGGCGAGCACGGGCCGGGTGGCCCGTTCCGCCTGGGCTCTGGTGGCGTAAGCGCCGTCGTACCGGATCCTCTCCAGCATCCCGGCGAACCCGGGGCTCAACCGGCGGCCGCCCGGAGGGCGGTCCGTGTACGTGTCCGACGAGGTATGTGCGGTCTGGTGCATGACGAACGTGGAACCTCTCCCGTAGCGGATGGTGTGGTGACGTCCCTCGGGTGAACGCACCTACCCGGGACCCCGCCGCTTACACCGGACCGGCGAGTCCTCGCCACGAGGTCACTCCCGCACCCCCGCCGGCCCCACGGCCCGCCGCCGGAGGGCGAGCGCGGCCGGAACGACCGCCGCGACCACGGCGAGTACCGCACGGGCGGCAGCGGCCGCCGCGAGCGTCGGCCACGGCATCCCGATCGGCGGCCGTACCGAGAGCAGGGCCGGCGCGCCCCGCATCCCGGCCGGATCGACCGCGGTGACCAGCGCTCCCAGCAGCCCGCCCACTACGGCCGCCGTCAGCGCCTCGGCGGCCACCAGCCGCAGGATCTGACCGCCCGTGTCCCCGGTCAGCCGGAGCACGGCCGGCTCGCGCGACCGGTCCGAGGCCGCCATCGCCATCGTGTCGGCCAAGGACAGCCCGGTATAGGGGAGCGCGATCCCGAGGACCACGAAGAACCCCGAGCGGCTCACCCCGCGCGAACGCGAGGTGCCGGCCCTGATCGCCGAGGGCAGATCCAACGGCGCGATCGCCGGGCAGTTGGTGGTCTCCGAGGCGGCGGTCGGTGAACACATCGGCAGTATCCTCACGAAACTGGATCTGCCGCAGACCGACCGGACGCATCGCAGGGTGCTGGCCGTGCTCGCCTAGCTGCGGGCCTGACCCGCCCGGCGGCGCCCTTCGGGTGGTCGTCCGCCCCGGGTGCCCGGCACACCGTCAGGCTTCGGGCGCCGGGGTACGGGTATCGGCCGGGACGATCAGCGGTGTGCCCGTGACCGGGTCGGGGATCACGATCCCGGCGAGCCCGAACACCTCCCGGACCAGCTCGGCGGTGATCGTCTCGGCGGGGGTGCCGGCGGCGGTGATCCGGCCGTCCTTCATGGCGACGACATGCGACGCGTAGCGGGCCGCCTGGTTGAGGTCGTGGAGTACGGCGACGATCGTGCGGCCCCGCAGATGGAGGTCGTGGAGCAGATTGAGGACCTCGATCTGATGGGCGATGTCGAGATAGGTGGTCGGCTCGTCCAGCAGGATCAGCGGAGTCTCCTGGGCCAGCACCATCGCGATCCACACCCGCTGCCGCTGGCCGCCCGACAGCTCCTCGACCCGGCGGGCCGACAGATCGGCCACCCCGGTGGCGGTCAGGGCGTCCAGGACGGCCGCCTCGTCCTCGCGCGACCACTGCCGCAGCACCCGCTGGTGCGCGTACCGGCCCCGGGAGACGAGTTCGGCGACGGTGATTCCGTCGGGCGCGATCGCGGTCTGGGGCAGCAGGCCGAGCCGCCGAGCCGCCTCCTTCGGCGGATAGGAGGCGATGTCGGCACCGTCGAGGACGATCCGCCCGGCCGCCGGCGGGAGCAGCCCCGCCAGGGCGCGCAGCAGGGTCGACTTGCCGCAGGCGTTCGGGCCGATGACGACGGTGAACGACCCCGGAGGCACCACGAGCTCCAGATTCTCGACGACGGTCCGGCGGCCGTAGCGCAGGCTGAGCCCTTCGGCTCCCAGCCGGGCGTCGGCGACGGCGGGCCCGCCGGGGCCGACGGCGCGGCCTGCCTTGTCGGTGGAGGCCGGGTTTTTGGCGTTCTCGGCGGGCGCGGTGGACGGCTCTGTCGTCATGTCCGGTTTCTGGCTTGGTGGATGAGGAGCCAGACGAGATAGCCGCCACCGAGGACGATGGTGACCACGCCGACCGGCACGGTGAGCGGAAGGACGTGCTGGGCGATCAGATCGGACCCCAGGAGGAGTACCGCGCCGACCGCCCCGGCCGCCCCGAACGGGATTCCGGGGGAGCGGGTGAGCCGCCGGGCGATCTGCGGCGCGGCCAGGGCCACGAACGCGATCGGCCCGGCCACCGAGGTGACGACGCTCACCAGCCCCACCGCGACCACGATGGCGGCCGGACGGACCCGGGCCACCCGGACCCCGGTCGCCCGCGCGGCGTCGTCGCCCAGATCCAGCTGGCGCAGCGACGGGGTGAGCAGCGGTATCAGGGCGAGCAGCAGGACGATGCAGATCCCCGCGGGGACCGCCGTGGTGACGGTGACGTTGTTGAGGGTTCCGGCCCCCCACGCGGACGCGAAGAGGGCGGTCTCCAGCTCCGCCCGCAGCAGCATCCAGGTGTTGAAGGAGGAGAGCACGGCGGAGACGCCGATCCCCACCACGATGAAACGGAACCCCTGCAGTCCGTCGCGGTAGGCCAGCAGATAGATCGCGACCGCCGCCAGCAGCCCGCCGATCAGCGAACCCGCCGTCAGCAGCGGCCAGCTGCCGCCGAGCATCAGCAGCGCGATCAGCATGCCGGTGAAGGAACCGTTCGCCAGACCGATGATGTCCGGGCTGGCGAGCGGATTGCGGGTGAGGGTCTGGAACACCGCCCCGGCGACGGCGAGCGCGGCACCGAACAGCACGGCCGACGCGGCACGCGGCAGCCGCCATTCGAGGACCACCGTACGGGCGAAGCCCCCGGTCTCCCCGGTGATGACGCCCAGCACCTCGGCGGAGGACAGCGGGAAGTCGCCCAGGGCCAGGGCGAGTACCCCGAGGACGGCGGTCACGGCGCAGATCAGCAGGGTGACCGCGAAGGACCGGGCGCCCAGGACGAGATGCAGCCGGTCCGGTCCGATCACGAGCCGACGTCTGCCGATGTCGAGCGGCGCCCGGCGCACGGCCGTAGAGGGCGCCCCGGGGCGGTGCTCCGGCGCGCTCACAGGCCGCTCGCCTGCGGACGGCGGACGAGGGCGATCAGCACGGGCGCTCCCAGGAAGGCGGTGACGACTCCGGCGGGCATCTCGCTCGGCAGGACCGCCACCCGGCCGAGGACATCGGCGAGGACGACCAGGGCCGGGGCGACGACCAGTGAGCCGAGGACGATCCGGCGCTGGTCGGTCCCGACGGCCCAGCGGACGAGATGCGGCACCATCAGACCGACGAAGACGATCGGACCCGCGACGGCGGTGGCGCACCCCGCCAGCAGGGTGACGGCGGCCAGGACGGCGATCCGGATCCGGCGTACGTTCACGCCCTGGGCCCGCGCCACGTCGACGCCGAGGGCGACGGAGTTGAGCCCGGGGGCCGCGGCGACGGCCAGCAGCAGCCCGACGACGACCAGCGGAAGGACCGGGAGCAGCACGTCGAAGCCGCGTCCCAGCAGGCTTCCGGCGCTCCAGCCCCGCATCCGGTCGAAGGCGTCGGGGTGGGTGAGGGTGAGTCCGGTGGTGAGCCCGGCGAAGACCGCGCCGACCGCCACACCGGTGACGGTCAGCCGGACCGGGCCCGCGGCGTCCCGTCCGGTGGCGCCGACCCCGTAGACGATCGTGGTCAGTACGAGGGCGCCCGCGCAGGCCAGCCAGACATAGCCGAACGGGCTGGTGACACCGAGGAAGACGATGCCGACGGCGACCGCGAACGCGGCCCCCGCGTTGACCCCGAGGATCCCCGGGTCGGCCAGCGGATTGCGGGTGAACGCCTGGATCAGCGCGCCCGCGACGCCCAGTGCCGCGCCGACCAGGACGCCCGCGACCGTACGCGGTACGCGCTGTTCCCAGACGACGAACCGGGATTCGTCGCTGCCCCCGCCCAGCAGGGTCTCCAGCACGGTCGACGGGGACAGCGGGTTCGCGCCGACCAGCAGGGAGAGGGCGACGGCGACGGCGAGTACGACCGCCGCGCCGGTCACCCGGGCGGGGCGGGGCAGCACGGAGGCCCGTTTCGTGCCTTCGGTTCCCGTACCTACACGTGTCAGGGCCATGGAGGGCTACTTCGCGGCGGTGAGGATGCGGTCGAGGTCGTTGAGAACGGCCTGGCCGCCGAGCGGGCCGACACCGGAGATCCAGAACGACTGGTCCACCACATGCGGTGCCGGGAACGTCTTCGCGTTGTCGCGGATCGCGTCCGGGACGGCGTCGGCCGCCTCGACGTCCGCCGCGGTCACCAGGACGAGATCGGCCCCGGCGTCACGGACCCGCTCGGGGGAGAGGTCCACCGAGATCGAGTTCTCCCAGTCCCGGGCGGGCGTGGTGAATCCGGCGCATTCGAGGGTGCTGCCCGCGAAGGACGTGGGGCCGTACAGACTCAGCACCCCGTCGCGGGGCCGGATGAGCTGGGCGGTTCTGCCCTTGGTCCGGTGCTCGCCGGCCACCTCGGTACAGCGGGTGCGGTAGTCGCCGAGCAGCCTGTCGGCGCCCTTCTCGTCCCCGAGGGCCCGCGCGACCAGCCGGACGTTCTCGGTCCAGGGGTCGGTCTGGGTGGCCATGAAGACCGTCGGGGCCACGGACGTGAGCCGCTCGTAGAGGGCCGAGTGCCGGGACTCGGTACCGAGGATGAGATCCGGCTTCAGGGCGGCGATCTTCTCGATGTTCGGCTCCTGGACCGTCCCCACGGTCTTGATCCCGGCCGCCTTCTCACCGAGGTACGGGGGGACGCCGGTCTTCTCGTTGAGCACCGCGGTGCCGACCGGTACGACTCCGAGGGCGACCGAGGTGTCCAGTTGGACCGGCTCCAGGGTCACCACGCGCTTCGGCTCGGCCGGCACGTTCGCCGTACCCCGGGCGTGCTTCACCTCGTGCTTGCCGGAGTGGCCGCCGGAGCCGTTCGCCGAATCGCCGTCACCACTGCCGCACGCGGTGAGCGCGAGGGCGGCGACGGCGGGCAGGGCGAGGCCGGCGAGCAGCCTCCGCTTGGCAGGACCGGTTCTGGGCGGCATCGGATGGTTCCGTTCCGGGAGAGGGCGAAGCCGTAGGCAACTTAGCTTAGGCATGCCTAAATTAGCATTGGCTGATTTTCGGTCTTACGGCTGTCCACCGGCTAAGACGAGCCGAGGTGGTTCAGGACGTCCGGATCCTGTCGTGCCAGTAGCCCTGCGCGTGCAGCCGGTCCGGGGCGATCCCCGCGTCCCGCAGCCGGTCCCGGAGCCGGGCCACCCGGGTGCTCTCGGTGGCCAGCCAGGCGTAGAACCCCCGGCCGAGCGCCGCGGCTTCGGCGCCGTACGCACGGGCCCAGGTGTCGATCTCCCCGAACAGCGGCCCGGCGGGATCCCCGCCATGACGGCGGCGGACCGTGACGGTCCCGCCGTCCGGCGCGGCGCCGACCGCCTCGGCGTCCGCGTCGTCTTCCGCTTCGAGGAAGATCTCCGCCCGCACCGACGCGTCGAGCGTCGAGACGATGTTCCGGATCGCCGGGAAGGCCGTCTCGTCCCCGGCGATCAATACCCGGGTCGCGGGCCCGGGTTCCCACTGGATCCCGTGCGTCGGCCGCCCGGGACGCGCGTCGGGCCCGGAGACGAGCACCCGTTCCCCCTCCCGGGCCGAGAGCGCCCAGGCACTCGCCGGGCCGGGCCGGGTGTGTACGAAGAAGTCCAGATCGACCTCGCGCGGCCCCGGCCGGACGGCGCTCGGGGTGTAACTGCGCATGGTCGGCCGCTCGGCGGCGGGCAGCTCGCGCCACCGGCTGCGCCAGCGCGCCTCGGGGAGCAGGTCCTCGTCGAAGACCGCCGGATAGCCGCCGTCCGGAATGAGTATCTTGACCCGCTGGTCGAGGCCGTAGGGGGCGAACACGTCCAGCCGGGGCCCGGTCAGGGTGAGCCGGACGAATCCGGGGGAGGGCCGCCGCACGGCGCGTACCCGGGTCTCGAACAGGACATTGGGCGAGGTGTCGAAAGACGGTGACATGGGGCTCGGACTCCAGCCGGCAGCAGGGGAAAGCCCGCCGGGCCGGGAGGACGTCCGTCCCGGCGAGCGCCGTCGGCGGGGGCGCACCGCCACGGTGGCCGCCCCGGAACCCGGCACGGTCGAGATCCCACGGCGCATCTCCCGGCGGAGGGGAGCCGATCGTGACACGGCCCCGCCCGCTTCATCAAACGGGCCCGGCCTTGGGGACGGGGGCCCGCGACGTGCGCGCCTGCTCCGGGCGGATCACCGCGCCCGGCGGTGTGCCCGCCCCCGACAGGCCGGGGGCGGGCACACCGGCAAGGCTCAACGGCGGATCGGGGAGGGGAGCTCGACGTGGGTGATCCTGGTGTTGAGGCCGCTGTCCCGCAGCCTGCCGTGCTCGTCGAACGCCTCGGGGCCGTCCGACATCCCGAAGTCGTTGTCGTTGATCAGAGCGAGGGTGTCCCGGCCGACCAGGGCCGCGCCCTCGACCTTGCCCGGTACCCCGGGGATCTTGCCGAGATCCACCACGAGCCGCTTGGGCAGGACGTCGATCCCGGCGGCGGCCGGGTCCTCGGTCTGCTCGTAGCTGGGGGATGTGGTGACCTCGTCCCAGCGGCTGTCGAGGATGCCCTCGCCGCTCGGCAGGGTCACCCGGTGCAGCCGGGCCGTACGGTCGGTGCGCTCCTGGACCAGGACCGTCCTCGCGTCCACCGCGACCAGGGCCGAGACCTTCAGCTCCGACTGGTCGGTCTCCGCCGGGTCCACCACGTTCACCGGGTCGACCCGGTACGCGTACTCGGCGGTGACCTCGCCCTCCTCGGGCGAGAACCGGAGCAGCCGCAGATTGCGGGACGCCTCGCCGGCGGGCTTGTCGGGTACCAGCAGCGGGCTCTGCACCGCGATCAGCAGATCGCCGCCGGGAAGGAGGGTCAGCGCCTCGAAGCCCCGGTTCTGCTTGCGGTTCAGCAGGATCGACGGCAGCGCCTCGACCACCGGATAGTCGGCGCCCTGCAGCTTCAGCCCCTCGGGGACGTAGCGGGCCAGCACCTTGCCCTTGGGGGAGACCTTGACGAGGGACGGGCTGTACTCGTCGACCAGCCAGAACGTGCCGTCGGCCGCCCTGGCCAGACCCTCGGTGTCGAGCCCGTTCGGGTTCGTGGCCAGGGGCGTCCGGGCGTCGTAGGTGAACGGGGCCTCGTCCCGGGAGAGCTGGTTGGGCAGTCCGGTCACCGGCTTTCCGGACCGGGTGGTGATCGGGACGGCGCCGAGTACCCGGACCCGCTCGCCCTCGACCTTCACCCGCACGATCGCGGGGTTGAACTCCGGTACGGCGAACGTCCGGCGCTTCTTCCCGGCCACGGTGATCAGCCCGTTCGGGCCGCGGTCGGTGAGGGCCCAGAACTCGCCGGGGCGGTCGGCCGGGTAGAGATCGCTGCCGATACCGAGGTCGACGCCCCGGTCGTCGGCGATCGAGCCGGGGATCAGTCCGTTGCCGAACTCGGCGAGCGGTATCTCGTCCAGTACGGCGGAGCCGGTGACCACGGGCGCCTCGGCCCGCTGCGCGGAGTCCGGACCGGAGCCGGAGGAATCCATGGTGGCGTTGGCGGTGAAGGCCACTCCGCCGATCAGGGCGAGCGGCAGACCGACCGTGACGGCGACCCGCACGGGCCGCGAGAGGCGGAACCGGGACCGGGACCGGGATCGTGCTCGGGGTGACATCGGAACCTCCTGGTGGGGCAGGACCGGACGGTGACCGGTGATCCCGGTCCCGCATGGCGAACCGACTCTGCCGCACACCCCCGGCTTGTGGACCGTGTACTCGTCGGTACGGCCGAAGGTCACCTCTCGGACCTCGTCCACCCCTGGAGTTGACCCGCATTTCACCCGGATTACCGGTCCCGCGGAGGCTCCTTCCGTACGATCGTGGCTGAAATGCATAGGCCATGTTGGTCGGTGCTTGTCGGTGCTTCGTGGTTCGAGGCATTGCGGGCGGACCGGGCGGGCTCGGCCGGATTCGCCCCGGTTCACGGACGGTACGCCGGTTCCGTTCCCCGTCGAAGGCCGCCGCCGGACAGCGGAACGGAGCCGAACGGACCGGCGGGAGACATGACGGACCGGCCCGGACCGCGAGGGTCCGGGCCGGTCCGTCCGCCGGACGGAACGCGGTGGGCTCCGGTGTCAGTCCGCGCGGCCCGACCGGCCCGCGGGGACCTCCTCCCGGTCCGGTGCCGGGTCGGGGGACCGGTCCGTGGCCGACTCCCGGGGTACGGCCGCCGGGGCGGCCGGGCCCGCCGACCGGTCGTAGAGGGAGCCGATGACGACCACCACGGCTCCCGCGACGAGGATGAGGGAGACGCCCCAGGTGGCGTGGGACGCGCTGGCGCCGACGATGGCCAGGGCCGCCAGGGGCGCCAGACCGCCCGAGAACGCGGCCCCGAGCTCCCGCCCGGTGCCGACTCCGCTCACCCGGACGTCCGCCGGGAACTGCCGGGAGAGGAAGGAGCCCTGCGGGGCGAACATGGCCGGTGCCAGGATGCCCGTCGCGATGATCAGACAGAGCCAGATCACCACGGAGTTCCGGGTGTCGAGCAGGACGAAGAACGGGAAGGCGAAGAGCGCCGAGGCGATCCCGCCGCCCGCGAGCACCTTCCGGCTGCCGAAGCGGTCACTGGCCCAGCCGAAGAACGGTACGGCGACGATGGCGGTGGCGCTGGCCAGGGTGACGCCGAAGGCGCCGACGCTCGCCGAGACGTCCTGGAAGTCCGCGAGATAGGCCAGGGAGAAGGTCTTGAAGATATAGCTGAGGGCGTTGTAGCCGAGCGAGACGGCCAGCACCACCAGCAGGCCGCGCCGATGCTCCCGCAGCAGGGTGACGAGCGGCATCTTCGGGGCGGCGTCCTGCTTCTGCTTCTCCTTGGTCCGGTGGAAGTCGCCCGACTCGGGCACCCGGCGGCGCACCCACAGCCCGATCCCCGCGAGGGCGAAGCTCGCCACGAACGGCACCCGCCAGGCCCAGTTCAGCAGGGTCTCCTCGTCCAGGCTGGTGAGGAGCGTGACGGTCAGCGACGACAGCAGCAGGCCGAGGTTGAGCCCCAGGGCCGGCCAGGCGCCCTGGCGGCCGCGCCGGTTCTCGTCGGCGTGCTCGTAGGCGACCACCGCGGCGCTGGCGTACTCGGCCCCCGAGCCTAGGCCCTGGAGGATGCGGAGGACCACCAGGGCGACGGGTGCCGCGACGCCGACGGTGTCGTAGGTGGGCAGTAGTCCGATCAGCCCGGTGGAGACGCCCATCAGGACGAAGGTGATGATCAGTACGTTGCGCCGGCCGATGCGGTCGGCGAGATGGCCGAACAGGACGCCGCCCAGGGGGCGGGCCAGGAATCCGGCCGCGAAGGTCGCGAAGGCGGCCATGGTGCCGGCCGCGTCGTCGGTCTGCGGGAAGAAGATCTTGCCGAAGACCAGTGCGGCCATGGAGGCGTAGAGATAGAAGTCGTACCACTCCAGCGCCGAGCCCACGATGGTGGCGGTGGCGACGCGGCGGCGGGCGACGGCGGGGGATGTTCCGGGGTCCTGCGCGGCTTTCTGCGGGGCGTGCTCCATGTGCTGTCCTCGATCACCGTTCAAAGAGAGGGGAAGAGACGGGGAAGGGGGGGTGGGGGGTGGGGTTCCGCCGGGGGGGCGGGTTGGTGAGCGGCCGGACCGCGGCGAAACGGTCCGGCGCCCGGAAATCGGAACTCGGAGAACCGGGAAAAGGGGTTGGCGGAAGGGTGGTGGGGACGTTCGCGGTCAGACCGCGGCGGACTCCTGGCGTACGGTCCGGGCGGACTCCTGGTGACCCAGTTGCTCCAGCACGTCGGCCGCTATCCGGCTGCCGATGTGGAGGCTCGACGTGGCCGCGGGGGACGGCGCGTTGAGTACATGGACGGCGCGCGGCGTGCGGCTGATGACGAAGTCGTCGACCAGCCGCCCGTCCGCTGTGACCGCCTGGGCGCGGACCCCGCTGCCGTGCCGCCGCATGTCCCGGCTCTCGATCTCCGGCAGCAGCCGCCGGACGTCGCGGACGAAGAGCGGCCAGATCAGCGACCGGCTGATCTCGGTGACCCCGTGCCGCCAGAAGCGCCGGGCGAGACCGCGCAGGGCCGGGTCCCGCAGGAGCTCGCCCACCAGGCGGGGGTCGACATCGCGCCAGCGGTAGCCCTGGCGGGCGAGGGCCGGTACGGCGTTGGGACCCACATGGACCGAACCGTCGAGCATCGGGGTGATGTGGACGCCGAGGAAGGGGAGTTCGGGGTCGGGCACCGGATAGACGGGGTTGTTGACCAGTCCCCGGCGGCCGGGCCTGATCTCGGCGTACTCGCCGCGGAAGGGCATGATCCGTACCGCCGGACGGTCACCGGCCGCCGCCGCGATCCTGTCGCTGTGCAGACCCGCGCAGTTCACCAGGGTCCTGGCGCGGATCTCCCCGCCCGGTGTGCGGATCACGGTCCGGTCCCCGGCGGTGGCGAAGGAGAGAGCCGGTGATCCCGTACGCAGTTCGGCTCCCAGCTCCGTCAACTCGGCCGCCAGCGCCCGGCACACCGCGCCGAAGTCGGTCATCGCGGTATCCGCGACCGACAGCGCGGCCACCCCGGCGATATGCGGTTCCCGCTCGGCGAACTCGGCCCGGCTCAGCCTGCTGACGGTGACGCCGTTCGCCCGGCCGCGCTGCGCGAGCGCGTCCAGGCCGGGGAGCTGGGACGCGGCCGTGGCCACCACGAGCTTCCCGGTGCGCTTGACGGGCACCCCGTGCTCCTCGCAGTACCGGATCATCGCCTCGCCACCGGCCCGGGCCAGCCGGGCCTTGAGGGAGCCCGGCGCGTAGTACAGCCCGCTGTGGATGACATTGCTGTTGTGCCCGGACTGGTGGGCACCCCAGTGGTCCTCCTTCTCCAGGACCGTGACGGAGAGTTCGGGCCGGGCCCGCAGCAGCGCCCGGGCCGTGGCGAGCCCGAGCAGCCCTCCTCCGATGACGGCGACGTCGACGGCGTGTGACATCCGGCAGCCCTTCCGGTGGCGGGAACAGAGAATGCGCAGCGACTGTATACATTCGCTGCGAATGAAGAGTGAATGTATACAGCCGCTGCCTGAGTACACAAGGGATAGAGTGATCAGGTGACCCGAGCAGCCCGGACCCCCAGCACGAGCAACAGCGCCGGCGTCATCGCCGATCGGCTACGCACCTCCATTCGCGACGGAGGGCTGCTCCCGGGCACCCGGCTGGTGCAGGAGAAGCTGGCGACCGAACTGAAGGTGAGCCGGATCCCCCTGCGCGAGGCGCTGCACGCGCTGGCGGCCGAAGGGCTGATCGAAGTACAGCCGCGGCGCGGCATGGTCGTCGCCGAGCTGAGCCGCGGCGAGATCGCCGAACTCTTCGAACTACGGCTCCAGATGGAGCCGCATCTGGCCGATGAGATCGTCCGCGGTGCCCGTGACCGGGACATCGACGAACTCCAGGAACTGGCCGACGAGATGCGCCGCCGGGGCGCCGACGCCGCGAGCCGGGCGTCCCTCAACTACGAGTTCCACCGGCGCGTCTACGCCCTCTCGGAGCGACGGCTCACGCTCCGCTTCGTCGATCAGCTGCTGCATCTCGTGGAGCCGTACAGCCGGCGCTGGGTGCGCTCCGGCCACGACCTCGAACGCATCGACGCCGAACACCAGCGGATGGTCGACGCCCTGCGCGACCGTGACGCGGCGGCGCTCCGCCGGGTGATCACCGCCCATGTCGAAGGCGCCCGTGATCATGTGATGGCCGCGCAGAGCGCGAGCTGACCCGCGGCCGACCCGCCGGGCGCCGCGGGCCGTCGCGCCGCCCGCGGCGGCGTTTTCCGAGGCCGGGCCGGATTCCCTGGGGTCTCGACGGCGCCGACGGCACGGGCGGCGCCGCATGGGCGAGGGCTACTTCTGGGCGTGCTGCCCGACGTAGAAGAGCAGCCAGACGAAACCGGCGAACAGATGCGTCCCGAAGATGTAGAAGAAGACGCGCAACGCCACGCCCTTCTCCTTGCGCTCCTCCTCGTCCACCTCGTTCGTCCTGCCGCGGCCGTCCCGGGCGCCGCTCATGAGGTTTCCTCTTCCGCCGCCGGACCGTCGTCCGGCTCCAACCCGTGATCGCGGACCGTCCGCAGCGCGTCGGCCAGTTCGTCGGCGGCCCATGCCTCTTCCACGGCGTCACCGGCCTCCCGGGCGGCCAGCAGTTCGGCCCGCGCCTGCCGGACCCGCGCACGCGCCGCTTCCTCGAACCCCGGCACTCCGCCTCCCTCGCCGATGCGATCTTGTGAATTGCAGAACTCTGCAAGTCTAGCGGCAGAGTGCCTGTCGGCACCTCGGCCGGAAGGTGTCGAGGGGCGGATCGAACGGGGTTCGCCGCCCCCGGGCAGGCGGTAGCCCGAAAGACCGAAGCGGCGCGAGTGCTCGTGTCGGCGGCGGCACGAGTACGGCCTCCGCCGGTCCCGGGCCTCGGTGACGAGGCGCGGAACGGGGCGGAGGCCGTAGCGGAACGGGCCCCGCCGCGTCAGGACGCGCGGCGGGAACCGTCCCGAGTGGTGCCGGGCGGGCCGGAGGCCGGTCAGTTCATCCGCTGGCGGCGGCGGCCGAAGAGCAGGGCGCCCACGGCGAACGCGGCGGCGCCCGCCGACGCGGACACGGCGACCGCGGTCGAGGGTCCGCCGGTCTGCGTCGCGGCGGAGGCCGGCGCGGGGGCGTGCTCGTCTCCGCCGTGCCCGGCGTGGCTGACGGTCGAGCGCGACGCGTTCGCGTCGATCGCCGTCTGGCTGGGGGCCTTGGCGGTGGCCGCGGACGCGTTGCCGTAGACGACGTCCGAGCAGCCGTAGAACGCCTCGGTGCTGTCATGGCGCTGCCAGACCTTGTAGACGATGTGGCGGCCGGTGCGGGCGGGGAGCGTGCCCGTGAACCGGTAGTAGCCGTTGTCGCTGGCGCGAGGCGTGGAGTACGTGGCCACCGGCGTCGCGTCGAGGTCCGACCACTTCAGCGGCTTCGTCGGGTCGAAGCCCGGCTTGGTGATGTACATCTTCATCGTGCCCAGATGGGCCGCGGTGATCCTGACATTGAAGTTGTAGGAGCCCGCGGAGACCGATGTGGCGGGCCAGTCGGTACGGGCCCAGTCCAGGGCGCGGTACTTCTGGCGGTTGGCGGAACAGAGCTTGCCGTCGGGGATGATCTGCTGGTGCTTCCCGTCGGCGTTGGCGATGTTCACCTCGTTCCAGTCGTAGAGGGGCTGGGTGCCCGAGTCGGCGACGAGATCCTTGCAGACCTTGGATTTCGGGGTCTCCGGGCCTTCGGCGAAGCAGGCGCTCACCCGGCTGGCCGGACCGAAGACGGAGCCGTGCGCGGTCGCGGGGGAGGGGGTCAGGGACAGCAGCGTCGCGGCGGACGCGACGGCGGACGCGGCGGCGATACGGCGGCGTATGGCAGACAAGATGGCAGCTCACTCTCGTACGTGTATTGGGGACGTCGGGAGGTCTTCGTCAACACCGGCCCGTACGTGGGGTGTTGGGCCGATGAGTTCTGCCCTGGCAGGATCGCATTGGTACATACCAATAGCAAGAAGGTATGTGCTCGGACGTCCGACTAGTTTCTCCGGTGGCTCCGTCCGCGGCCGGTGGCCCGGGGCGGGACGCGGGGCGCGGCGCCGGGCGGCGGCAGGCGGGCGGGCGCCGGGCCGGGACGGGTGGGGCGCGAGTGTCCGACGGTCCGTACGGCCCCCCGCACTTCCCCCGATTGCCCGCGCGGGCAGCCGTATAACCTGGGGAAATGCTGACAGAAGTGACAGCGACCCGGTATGTCACGCCCCTGCGTGAAGGCGGTTCGCTCCCCGGGATCGTCGAGGCCGACGACCTCGGTACGTACGTCATGAAGTTCACCGGCGCCGGACAGGGGCGCAAGACGCTGGTCGCCGAGGTGATCTGCGGCCAGCTCGCCCGGCGGCTCGGGCTGCGGATTCCCGAGCTGGCGGCGATCGAACTGGACCCGGTGATCGGGCTCGGCGAGCCCGACCAGGAGGTACAGGAGCTGCTGAAGGCCAGTGGCGGCCTGAACCTCGGGATGGACTATCTCCCGGGATCCATCGGCTTCGATCCGCTGGCCTACGAGGTGGATCCCGCCGAGGCCGGCCGGGTCGTCTGGTTCGACGCCCTGATCAACAATGTCGACCGCTCCTGGCGCAACCCCAATCTGCTGGTCTGGCACGGCGACCTCTGGCTGATCGACCACGGGGCCACCATGATCTGGCACCACAACTGGCCCGGCGCCGAGGCGTCCGCGGCCAAGCCGTACGACGCCTCGGACCATGCCCTCGCCCCCTTCCGGCCCGAAGTGGAGGCCGCGGCCGACGCGCTCGCCCCGCTGGTCACCGAGGAACTGCTGGCGGAGGTCACGGCCGACGTACCGGACGCATGGCTGGTCGACGAGCCCGGCTTCGGCTCCACCGACGAGGTCCGCCGTGCCTACGCGCGGGCCCTGCTGTCGCGGGTCGCGACGATCCACGAGCGGATCGTCCTCGACGAGCCGTCGAAGCCCCGGCCGTCCCGGGCCCCCGGCTGGCTGGCCGGCCGGCTGCCGGTGACACGTACCCGGGCCGGGTCCGCGCCCGAGGGGTCCCCACCCGCGTCCGGCGCGGGGGAGCGTACGGGCGGAGCGGGGGCGGGCGCATGAGCGAGCGGGTCGTCTTCGAGTACGCGCTGGTGCGCGTGGTGCCCCGGGTCGAACGCGGGGAGTGCTTCAACGCGGGCGTCGTGCTGTACTGCCGCGCCCACTCCTTCGTCGGGGCCCTCACCCAGCTGGACGAGGTCAAGCTGAAGGCCCTCGATCCGGCCGCGGACACGGCCGGAGTACGGGCCGCCCTGCGCGCCGTCGAGGGGGTCTGCGCGGGCGGCGACGAAGCCGGGCAGGCGGCCCGGGACGACGCGGGGCGCCGGTTCCGCTGGCTGGTGGCGCCCCGTTCCACGGTCGTGCAGCCGGGGCCGGTCCATACCGGTCTCACCGCGGATCCCCGAGCCGAGCTGGACCGGCTGGTGGAGCTGCTGGTGCGATGAGCCCGCGGCGGTGCCCGCCGGTGGCGCCGGTCGATGGCGCCCGCGCCCGTACGCCCGTTCCGGTCGGCGGACGCGGCCCCGGCGCACCCGGTGGGCCGTTGACACCGGGTGCCCCGGCTTCTAGCGTCACGTCAGCGGAACGATACTAAGCGGTCGCTCATCCGGCTGGCGTACCCGCTGCGCGTGGTACGTACCTCCTGACGGCACCCGTGACGGGACCTCCGGACGAGCCCCGCCCCAGGGCGAGGAGAAGCAGTATGTCCACCACCGAACAGCGTGTCGCCGTCGTGACCGGTGCCGCCCGGGGCATCGGTGCCGCCACCGCGGTCCGGCTGGCCGCCGACGGCCGGGCCGTGGCCGTGCTCGATCTCGACGAGACGGCCTGCGAGGAGACCGTCGGGAAGATCGTCGCGGCGGGCGGCCGGGCCCTCGCCGTCGGCTGCGACGTCTCGGACTCGGCCCGGGTCGAGGCCGCCGTCGCCCGGATCGCCGGGGAACTCGGGCCGCCCGTCGTTCTGGTCAACAACGCGGGCGTGCTCCGGGACAATCTGCTCTTCAAGATGAGCGAGTCCGACTGGGACACCGTGATGGACGTCCATCTGAAGGGCGCGTTCCTGATGTCCCGGGCGTGTCAGAAGTACATGGTCGACGCCGGGTTCGGCCGGATCGTCTCGCTCTCCTCGTCGTCGGCGCTCGGCAACCGGGGCCAGGCGAACTACGCGGCCGTGAAGGCCGGGCTCCAGGGGTTCACCAAGACGCTCGCGAAGGAGCTGGGGAAGTTCGGGATCACCGCGAACGCGGTCGCCCCCGGCTTCATCGCCACCGAGATGACCGCCCAGACGGCCGCCCGGGTCGGGATGGGCTTCGAGGACTTCCAGGCCGCGGCCGCCACCCAGATCCCGGTCCAGCGCGTCGGCCGTCCGGAGGACGTCGCCGGGGCCATCGCGTTCTTCGCGGGAGACGACACCGGATTCGTCTCGGGACAGGTGCTGTACGTCGCGGGCGGACCGCTCGACTGACCGGAGGAGCGATCATGCCGAACGAGACAGCGACGACACCGGAGACGGCCGGGGCGAGTGGGGTGGAGGTTCCCGACAGCGGACGGGTCGCCCTGGTCACCGGTGCCAGCCGGGGCATCGGCTATGCCGTCGCCGAGGCGCTGGTGGCCCGGGGCGACCGGGTCTGCGTCACCGGCCGCGACGAGGAGAACCTGGCGGCGGCGGTGGCCGCGCTCGGCCCCGACCGGGTGATCGGCGTCGCGGGCCGGGCCCATGACGAGGCCCATCAGGCGGTGGCCGTGGAGCGGGTGATGGACGCCTTCGGGCGGATCGACTTCCTGGTGAACAACGCGGGCACCAACCCGGTCTACGGGCCCCTCGCCGACCTCGACCCGGCGGTCGTCCGCAAGGTCTACGAGACCAATGTGGTCTCGGCGCTCGGCTTCGCCCAGCGGACCTGGCACGCCTGGCAGCGGCGACACGGTGGCGCGATCGTGAACATCGCCTCCGTCGCCGGACTCGCGCCGTCGCCGTTCGTGGGCGCGTACGGGATGAGCAAGGCGGCCATGGTGAATCTGACCCTCCAGCTGGCCCACGAGTTCGCTCCGGGGGTCCGGGTCAACGCCATCGCGCCCGCCGTGGTGAAGACCCGGTTCGCCCGGGCGCTCTACGAAGGGCGGGAGGCGGAGACCGCCGCGGGCTATCCGCTGGGGCGGCTCGGCGTGCCCGGGGACGTGGGGGGCGCCGCCGCGTTTCTCACCTCCGCGCAATCCGATTGGATCACAGGGCAGACGTTGGTCCTGGACGGCGGTATGTTCCTCACAGCCGGAGTGCATTGAGCCATCGCGCCGAGGCCGTGTCCGCACGCGCGCACGGCCTCGTGCGGCACGGACGGAGGGGTCCGCAGGGACCCGGACGCCGTCGCCCCGTGAGGCGGATGCCCTGCCGGAAACCGTGTGTTGACCCGGCGGGGCACTTCGGTGGGGTCCGCCGGATCCAGGTCGAACGAGGAGCGTGCGCACGTGTTCTACCGGAACTGTCTGCGGGGTGTGGGGGCCCTGGCGACCCTCTCCCTCCTGGCTGGATGTGGACTGTTCTCCGACGCCGAGGCCGAGGGGAACCGGCGGATCGTCGTCGGGACGATCAGTGAGCCCTCCACCCTCGATCCCGCCGCCGCGTACGACGGCTCCTGGGAGTTGTACCGGAATGTCTTCCAGACCCTCCTCAGCTTCCCGACCGGCAGTACGACCCCCCGCCCGGACGCCGCCTCCTGTGCTTTCACCGACACCACCAACAAGGTCTACCGCTGTGAGCTGCGCCGGGATCTGACGTTCTCCAACGGGGAGAAGCTGGACGCCCGGGCCGTGAAGCACACCGTGGACCGGATCCGCACCATCAAGTCCGATACCGGACCGCAGGCGCTGCTCGGGTCCCTGGGCACCGTGGAGACCCAGGGCGACCGGATCGTGATCTTCCGGCTGAAGGCCCCGGACGCGACCTTCCCCTTCATCCTGGCCACCCCCGCCCTCTCGCTGGTGCCGCCGGGCGAGTACCCGGCCACCCGGCTCAGATCCGACGGGAAGCTCACCGGATCGGGGCCGTACGTCCTCGACTCCTACACCAAGGGCGAACGGGCCGAACTCGCCAAGAACCCCGACTACAAGGGGTTCGCCGACCGCAAAAACGATTCCGTGACCATCCGGTACTTCAAGAAGTCCGATGAGATGATCAACGCGCTGGCGATCCGGCAGATCGACGCGGTCTACCGCGGTCTGACCGCCGACGAGGTCACCGAACTCCAGAAGGGCATGCCGGAGTACAACCATCTGCGACTGGTGGAGACGGTCGGCTCCGACATCCGCTACCTGGTCTTCAACGCCGAGGACCCGGTGGTCGGAAAGCTCGCGGTCCGCCGGGCGATCGCCCAGGTGATCGACCGCGGCCGGCTCGTCGGCACCGTCTACCGGGGCACCGCCGAGCCGCTGTACTCGATGATCCCCAAGGGCATAACGGGGCACACCACCAAGTTCTTCGACGTCTACGGGGAGCCCGATACGAAGAAGGCGCGGAAGATCCTCCGGGACGCCGGTATCGACACGCCCGTCGAGCTGGAGTTCTGGTACACGACCGACCGGTACGGCACCGCGACGGCGGCGGAGTTCGCCGAGATCAAGCGGCAGCTGGAGGCCACGGGCCTCTTCGAGGTCACCGTGCGGGGCAAGCCGTGGGCGGAGTTCCAGCAGGGGTACGCGGCCGGGAAGTACCCGGCCTTCGGCCGCGGCTGGTTCCCCGACTTCCCGGACCCGGACAACTTCGTCGCCCCCTTCGTCGGCGAGCGGAACGCGCTGAACACCCCGTACGACAGCCCCGAGATCACCGGGACACTGCTGCCGGAGGCGCGGCGCGAGAGCGACCGGGGAGCGGTGGCGAAGCAGTTCGGCCGGGCCCAGGAGATCTTCGTCGAGGACGTCCGGCATCTGCCGCTCTGGCAGGGCAAGCTGTACGTCGCCACCACCGATGACATCGGCGGCGCCGACCGGGCCATGGACCCGCAGACCGTGATGCTGATGTGGGAGCTGTTCCGTAAGGGCGAGTGGTGATCCAATCCCTCGCACACTCCGTCGACCAGGAGTCTTCCGGTTGGCGGGACCGTTGTCAGTGGGCCCCGGTAGGTTCTGTGTTCGGTAACACGACGCTTTCCGGAGGTTCTTGACGTGACCGACACCGACCTGCTGCCCGAGTCCTGGCGGGGAGTCCTCGGCGACGAACTGCAGAAGCCCTATTTCAAGGAGCTGACCGAGTTCGTCGAGGAGGAGCGGGCCAAGGGGCCGGTGTATCCGCCGCGCGAGGAGGTCTTCGCCGCCCTGGAGGCCACGCCGTACGACCGGGTCAAGGTCCTCGTGCTCGGCCAGGACCCGTACCACGGGGAGGGCCAGGGCCACGGCCTCTGCTTCTCGGTGCGGCCCGGGGTGAAGGTCCCCCCGTCGCTCCGGAACATCTACAAGGAGATGCACGCGGAGCTGGGGCTGCCCGTCCCGGACAACGGCTATCTGATGCCCTGGGCGCAGCAGGGCGTCCTGCTGCTGAACGCGGTGCTCACGGTCCGGGGCGGGGAGGCCAACTCCCACAAGGGCAAGGGCTGGGAGAAGGTGACGGACGCGGTGATCAGGGCCGTGGCCGAGCGGCCCGACCCGGCCGTCTTCGTCCTCTGGGGGAAC
Organism: Streptomyces sp. NPDC006798; assembly: GCF_040635975.1. Classification (NCBI taxonomy): domain Bacteria; kingdom Bacillati; phylum Actinomycetota; class Actinomycetes; order Kitasatosporales; family Streptomycetaceae; genus Streptomyces; species Streptomyces sp. NPDC006798. The sequence continues at coordinate 42,555 of NZ_JBEYIS010000022.1, forward strand.
TACGCGCAGAAGAAGCTGCCGCTGATCGACGAGGAGCGGCATGTGGTGGTGAAGGGGGCGCACCCCTCGCCGCTGTCGGCGAAGAAGTTCTTCGGCTCGCACCCCTTCACCCAGATCAACGAGGCGGTCGCGGCCCAGGGCCATGAGCCGATCGACTGGCGCATCCCCGACCTGGGCTGATCCTCCGGACGACCCGCGCCCCCGCCCGTTCCGGGCGCGGGCGCGGGCGCGGGCCGTTCCCGGGCTCGCGGTACGGGGCCGGGGCGCCGTCGGCCGTCGTCGGCCGGGCCGGGCCCCGCCGCCCGGCCTGCCCCGGTTCGCGGCGTTCTGCGGCTACCGTCGCTTCCAGTGGAACCGGTGGCACCGGGTGGGGCGGACGGCCCTTCGCGGCGCCGCCCGTCAAGGCGCGGGAGGCAGCGGTGACCCAGCAGCGGGCGTACGACGACGTCCTCGGGACCCGGATCGGGCAGACGGCCATGCTGCTGCACGGCGGCGACCGGGAGGAGGCCCGGCAGCGGTTCGGGGCGCTCTGGGCGGAGATCGGCGAGTCCGGTGCCGCCCTCCACCGCTGTACGCTCGCCCGGTATCTCGCGGACGCCCAGGACGACCCCGGCGATACGCTCGCCTGGGATCTGCGGGCCCTCGCGGCGGCCGAGAGCGCTCCGGCGGAACCGCCGGAGGCGGCCGGACGGGAGCTGCGCGCGCTCCGGCCCGTACTCCATCTCGATCTGGCCGCCGACTATCTGCGACTGCACCACCCGGAGGCGGCCCGGCTCCATCTCGACCGGGCCCGGGCGGCGCTGGGAGCCCTGGGCGATCCGGCTGACGACGACTACGCCCCCGGGGTCCGCCGGGCACTCGACCGGTTGACCCGCCGCCTCGACCAGGACGGCGGGGCGTCGCGGGGGAGCTGACCTGACCCGGCGGCGCCGGGGTGGCGGCCGGGGCCGTGGCGGCGCCGGTCAGCGGCGGGCCGCGTCCCGGCAGATCCGGGCCTGGGGGCTGTCGGGCGGCCAGCCGCCGTAGGTCTCCGCCAGGCCGCAGACGTCCGGGACCGTGCTCGGGGTCACCCGGAGCGCCGGTGGACGGCGGGGCGGTACCCGGCGCGGACGGTCGTCGGGGACGGTCCGGGCGGCGGGCGGCGCCGGGCGGTCCGGCCGCGCCGGCTCGGCCGGGCGCGCGGAGGACGACGGGGTGGGCCCGGGCGGCCGGTCCAGGGACTCCACCGCGGGCTGCCGGACGATATGGGGCCGTACGACGACGGGCGGCGGGGCGTTCGTCCGGGTCGCGGGGCCGGACCGCGGCGGATCGGCGGGTGACACGCTCACGCAGCCGGTGACCGCGAGGCCCGCGGCGGCCCAGAGGGTGAGCGTGCCCAGGGTGATGGCGGAGTTCGTCGTCGGGGGCACCCCGCCACTCTGGTGGGCGCGAGGGCGCGCGTGCCGTCGTACGCGCGGAGTTTGCTTCGTACGAGTGATGCGCCGCTGCTCCGGCGGTGACGGGCTCAGCCCGCGGCCGGTCGTCCCGGGGTGCCGAGCATGCCGCCGAGGAGTTCCGCGAAGCCCGACCGGAGTTCGTCGAGCCCCGGGACCTCCGCCTGGTACGACCCGGCCGCGCAGGTGAACATCAGGCCGTCCGTCCAGGCGATCAGGGAGAGGGCGTGCCGTTCGGGCGCGGTCGACCCGGCCCCGGTGAGCAGGGCGATCAGGGGGGCGCGCAGCCGGGCGCCGGTGGTGTCGTAGATCGCCCTCAACTCGGGGCGGCGGGTGGCCTCCAGGGCCAGTTCGTAGCGGGCCACCACCAGGGACCGGTGGTGCGCCAGACAGCGGTGGAGGGCGAGCGCCAGCGCGTCGGCGACGGCCGCGGGACCGCTGCCGGGCCCGGGGAGTTCATGGATCCCCAGGACGGTGCCCTCGCGCTCCGCGAGCCGGCGTACCGCGATCTCCAGCAGGGCGAGCCGGGTACGGGCGGTATTGGAGGTCGAGCCCTGCGGGAGGCCCGCGGCCTCGTCCACGGCGCGGTGGGTGAGCCCGCGCATGCCCCGTTCGGCCAGCAGTCGCAGGGCCGTATCGGCGATCAGCCCGGCTCGGGACACGGCGGGTGCCGGGCGGGTCGGTCCGGCGGGGGTTCGGGGCGTCATGACGGTCAATCTACCGCCCCCACTACGGCTGTAGTAGCGTGCCGTTCTACTACGGCTGTAGTCGACCTGTGAGGAGTCATCATGCCGAACCGGCGCGCCCTGGTGATCGGCGGCGGAGTCGGCGGACTGACCGCGGCCGTCGCCCTCCACCGGCGCGGCTGGCGGGTCACCGTGCTCGAACAAGCCGCCGCCCTCGAACCCGTCGGCGCCGGAATCGGCCTCGCCCCCAACGCCCAGCGCGCCCTCGACACCGTCGGGCTCGGCGACGAGATCCGCGCCCTCGCCGCCTGGCAGGGCGACGGCGGACTGCGCACCCCCGCCGGCCGATGGCTGGCCAGGACCAGCGGCGAGGCGCTCGCCGCCCGCTACGGCGGCCCCATGGTGCTGCTCCACCGCGCCACCCTGCTGGACCGGATCCTCACCCGGCTGCCCGAAGACGCGGTCAGGACCGGTACCGCCGCCCGGGTCACCGACCCCGGGACCGCCGGGGGACGCCCGGCCGTGGTCGCCGTCGGGGACGCCGAGGAGGAGGCAGACCTGGTCGTCGGCGCCGACGGCATCCACTCCGGAGTACGCCGGTTCCTCTTCCCCGCCCACCCCGGACCCCGCTACTCCGGCTTCACCAGCTGGCGCATTGTCGTCCCCGGCCTCCCCGGCGGCATCCGGCCGCACGAGACCTGGGGCCCCGGCCGGATCTGGGGCAGCCAGCCCATGAAGGACGGCCGGATCTACGCCTACGCGGCGGCCCTCGCCCCCGCCGGAACCCGCGCGCCCGACGAGAAGGCCGAACTGCTGCGCCGGTACGGCGACTGGCACGACCCGATCCCGGCTCTCGTCGCCGCGGCCGAGCCCGGCGGCGTACTCCGCCACGACATCCACCACATCACCGATCCGCTGCCCGCCTTCCACCGCGGCCGGACCGTGCTGATCGGCGACGCCGCCCACGCCATGGCCCCCACCCTCGGCCAGGGCGGCAACCAGGCGATCGAGGACGCCGTCGTCCTCGCCCACCACTGCGCCCCCGACGCCGACCAGGGCGCCGCCCTCGCCGCGTACACCGCCGACCGGCTGCCCCGCACCACCGCCGTGGTCCGCGAGGCGGCCCGGATCTGCCGGATCCAGTCGCTCGGCGCCGCCCCCGCCGTCGCCCTCCGGGAGAACCTGATCGCCCTCGCCGCCCGGCTGGTCCCCGGCGCCGCCCTGCGGGCCTTCGACGGGATCGCCGACTGGCGGCCACCGGGCCGCACGTATGCTGACCGGACCCGGAACGGGTGACGGTCCGGCCGGTCCCGTACGGGTGACCGGACGGCACCGCGGCGAGGGGCCGGCGGCGGTCGGCGGTGGCAACAGGAGGCTCAGTGAAGGTCGGCTGCATCGGACTCGGCGACATCGCCCGAAAGGCATATCTGCCGGTCCTCGGCACCCTTCCGGGCGTCGAACTGCATCTCCAGACCCGTACCCCCGCCACCCTCGCCCGGGTCGGCGACGAGTACCGCGTCCCCGCCGGGGCGCGCCACACCGACCTGGAGTCGCTGATCGCCGCCGGGCCCGACGCGGCCTTCGTCCACGCCCCCACGGCGAGCCACTCCGGGATCGTCACCGCCCTCATCGAAGCCGGGATCCCCACCTACGTCGACAAGCCGCTGGCCTACGAGATCGCCGAGGCGCGGCGGCTGGTGGAGCTGGCCGAGGCCCGGGGCACGACGCTCACCGTCGGCTTCAACCGGCGGCTCGCCCCGGCCTACGCCCAGTGCGCCGATCATCCGCGCGATCTGATCCTGATGCAGAAGAACCGGGTCGGCCTCCCCGAGGACCCCCGGGTCTTCGTCTTCGACGACTTCATCCATGTCGTCGACACCCTCCGCTTCCTCGCCCCCGGCACCATCACCCATACCGATGTCCGCGCCCGGATCGAGGACGGACTGCTGCGCCATGTCGTCCTCCAGCTCTCCGGCGACGGCTTCACCGCCATCGGCACGATGAACCACATGAGCGGATCGGTCGAGGAGATCCTGGAGGTCTCCGGCCAGGACACCAAGCGCGAGGTGCGCAATCTGGCGGAGATCGTCGACCACAAGGGGCAGCCGAGCGTACGGCGCCGGGGCGACTGGGTGCCCGTCGCCCGGCAGCGCGGCATCGAACAGGCCGTCCTCGCCTTCCTCGACGACGTCCGCGCGGGCCGGGTCCCCGACGCCCGGGACGCCCTGCGCACCCATGAACTCTGCGAACAGGTCGTCGTCCGCGCCCTCGAACAGGCCCGGTGAGCCGGGCGGCCAGGCCGTCTCTTGTGGATCTTGCCGGGCTCGCCCGCCCCGGCACGCCCGCTCTCCCCTGTCGCCCTTCGGGCACGGGAGGGACCCCCGGCGTTGTCGTCGGTCGCCGACGGCCCCCTGCGCCCGGCGGCGCGGGTGGAGGCACCTCCCGGGCGGAGCCCAGGGCGCGTACCCCCACCGCGTGGACTCGCCCCCCGGGCCCTGGCGGCCCGGAGGAACCCCCGTCCTCCGCCTTGCGACCGCACGCACCAGACCCCGCTCGCCCATCCGGCCCGATCCCCCAGGAACTCCCTACCCCGGTACCGGTTCCGGTTCCGGGGGCGAGGTGTGGTCTACGGCTCCCGTAGGCCGCGCCGCCGGGCGAGCGCCGCGGTCCCCGCCAGCGCCAGCACCGCCCCGGCCGCGTACACCGCCCAGTTCCCGAACCGGACGAACGCCGTCGTCCCCGTCGCCAGCGGGGCCTCGTAGACCACGGCCGCCGAGGCGTCCACCGGCAGCCGGGGCCCGACCGGGCCGCCGTCGGGACCGAAGGCCGCGCTGATCCCGGTCAGGGTCGCGTGGACCATCGGACGGCCCGTCTCGGCGGCCCGCAGCGCGGCCAGCGACGCGTGCTGCGCCGGGGCCCAGCTGTGCTGGAACGTCGAGGTCGACGACTGGGCCGTAAGGACCCGCGCGCCGCCGCGGACCAGATTCCGGCTCATATCGGGGAACGTGGTCTCGAAGCAGATCAGCGGGCCGATCCGCAGCCCCGCGGGATCGCCGGGGCCGGGCGGCAGCTCCATCACCACTTGGCGCGTCCCCCGCAGCCGGTTCTCGCGGGCCGCCCGGCCCAGCGCCGTCACCCAGCCCAGCGCCGAACGGAACGGGATGTACTCCCCGAACGGCACCAGCCGCGTCTTGTCGTACCGCTGACCCGTCGGACCGGACGGTCCCACCAGGACGGCGCTCTTGTAGATACCCCCGCCCTCGCCACCGCCGACGTCACCGGCGCGCCGCGCGTCCGTATTCACCAGCAGATCGGCGCCCACCGCGCGGGAGAGCGCCGCCAGCCGGGCCGCGAGGTCCGGTCGCGCCGACAGATCCGCCCCGACACCGCTCTCGCCCCACAGCACCAGATCGAGCCGCCGCCCCGCCAGCCCGTAGGTCAGCCGCTCCGCCCGGTCGAACCGGGCCTCCGCACCGTGGATCACGCCCGGCTGGACCACCGCGATCCGCGCCGTACCGGCCGGGTGCGGCCTCGGCGACCACACCACGAGCGACCCGGCGGCCAGCGCACCGGCCACGGCCACCACGGCGGTCGCCCGGCGCGCCCGGGGGACGGCGATCAGTACGACGATCGCCGTATTCACCGCCACCACCAGCAGACTCGGCAGCCACACCCCTCCGGCGGACGCCAGCCGCAGGGCGGGCGGGAACTGCCACTGAGAGGCGCCCAGCAGACCCCAGGGGCCGCCGAGCCCCTGCCAGGAGCGGACCAGCTCGATCAGCAGCCAGCCCGAGGGGACGACGGCGACGGCCGCCGTGGCGCGTGCCGCCGACGGCTCCCCGGGTCCGTCCCGACGGCCCAGCCAGGCCTGGACGAGCCATCCCCACGGTGCCCACAGCAGCCCCGGCAGCGCCGCCAGCACCACGATGAAGATATGCAGACTCGGGACGAGCCAGCTGTGGACGGCGACCAGGAAACCGGTTCCGCCGAGCCAGCCCTCGTACGCCGCCCGGCGGCCGGTCGGCGCGGTCCGCAACAGCAGCAGCCAGGGCACGAGGGCCGCGTACGCCGACCACCACAGCGACGGCACGGGGAAGGCGAAGACCGGCAGCGCACCCGCGAGGGGCGCGGCGACGGTACGCCACCGGCCACCCGGCATCCGCATACGGGACCTCCTTCCGCCCCGTGGCCGTCGCCGTGGCCGGGACTCGCGGCCGGGGCCGCGGCGGGCCCGGCCCCGTAGGCCCACAGTGCGGCCCGGGACGGCCGGCGGCGCGTCCGGATCCGGCTCACGCCGGGCCGCGCCGCCACCGTTCCTCGACCACGACGGCGCTCACCCGCCAGCCCGCACCGGTCCTGACCAGGGTGAAGTGGTAGCGGCCACCGGTGACCAGATCCGTTCCCGCGGCCAGCCGCATCGGGGAGACATAGTCCGCCCGGAGCTCGGCCCGGTCACCCGGATAGCCGCCCAGATCCTCGATGTCCACCCGGCGGTTGGCGATCAGATGCTGGCGGACGGGGACGTCGGTCAGGGTGTTCGCCAGCCACTCGGCGATCTCGGCCGCCGGGCCCTCGGCGCCGCCCGCCGACCGGTAGTCCGCCCGGCCGTCGTCGGTGAAGAGCGCCCCGAAGGCGCCCCAGTCCCCGTCGTCCACGGCCACCGCGTACCCCGTGACCAGGTCGTCGATGGCCAGCCGGTCCATCACGGTCGAAAGATCCACGCGCTGTGTCATCGGCCAAGTCTCCGGCAGCGGCACCCGGAGGCCAAGACCCGTGCGGGTCGGGTCGCTCAGCGCGTCCCGGTCCGCGAACGGCGACCCGCGGAGGGTGCCGGTGCCGGGGCCACGGCCCGCAGCACCACGAACTTGGGATGTCCCGCCACGGTCTCGCAGCCGCCGAAGATCCGGCGCAGCCGGACGTGGTAGCCGAGGTGGCGGTTGCCGACCACCCAGAGCTCGCCGCCGGGCCGCAGTACCCGCCGGGCGTCGCCGAACATCCGCCGCGCGGTGGCGTCGGTGGTCGCCCGGTGGGAGTGGAAGGGCGGATTGCAGAGCACCAGATCGGCCGAACCGTCCGGCAGTCCGGTGAGGCCGTCGCCGACGGCGAACGCGGCCCGGCCGACGCCGTCGGGGACGTTGTCGCGATAGGTCTCCCGGGCCGACGCCACGGCCGAGTACGACTCGTCGACGAAGGTCACCGAGGCGTCCGGGGAGGCCACGGCCACCGCGGTGCCGACCACTCCGTTGCCGCACCCCAGGTCGACCACGTCGACCGCGCCGCGCGGCGCCGGGAGCGTACCGAGGAAGAACCGGGTCCCGATGTCCAGCCGGTCGGCGCAGAAGACACCCGCGTGGTTGGTGACCGTACGGCCCGCCATGGCCCCGATGTCGCCCGGCAGGGCGTACCGCAGCGGCCAGGGGCTCGGAGACCGGGCCGGCGCCGGGTCGGGCGTACAGAAGATCAGCCGCGCCTTGCGGACGGCGAGGGAGGTCCGGGTCGGCCCGACGAGCCGTTCGAAGAGCCGCAGGGTGGAGGTGTGGATCTCGTCGACCATCCCGGCCCCGACCACGACGGTGCCCGGGTGGATGGCCGGGGCCAGCCGGTGGAGCTGGTCCTCCAGCAGCGCCAGGCTCTTGGGCACCCGGACCAGCAGGACGTCGATCCGGCCCGGCGGTTCGTCGCGGACGGTCCGCAGGGTCACCGCCGAGGTGTCCGCCCCGGTCCGGGCCAGATTGGCCTCGGTGGCCCGCCGCCCCAGGTAGGAGTCGGTGAGCTGGACGGGTCCGTGTCCGGCGAGCGATGCGGTCAGCGCGCCCCAGCGGTCGCCGAGGACGACCAGCGATCCGGAGAGATCCGTCCCCTCGTCGGCGAGATGCCGCAGCAGGTACTCGTCGGCGGCGTCCCAGGCGCGCAGCTGGTCGCGGGGGTCCTCGGGGAAGCGGGTGAGGGCGAGCTCGCCCCAGGGCGTGGTCAGACGGTTCATCGTGCAGTCAGGCTAGCCGCACCGGGGCGGGACGCCGAACCGGGCGGCCACGGCCCTGCCGCCCGGCCGAGCGACTCGGGCCGGTCGCCGCCCGGGCCTGTCACCCGGCCCGGAACAGGCCCGGGGGCTCAGGCCCGGAGGATCAGGCGGCGCGCTCGATGTGCTCCAGCGCCGTCGCCCACTTCAGTACGAGGGCCTCGTACTCCCCGCGCCGCTCCTCTGGCAGCCGTCCGTCCGCCCACAGCTCCCGGATACGGGCGTTCAGCTCTGCGGCGGACTGGGCGGACGCCGACGGCACGACGGCCTCGGACTCGCGTTGAAGGGGGGACATGACCTCAGATTACGGCCTCCCGGACGGACGTGAACCCCCGCCGCACTCCCCGAACGCCTCCAATTTCCGGCGCTGTGCCTCCGAATCACCCGGTCACGCCGGTTTGAACTGCATGAATGCAGGGTAATCGGCGCCGGGTTGCCTGAGTGGCGGCCCGGCGGCCGTGATGTATGTCATCCGCTCAAGGCCCTGTTGCCGCCCTGTCGGCGGGCCCGGTCTCAGCCCGCGGACTCTCCCGCGTGCGGACTGAGCACACCCGCTCCCACCAGGGCGAAGATCAGGATTCCCAGCAGGATCCGATAGACCACGAACGGCATGAAGCTCTTGGTGGTGATGAATTTCATGAACCAGGCGATGACCGCGTAACCCACCAGAAAGGCCACCACGGTCGCGAAGACCGTCGGCCCCCAGGAGACATGGCCCTCGCCCGCGTCCTTCAACTCGTAGGCGCCCGAGGCGAGCACGGCCGGGATGGCGAGCAGAAAGGAGTAACGGGCCGCCGCCTCACGGGTGTAGCCCATCAGCAGGCCGCCGCTGATGGTGGCGCCGGACCGGGAGACCCCGGGGATCAGGGCCATCGCCTGGCAGAACCCGTAGATCAGACCGTCCCGGACGGTCAACTCCCCGAGCGTCTTGCGCTGTTTCGGCGCCCGGTGCCGGCCGCCGGACTCGTCCCGGGCGGCCAGCCGGTCGGCGACGCCGAGGACGACACCCATCACGATCAGGGTCGTGGCGATCAGCCGCAGATCGCGGAACGGGCCCTCGATCTGGTCCTTGAGGCTCACGCCCAGCACCCCGATCGGGATCGAGCCGATGATGACCAGCCAGCCCATCCGGGCGTCGTGGTCCGCGCGCATCGCCTTGTCGGTCAGCGACCTGAACCACGCGGAGAGGATCCTGGCGATGTCCCGGCGGAAGTAGATCAGTACCGCCGTCTCGGTCCCGATCTGGGTGATCGCGGTGAAGGCCGCCCCGGGGTCCTCCCAGCCCGCGAACGCGGCCGTCAGCCGGAGATGCGCGCTCGACGAGATGGGCAGGAATTCGGTCAGTCCCTGGACGAGTCCGAGGACGAGGGATTCAAACCACGACATGAAGAAGTACGCCACCCAAGGGAAGAGTTCGCGGTCCGGCGGCCCGGGGGCGTCCCGGGGCGCGGGCTGTCCGTCCTGCGCCGATGGGCAGGAAGAGTACCGTCCCGCAGGGAGATGTACGGCCATGCCCCCGAAGGGGTGAACGTCCGGTTAATTCCCGCTCAACCGATGGCGTTTGCGCCAGGCGACGACCGCCGCGACCACGCCGGTGAGCACGATGAACCCGGTGGAGATCAGAAACGCCGGGGAGGTGGGCGAGCTGGCCCGGCTGCCCGCGATCACATAGGCGGCGGTATTGGGGATCGAACCGACGGCGGTGGCGAGCAGAAACGGCGTACAGCCCATTCTGGACACGGCCGCACAGTAGTTCGCCGCGGCGAACGGCACCCCGGGGAAGAGCCGGACCGCCAGCATCGAGCGGAAACCGTGCGCGCTCAGCTGATGGTCCGCGGCCTTCAGCCAGCGGCCCCGGAGCAGGGGTCGCAGCGCGTCCTGCCCCAGCAGCCGGCCGAGGGCGAAGGCGATACCGGCGCCCAGGACCGTGCCCGTGACCGCCGAGACCAGACCGGCCTGGGAGCCGAAGAGCGCCCCCGCGGCCAGATTCAGCAGGGGTCGGGGGACGAACGCTGCCGTGCAGATCCCGTACGCCGCCGCGAACAGGACCACCGCGGCCGGTCCGCTCAGCCGGAACGGCGGCCAGCCGTCGGCGAGCAGCCGCTGCGGCTCGTACAGCAGTACGAGCACCCCGGCCGACAGCAGGACCAGCGCCAGCAGGGACAGGCGTGACCACGGGGAGAGCAGGGCCCGGCCGCAGCGGAGGGCGAGCGAGGCGGCGGGCCGGGGGCTCGCGGCGGGCCCGGGCGCGGGTTCGAACATCCGGGGAGCGTAACCGACGGGGCGGACCGCCGCCGTAACGCGGGCCTCACTCGGCGCCCGGGCCCTCCCGCGGCCCGTCCGTACGCCCGTCCGGGCCGTACCGCGGCACCGGCCCGGACCCCGCGGCCCCGCCGAGGGCACCGAAAACCGGTCGACCGGGGCCCCCGGCTCGGACATGATCGGCGCATGTTCCGGTACGCCCTCCCCGCTGATCGCCGCGCTGTCGCGGCGGCGGTGAGGGCTGCCCTCGTCCTCGCCGCCGACGGCGCCCGAGGCTGACCCTTCCCGGATCGTCCGTGGACCCCGCAGGGGGAGGGTCGGTCAGACCCCCGGGGTCCGCTTCCACCGAGCACGGCGATTCGAGGACGATCACCATGGCGAAGACCGCCTACGTACGCACCAAGCCCCATCTCAACATCGGCACGATGGGCCATGTCGACCACGGCAAGACGACCCTGACCGCCGCCATCACCAAGGTCCTCAGCGACCGCGGCGGCGGCGGCTTCGTCCCCTTCGAGCGGATCGACCGGGCCCCCGAGGAGGCCGCCCGCGGGATCACCATCGACATCGCGCACGTCGAGTACGAGACCGGGACCCGGCACTACGCCCATATCGACATGCCGGGCCACGCCGACTACATCAAGAACATGGTCACCGGCGCCGCCCAGCTCGACGGCGCGATCCTGGTGGTCTCCGCCGTCGACGGCGTGATGCCGCAGACCGCCGAGCACGTCCTGCTGGCCCGTCAGGTCGGGGTCGATCACATCGTGGTCGCCCTCAACAAGGCCGACGCGGGCGACGGCGAACTCGCCGACCTGGTGGAGCTGGAGGTCCGCGAACTGCTCGACCGGTACGGATACGGCGGCGAGACCACTCCGGTGGTACGGGTCTCCGGGCTGCGCGCCCTGGAGGGCGATCCCCGCTGGACGGCGTCGATCGAGGCGCTGCTCGACGCGGTGGACACCTATGTGCCGCTGCCGGTCCGGTACACCGACGCGCCGTTCCTGATGCCGGTGGAGAACGTCCTGACCATCACCGGCCGGGGCACCGTGGTCACCGGCGCGGTCGAGCGGGGCACGATCCGGGTCGGCGACCGGGTCGAGGTGCCGGGCGCCGGTACCGAGACCGTCGTCACCGGTCTGGAGACCTTCGGCAAACCGATGGAGTACGCCGAGGCCGGGGACAGCGTGGCGCTGCTGCTCCGCGGTCTGCGCCGCGACGCGGTCCGGCGCGGACACGTGGTGGCCGCGCCGGGCAGTACCACCCCCAGGCGGCGGTTCACGGCCAGGGTGTATCTGCTCTCGGGCCGTGAGGGCGGCCGGACCACCCCGGTCGCCACCGGCTACCGGCCGCAGTTCTATCTCCGGACCGCGGACGTGGCCGGGTACATCGACCTCGGCGAGCGGGCCGTCGCCCGTCCCGGCGAGACCGTCATGGTCACCGTCGAACTGGGGCGGGACGTCCCGCTGGAGCCGGGCCTCGGCTTCGCGATCCGCGAGGGCGGCCGTACGGTCGGCGCCGGGACGGTGACGGACCTGCTCTGAACCGGCGCGCCGACGGCGGGTGCCGCGCCTTCGCGAGCTCGGCGCCGCGAACGCCGGTCCGGCGGCCCCGGGAACCCGGCACGGGTCCCGGGGCCGTACCGGATCCTCCGGACTCCGGACGGACCCGGACCCCCGGACCGGATCCCCGGACCCGACCCCGGTGCGGCGCCCGGTCCGGCGCGCCGACAATGGGGGAGTGGAGAACAACCGATCCGGCCCGCCCGGCACCGAACCGGAGGCGATACCCGTCGTCCGGACCGTCGACCACGGCACCGCCAGGCTGCTGCCCGATGTGGACCGGGCCCGGGCCTGGCTGCTGACGGTCGACGGGGCCCCGCAGTCCTATGTGGACCTCGACGACCCGGCCCATCTGGAGTTCGAGTACACCCGGCGGATCGCCCATCTCCTCGACACGGCGGCCCCCGAGGGCGCGCCGCTCGACGTGCTCCACCTCGGCGGCGGCGCGCTCACCCTGCCCCGCTACACCGCCGCGACCCGGCCGGGCTCGCGCCAGGAGGTGGTGGAGGCGGACCGGGGCCTGATCGCCCTGGTGGCCGAACACCTGCCGCTCCCCGGGGCATCGGGGATCACCGTACGCGCCGCCGACGCCCGCGCCCATGTGGAGTCCGCGCCCCCGCGGAGCGCCGATGTGATCGTCGCCGATGTCTTCGGCGGCTCACGGGTGCCCGCGCATCTCACCTCCGTCGAGTTCGCCCGCGCCGCCGAGCGGGTGCTCCGCCCGGACGGCGTCTACGCGGCCAATCTCGCCGACGGCTCGCCCTTCGGCTTCCTCGGCTCCCAGCTCGCCACCTTCAAAACCGTGTTCGAGGAGCTGGCGCTGATCGCGGAGCCCTCGGTCCTCCGGGGACGGCGGTTCGGCAATGTGCTGCTGCTCGCCTCGCACCGCCCCCTCGACACGGCGGCGCTGGCCCGGCGGACGGCGGCGGACGCCTTTCCGGCCCGGGTCGAGTACGGGGCCGCGGCGGCCCGGCTGGCCGGGGACGCCCGGCCGGTGACCGACGCCGACGCGCAGGGATCGCCGGAGCCGCCCGAGGGCGCGTTCGGCATCGGCTGACCGCCGCCCCGGCCCGGCCCGGCCCCCGGTCGCCGGGAGCCGGGGCCGGGGGCCGGATCACGGTGCGGCGGTCGTTCCCGCCAGACGTACGGAGCCGAGGACGCGCTGGATCGTGGCGTCCGGCAACTCGTCCGCGATCCCCGTATTGGCGTACAGCACGAATGTCTTGATCTCGCTCCGCGCGTCCTTGAAGCTGAAGGCCACCGACTTGCCGTCGGTCTCGCACTTGTGGCGCTTCTTGGTCCCGGTGGCCCGCGCGGTCGACATGCTGCCGGAGAGCCCCGACGTGGTGGTGAACGGCTTCGGCTTGACGACCTTCACGGTGCCGTCCGGATCGGTCTGGGCGTAGGCGGCCCAGGCCCAGTTGTAGGCGTCGTTGTACGCGGCGTCGGCGGTGCTCTTGGCGCCCCGGCCGCCTCTGGTGCCCGCGGCGGCCAGGCTCCAGTCCTCCATCTTGCCGTCCTTGTTGAGGTCGGCCAGACACCAGGTGGGCTTGAGCTGTGCGGGGGCGGAGAACACGACGGCGGGTGAGCCGTCGCCCTTCTTCTCGTCCTCGAAGCCGGACTGCATTCCGGCGCCCATCAGATTCCACTCCGGCGGGACGTCGAACATCGTGCCGTGACCGGGATTGACGACCACCTTCCAGCCGGGGATCGTCGGTTCGGCGTCCTTGCCCGCCCGAGGGTTGGGCCCGGTCGGCTGCGGCGCGGGCGGGGGCGCGGAGGACGCGGTCTGCTCCCCCGTACCACTGGGCGCGGCCGACGAGCCGGACCCGCCACCGGCCCGTTCGCCGCCCTTCTCGTCGTCCCCGAGGACGACGACACCGGTGACCACGGCGGTCGCGACCACGGCCAGCGCCGCGACGACGGCGACGGCCGCGGTCTTCTTCTTCTCCGGCCCGCCGGAGGGCAGGGGTGCCCCCGGCGGCCGGGTCGGAGGTTCGGAGACGGCGTACTGCGAAACCGTCGGCTGCTGGTACGGGTTGGGCTGTCCGGAGCCCGCCGGTCCCGGGTACGACTGCTGCCCCGGCTGCTGATACGGATTCGGCGCCTGCGGATAACCGGGCTGCTGGTACGGGGCGGGCGGGGGTCCGCCCTGCCCCGGCGGGTTCTGGTGCTGCGGGTTCTCGCCCCCGGGCGGCTGCTGCTGTCCTGGCCACATGGCGAGTAACCCTAAGGGGTGGCGGGGATCCGCCGTCCGGCGGTCCGCCGCCCCTCCCTCCCCGAGACGTCCCGGCGGCGGCCCCGGGCGGCCGGTCACTCCGCGCGAAGGTATGGCCAACCGCCCTACCCGTGGGTAACATCGCGGCCATGAGCGCTGATCAGAAGTCCGTCGCCGAGATGCTCGCCGCCACCGTTCCGATGGTCCGGACCCTCAATCTGGAGTTCGACGAGGCCACCGCCGAACGCGCGGTGCTGCGACTGCCGGACCAGGCAGAGTTCCACAATCATGTCGGCGGACCGCACGCCGGCGCGATGTTCACCCTCGCCGAGTCGGCGAGCGGCGCGATCGTGCTGGCCGCCTTCGGCGACCAGCTCCACCGGGCCGTACCGCTCGCCGTACGGGCCGAGATCGGCTACCGGAAGCTGGCGAAGGGCGAGGTCACGGCGGTCGCCACACTCGGCCGCCCGGTCGCCGACGTCCTCGCCGAACTGGACCGGGGCGAGCGGCCCGAATTCGATGTGACGGTCGAGATCCGGCGGGCCGACGGCGATGTCACCGGTGTGATGACCATCGCCTGGACCCTCCGGCCCCACTCCTGACCTCGTACGGCCGGGCGGTGCGGCGGCCCGCCCCCGTTACCCGGGCACCCGCGCAGCCGACGGCCGGGATCAGAGCCGAAGACAGAGGGGACGCCCGGCGCCGGTCGCTGCGGTCCGGCGGGGGCACCGCGAGCCCACGGCCCGGGAACGGCGTGACTCCCCGCCCACGCGACCGGGCACCCCGGCCCCCGGCAGCGCCGGCCGCTGCCCCGAACCCCGGCGAGAACTGACGACCGTCGCACCACCGGCAGGCTCGCACAGGTTCACGCGGTGGAGCCGCGAGGCGTCACTCTCCACCGCCACGACCTCGTCAGCGCCGAGGCCCGGGCCGGTGCTCCCGGAAGGCGACCCGCACCGTCAGCCCGCCGCCCTCGGGGTTGGCCGTCGCCGAAGCCCTCGCCCCGTGGGCGCGGGCGATCGTGTCCACGATGGACAGGCCGAGCCCTACCCCCTCCCCGGGACCGTGGGTGCGCTCGTTCAGCCGGCGGAACGGTTCGAAGAGCAGCCGGACGGTGCCGGGCGGCACCGGCAGTCCGGTGTTCGTCACCTCGATGCCCTCCGGGCCGGTCCGCACCTCCACCCGGCCCTCCGGCACGTTGTGGCGGACGGCGTTCGCCAGCAGGTTGTGCAGGAGCCGCTCCAGCAGCACCGGATCCCCGTCGACGGTCAGTGGCCGGGCCCGGACGGACACGCTCACCCTGCGCTCCGCCGCCTCGCCCGCCAGGGCGGCCGCCGCCTGCTCCGCCAGCTCCTGCACCGCCACCCGGCGGCGCTCCCGCAGGCCCTGGTCGGAGGTGGCGAGCAGCAGCAGCCCTTCGATCGTCCGCTCGCTGGTGTCGGCGACCTCGATCAGCTTCGACCGGATCCGCTCCACCCGCTCGGGGGACGGGTCGCTCGCCAGCCCGATCTCCGCGGCGGCGCGCTGCACGGCCAGCGGGGTGCGCAACTCGTGGGCGGCGTTCGCCGCGAACCGCTGCTGGGCGGAGACGAGCTGCTCCATCCTTTCGAGCATGTCGTCGAAGGCGTCCGCGAGCCGCTTGAGATCACCGGGCGGGCCGTCGAGGGCGATCCTTTCGTGCAGGTTCTCGCCCGACAGCCGGCGGGCCGTATCGGTGATCACGGCGATCGGCCGGAGCACCCGGCCGGCCGTCCACCAGGCGATCGCGACCGACATGACCGCGTAGCAGACGAAGACGATCAGTGAGACCGTGAGCAGCCGGTCGAGGGCCGCGGACTCGGCGGCGTCGCTCACCTCCCGCGCGATCGCCGGACTCTCTCCCGGGACGATCGCCCCGACGGTCGGCACCGGACACCCGGACGCCGCGGTCGGCAGCATCGTGGACCCGTCGGGCGCGGCGGTCTGCCGGGGCGAGGACGGGTCCTGGACGCGCCTGGCCGGCACCGCGGTCCTGATGGCCGTGCTGATCGACGAGTACAGGCCCTCCTGCACCAGCACGTACACGACACCGGTGAGCAGGGCGCCGACGAGGACCAGCAGCAGTGTGTACAGGGCGGTCAGCCGGGCCCGTTCGCTGCGGACCGGCAGCAGGAGAGCCAGCGGCGCTGTCCGACGGCGGGCGGCCCGCGGCCCTACGGCGTTCACGAGACGATCCGGTAGCCCGCGCCCGGCACGGTCTCCACCACCGGCGGCTCGCCCAGCTTGGCCCGCAGCTTGCTCAGAGTCACCCGTACCGCGTTCGTACGGTAGCTCGTGTGCTCCTCCCAGACCTGCTCGATCAGGTCCTCGCCGCTGACCAGCGCTCCCTCGGCTCGCAGCAGCGCCTCCAGCACCCCGAACTCCTTGCGGGAGAGCTGAAGGTGACGCCCGTCCCGGCTGGCCTGACGCCGGGCGGTGTCCAGGACGATCCCGGCGCCCTCCAGGACCGGTGGCAGTGCGGGCCGGGCGCGCCTGCCGAGCGCCAGGACCCGGGCGAGCAGTTCGTCGTACGCGAAGGGCTTGGACAGGTAGTCGTCGGCGCCGAGGCCCAGGCCCTCGACCCGGTCCCGTACCGTCCCGGCCGCCGTCAGCATCAGCACCCGCGTCATCAGCCGCTGCTCGACCACGTATCGGCACACGTCGTCGCCGTGCAGGCCCGGGAGATCCCGGTCCAGGACGAGGACGTCGTACTCCCCGAACTCGATTTTGCGCAGGGCCCGCTGGCCGTCGGTCGCTACGTCCACGGCGAGCGCGGCCCGGCGCAGTCCCTCGGCAATCATCTCGGCGAGGAACGCGTCGTCCTCCACCACCAGTACACGCATGGCCCCTGTGTACCCGAAGGGGACCTTTCGTCGGTGTAAGCAAAATCGTTGAGAGAGACGAAACAACCCTTCGCGGCAACCTCCTGCCATGACGATTCGACGGATCACTCACGCGGCCGCCGCCCCCTTGCTGGCCGCCGCCCTCGCCCTCTTCGCCACGGCCTGCTCCGGTTCCGAAGGGAGCGGGAAGAACGACGGAAGCGTGTCCGAGGAGGGCAAGAAGGCGGACCAGGCCCTCGAACTCCGCAAGTGCCTGCGCGAGCAGGGCCTCGACGTGCCCGAGCCCGAGCCGGGCCGGAACGGTGCCGGACTCAGCATCGGCGGCGACGGAATGCCGAAGGAGAAGGTGGAGAAGGCGTTCAAGACCTGCCAGGCCAAGACGGGCGGCGCCGGCTTCGGCGAGGAGCCCGCCCAGGCCGACAAGGACAAGGCGCTCGCGTACGCCAAGTGCATGCGCGAGAACGGCTTCGACATGCCCGACCCGAACTCCGGCGGCGGCATGCAGGAGGCCATGCCCATACCGCGGGGCGCCGAGAAGCAGAAGTTCGACAAGGCCGCCGAGGCATGCCGGGGCGTGGGCCGATGAGCCGCGGCGAGACGGGCGCACGCCCGCCGCGCCGGCGCCGGCTGGTGCTCGCCGTCGCGGCGGTCGTCACCGTCGCGGGCGGAGGCGCCGCCGTCACCGTCCTGGCCAACCCGGACAGCCGCGATACCGTTCCGGCCGGCTCCCCGGGGCTGTCGTCCACGACCGCCTCCGTCACCCGTGTCGACCTCAGCGACAGCACACGGCGGGACGGCACGCTCGGCCATCTCGGCGAGCGGAGGATCAACGCCGGGGCAGCCGCGGGCGGTGGTGCCGGAGGAACCCTCACCTGGCTCGCCCCGACGGGCTCCGTCGTGAAGCGGAACGAGCGGGTCTACGAGATCGACGGCCGGGCCGTACGCCTGATGTACGGTGCCGAGCCCATGTACCGGACACTCAAGACCGGCGCCAAGGGCAAGGACGTCCGGCAATGGGAGGAGAACCTCGCCGCCCTCGGGTACACGGGCTTCGACGTCGACGAGGAGTACACCGCCAAGACCGCCGCCGCCGTCGAACGCTGGCAGAAGTCCCACGACCTCCGGCGGACCGGCACCGTCGGCCCGGACCAGATCGCCTTCGCCGGCAGCGCCGTACGCGTCAAGGAGACGGGGGCCGGTTCCGGCGGCGACCGGATCGCGGTGGGCGACCGGATCACCCCGGGCTCCCCGGTCCTCACGGTCACCGGCTCCGAACGCGTCGTCGGCTTCCGGATCCCGGCCGCGGAGGCCGGATCCGCCAGGGCGGGCACCCGAGCGCACGTAACGCTCCCGGACGGCACCCGGCTGCCCGGCAAGGTGTCGGCCGTCGGCCGGACCGCGACGGTCGGCGACGACCCCCAGGACAAGACCCCGAAGATCGACATCACGGTCTCCTTCGACGACCCCGACAAAGTCACCGGCGTGGACCAGTCACCTGTCACCGTCGAGCTCACCGGCGAGACCCGCAAGGACGTCCTGTCCGTACCCGTCAACGCTCTGCTCGCCCTCCCCGACGGCGGCTTCGGCGTCCAGGTCGTCGAGAACGGCAGGGCCAGAGACGTCGAGGTCGAGCTCGGCATGTTCGGCCAGGGCAGGGTCGAGGTCAGCGGCGAGGGGCTGCGCGAGGGCATGAAGGTCGGGGTGCCGTCCGCATGACCGGCATCGCGCGACCGCCCGTCGTGGAACTCACCGGAGTCGTCAAGCGGTACGCGGGCGGGGTCCGCGCCCTCGACGGCATCGACCTCACCGTGCGCGCGGGCGAACTCGTCGGCATCGTAGGACCCTCCGGCTCCGGCAAGTCGACCCTGCTGCATATCGTCGGCACCCTGGACCGTCCCACCACCGGCACCGTGAAGATCGCCGGGCACGACATCGCCGCCCTGTCCGACCGCCGGCTCTCCGCTCTGCGCGCCCGCCACATCGGCTTCGTCTTCCAGGCATTCCACCTCGCCTCCGGCATGACCGCGGTCGAGAACGTCGCCGAAGGGCTGCTGTACTCCGGTCTGCCCCGAGCCCGCCGCCGCCGACTGGCCGACGAGGCCCTCGGCCGGGTCGGACTAGCCGACCGGAGGCGCCACCGGCCGCACGAACTCTCCGGCGGCCAGAAACAGCGCGTCGCCATCGCCCGCGCGGTCGTCGGACAGCCCGATCTGCTCCTGGCCGACGAACCCACCGGCGCGCTCGACTCGACTTCCGGCGAAACCGTCATGGAACTGCTGCACACCCTGAACGCGGAGGGCTCGACGATCGCGGTGATCACCCACGACACCGAGGTCGCCGACCGGCTGCCGCGCCAGGTCCGCATCCGGGACGGCCGGGTCGTCGCAGACACGACCCTCGGAAAGGTCGTGGCCTGATGCCCCGCGGAAACCCGCCGCACACCGCCGACCGTGCGCTCAAGGCCACCCGGCTCGGCCCAGGCGACGTCCTGCACGTCGGCACCGCCGGTCTGCGCAGCCGGCCGGTACGCGTCGTGCTCTCGGCGCTCGGCATCGCCATCGGCATCGCGACGATGATCGCGGTCGTAGGCATCTCCGCCTCCAGCCAGGCGCAGCTGCTGCGCCAACTCGACGCGCTCGGGACGAACATGCTGGTCGCGAAGCCGGGCGAGGGCATGTTCAGCGGGCAGGAGGTCAAGCTGCCGAAGGATGCCGTCGGCATGGCCGGCCGCATCCAGGGCGTCCGGCACGCCGGAGGCACCGGCGACCTCGCCCGCTCCGTACGACGCTCCGAGAAGATCCCCGAGGAAGAGACGGGCGGCATCGCGGTGAAGGCGGCCACGGAGGGACTGCTCGGCGTGCTGCGCGGCACCATCGCCTCCGGCACCTGGCTGAACGCCGCCAACAGCCGTTACCCGTCGCTCGTGCTGGGACACGTGGCCGCCGAACGACTCGGTATCGACCGGCCCGGACGGCAGGTCTGGATCGACGACCGCTACTTCACCGTCCTCGGCATCCTCGATCCGCTGCCCCTCGCACCCGAGCTCGAACGCTCGGCCCTGGTCGGCTGGGACGGAGCCCAGCGGCTGCTCGGCTTCGACGGGCACCCGACGGCCGTGTACGAACGCTCCACAGACGCGTCCGTACGCCAGGTCCAGAAGCTCCTGGCACCGACGATCGACCCGCGGAACCCGCGGAACGTCTCCGTCAGCGACCCGTCGTCGGCGCTCAGGGCGAAGGCGGCGACCGAGGGCGCGTTCTCCACTCTCCTCCTCGGACTCGGTGGGATCGCCCTGCTCGTAGGCGGCGTCGGCGTGGCCAACACCATGCTCATCTCGGTCCTGGAACGCCGCCACGAGATCGGACTGCGGCGCTCCCTGGGCGCGACCCGCGGCCAGATCAGGATCCAGTTCGTCACCGAGTCCCTCATGCTCTCGGGCCTCGGCGGTATCGCGGGAGTCCTCCTGGGTGGTGCGGCCACCGGCCTGTACGCGGCCTCGGGCGGCCTGCCCTGGGTGGTCCCGCCCTGGGCCGCCGCGGGCGGCTTCGCCGCCACCCTCGCCATCGGCACCATGGCGGGGCTCTACCCGGCGGTCCGAGCCTCCCGCCAGTCCCCGACCCTGGCCCTGGCGGCGGCGTGAAAGCGGCGGTTCCGCGGCCGACCCGCCCGATGGCCGAGGGGAAGGGCCCCGCCGGGGTCGTATCCTCCCGGGCGGGGGTCCGGCGGGTTCTTCCAGAACGGGGCCGTGGGCCTTGATCCGGCACGTCAGCACGGGCAGGGGTGGCGCCCGAAGTCGTCCGCGTCGCTCGGAAAGGCCCCTTGAGGGGCCGTCAGACCCCGGACGCCGTCACAAACCATGCCCGGCAGCGCCCCGAACCTGGCCTCGCCTGAGAACTCCTGTGGAGGGGCGCGCCGGCGAGTCCGGTCAGGTCCGGGGCGTCGGGAGCGGCGCCCGCGACGGCGCGCGGGCGGGCGGCACAGGCGGTGATCGGGTTCCCGGCCGGTGACAGGGCGCCCGAGGGAGCCCTGTCACCCGCGCCGAGGCCCGGGCCCGGATGCTCGAACGCCGACATCCGCCACCCCCCGAGCCCGCCCCACCCGTTCGGAGTAGCGCCCTCATATGTGCGGCAGTGATGTACGGAGCCGGAGCCGGTGACGTCCGAGCCGAGGACCGGCCCGACCCGGGAATCGTCCGGCCCGCCGACCCCGTGGAGCGCGTCGTAGCCTCCTGTGTGTACGGCAGCGGCCTGTGGCCCTGCGCCTCGACGCCGGCCACCGGCCGCCCTCCCGACGACAGCGAGGGGCTTCCCCATGCGGTACGTGACCTTGAACAACGGCGTCGAGATGCCGATCCTCGGCTTCGGCGTCTACCAGATCCCCGCCGAGGACACCGAGCGCGCCGTCTCCGAGGCGCTGGCAGCCGGCTACCGCCTGCTGGACACCGCAGCCGCCTACGGCAACGAAGAAGCCGTCGGCCGCGCCACAAGGTCCAGTGGCATCCCTCGTGAGGAGCTCTTCGTCACCACCAAGCTGTGGGTCCAGGACGCCCCTGCCCAGGACAACACCCGCCGCGCGTTCGAGACGTCGCTGACCAAGCTGGGCCTGGACTACCTCGACCTGTACCTGATGCACCAGCCCTTCGGCGATGTCTACGGCCAGTGGCGTGCCATGGAGGCACTCAACCGCGAGGGTCTCGCGAAGGCGATCGGTGTCGCCAACTTCTACCCCGACCGGCTGATCGACCTGATCCTCAACAACGAGATCACCCCGCAGGTCAACCAGATCGAGACCCATCCGTTCTTCCAGCGCGCCTCCTACCAGGACCTCATGCGCGAGCACAGGGTGCGGATGCAGTCCTGGGGCGGCTTCGCCGAAGGCAGGAACGCCCTGTTCACCAACCCGCTGCTCGCCGGAATCGGCGAGCGGTACGGCAAGTCCGTGGCCCAGATCGTGCTGCGCTGGCTCACCCAGCGCGAGGTCGTCGCCATCCCCAAGTCGGTGCGTACCGAGCGGATGGCCGAGAACATCGACGTCTTCGACTTCCGGCTCACCGACGAGGAGATGGCCCGGATCGCGACCCTCGACACCGGCGGCTCCCTGTTCTTCGACCACCACGACCCCGAGATGGTCACCCGGCTCGCCGGGCGTCGCCTGGACAGCTGAGCACCAGACGGCCTCTCGTCGGCCGGCGGCCCTCTTCAGGTGAATGGCGTGAGGGAAACCCTCCGCCTCGGGATCCACGGCGTCGGCCCCGCTCGGCGTCCCCGGCTGGTCCGGACGGGAGACCCCGGTGGCCGGAGATCGCCGCCGCAGGCGACGGAGCAGGCCGCCGCGGATATCGGAGCGCTGTCCGGGGACGACTACTCCGGATGCGGCCGACGCGCCGTCGGCCGCATACCAGCGGCGACGGAGGCTCGGCGTGCTTTCTGCCACCCCCTGTTCCGCGGACTCCTGGTCAGCGGATCACCGGGGTGAACCGTACGGGCAGCGCCACCAGCCCCCGCTCCCGGACCGAGGGCCGCCAGGCCAGCCGCTCGGGGTCCACCGCGAGCACGGTGTCCGGCAGCCGCTCCAGCAGTGTCTCCACCGCCGTCCTGGCGATCGTCTCGGCGAGCAGCGGGGCCGGATAGGGGCAGCGCCGGCCACCTCCGCCGAACGAAAGATGGGCCGCGTTCTCGCCCCCGGGCCGCCCCCCGGGCCAGATCTGCGGATCCGTGTTGGCGGCCGCGAGGGACAACAGGACGCGGTCACCCGCCCGGACCCGGTGGCCGCCGAGCTGGGTGTCCCGTACGGCCCGCCGCCCGCCGACAGTCTGCGCCGGGGTGTCCAGCCACAGCACCTCGTTCAGCGCCTGGCCGACACTGAGCCGCCCCCCGGAGACGTCCCGGGCGAACCGCTCGTCCGTGAGCAGCAGCCGCAGCGCGTTCCCGATCCAGTCCGCAGTCGGCCGGTGCGCCGCCGCGACGAGGGCGAACACCTCCCGTACCACCTCGCCGTCGTCGGGGGCGGCCGGATCGGCCAGCAGCCGCGAGATCACATCCGGCCGGGGGCCGGAGCGCCGGGCCGCCACCAGCCGGCGCAGCCGCTCCCCGGCCCGGACGTAGGCGGACCGCCGCAGCTCGTCCCCGCCGCCCCGTACCGCGCCGCCCGGAGGCATACCGTCCCGTACGGCATCGGTTCCGGACGTGCCGGACCGTTCCGGGCCGTCCTCGGCGAGGGCGGTCCGCAGATCGCCCACCAGCCCTTCGAAGGCGCCCGCGTCCGGCGGCAGTCCGCACATCAGGACGGCCGCGCGCAGTGATACGGCCCGGACGTACGCGGACATCAGCTCGGCCCGTCCGCTGCCCGCGAAGCCGTCCACCAGCCGCCGGGCCACGCCCCGGCACCCCTCGGCCAGCTCGAACTGGTCCACCGCGGCCAGCGCCCGGGCCGCCGACGGGCCCGGCCGCCGTGGGCCGCGGCCGGGTACGGCGGGCGCCGGACCCGTGCTCTCCGCCGCCTCCGGCCACGGACCGGGGCGGGACGTGTCCCGGACGAACAGCTCCTCGTGAGCGGTGACATAGCCGACCTCGGCATAGCCGAGGACGAGCCAGGCGGTGCCCCCGTCGTCCGCCACGACCGGCGCGACCCGGCCGTGCCGCCGTCTGAGGCCGGCGTAGATCGCGGCCGGGGACTCGCCGTCGGCGGGAACGCGCAACGGGACGGCGCCGCTTGCCGCCGGGGAGCCGGCTTCGGACGGGTCGGCGGTGGCCCGGTGCCCGGCGGACGCCGGGGGCGCCGCCGGGCCGCCGCGCCGGACCGCGGAGGCGGCCGGGCCGGGCTCGTCCGCCGCGGGATTGCCGGGGGTGCCGGGGGCGTCCGGCGCGGTCGTCGTACTGCGGTCGGTCATGGGGTGGTCTCCCGGGCCAGAGTCAGATCACGGAGGTGGTTGACGAGGCTGAGCAGTACGTACTTCCCCGAGGCGCGGACCCGGGCGTCGCAGTCGACCAGCGGGACGTGCGGCGCGAGCGACAACGCCTGCCGTATTTCCCGGAGGGAGAAGACCGCCGGATCGTTCTCGAAGCGGTTGACCGCGACCACGAACGGGGTGCCGTGGTTCTCCAGCCGGTCGATCGCGTACCAGGAATCGCTCATCCTGCGGGTGTCCACCAGGACGACCGCGCCGAGGGTACCCGCGAAGAGGCGGTCCCACAGGAACCAGAACCGCTCCTGACCGGGCGCCCCGAAGAGATAGAGCACCATCCGCTCGTTGAGACTGATCCGGCCGAAGTCGAAGGCGACCGTCGTGGTCGACTTGGCCGACGGGCCCGCCGTCTCGTCGACCCCGATCCCGGCCTGGGTCATCACCTCCTCGGTGTTGAGGGGACGGATCTCGCTCACGGACCGCACCAAGGTGGTCTTGCCGACCCCGAACCCGCCCACGATCACGATCTTCAGTCCGGTATCGGCCGAATCCGTCAGCGGGGTGAACGCGGGCAGCTCAGAGGTTGCGGAGTCCATGGAGCACCTCCTCCAGAAGGGCAGAGTCGGGCAGGCCGACGAGTGAGCGGGCGGGCCGGGGCCGCCGGGCGGTGATCCGGCCCGTCGCCAGCAGATCTCCGAGCAGGATCCGGACCACCGTCACCGGCAGCCGGAGCTGTGCCGACAACTCGACGACGGAGACGGGGTGCCGGGCCAGTTCGAGGATCCGGGCGTGCTCGGACTGCATGCCCGGCGCCGGGCCGCATTCGCCGACCACCAGGGTCACCAGGTCGAACGTCCGCTCCGTATCGGCACCGACGGCACAGCGTCCGCCGGTGACGGTGTAGAGCCGGTCCGGTTCCCCCAGGTCGACGGGGAGACGGGTCATGGGCGGGGACTCTCCGGAGCGGGCGGGGTTCGGGGTTCGGCACGCAGATGGTGTCCTATCTGGTCGACCAGTTCCGTCATGTGGTGGCCGACGGCGCCCGGGTCGGCGCCGTCCTCGGCCACCACGGCCAGATGGGCGCCCTCCCCGGCCTCCACGATGAACAGCAGTCCGCCGTGGAACTCCGTCATCGAGTGGCGTACGCCGCCGGTGCCGTCGCCGAACTCGACCGACGCGCCCTGGGCCAGCGCCTGGATACCCGAGCAGATCGCGGCCAGCTGATCGGCCTGATCGAGTGTCAGATAGGGGGTCCAGCACAGCTTCAGCCCGTCGCGGGAGAGCACCAGGGCGTGCCGGGTGCCCCGGGTGCGGTCGATCAGGCCCTCCAGGAGCCAGGTGAGGCTGGTGTCCGTGGTCTGCATGGTCGGGACGGGGCGGGCGCCACCGGTGGCCGGGAGCAATGGCCCCTTCCTCCTGTCTCTCGGTCGGTCTCTCGGTGTCGTCAGGCGTCAGGCGTCAGGCGTCGGCAGCCGGTCTTCGGCACGGGTGGCGGTCCGGACCGAGGTGGCCGGTGGTCCGCCACCTCCGTCCGGACCGTCGGCCCCCGTGGGCGGCGCGGTGTCGTGCTCCGGCCTGCCGCGGGCTCTCATCGAGCGGTGGAAGGCGCCGAACCGGGCTCCCGCGTCACGCCCCGGCCGGGCGGCGGTGACGGCCGCCGGGTCGGGGGCATCGGTCCGGCCCCGGTCCGCCGCCGCCATCGTGCGGCCCCGGGGACGTACCGGCAGACCGTTGGGTGTCGCCATGCCGGGACCGCCGCCACCGGCCGCCGGACGGGGCGTCGGGACGAAGGGGAGGGCGGTGACCGGCGGGTCGGCAGGAACTCCGGCCGGCTCGCCGGGGGCGGATCCGGGGGCGGCCGGGGGAGCGGTGCCCGTAGCGGTGTCGTACGGATGCTCCCGCACCGGCCCGGTACGGCCCCCGGGGAACGGGCCGGGCCCGGGGGGCCGGTCGTCCGGTGCCCCGGTCGGGGAAACGGCCTCGCGAGTGACCCCGGTGGCCCCCGTGACGCCCGTGCTCGTGACGGTCGCGGTGGCGGCTCCGGCGATCCGGTGCGTACCGGACTCCGGTCCCGCCGGCCGAGCCGTCCCCGCCGCCGTCCCCGGCTCCCGGTTCTCCTGGTGCAGGAGCTGCGGTGGCAGCAGGACCACCACCCCCGTACCGCCCCGGGACGACGGCCGGTAGGTGACCGTCATGTGGTACTTGACCGCCAGCATCCCCACCACGACCAGGCCGATCCGGGTGCTGGGCAGGAACGCGAGATCCGACGCCCGGCCCGACACCGCCTCCTCGGCCCGCTCGAGCTGGGCCTCCGCCATCTTCAGGCCGCTGTCCTCGATGGTGACGACCAGCCCGGCCGCCCGCTCCTCGACATAGACGTGGACCTCGTCCACGGGCGGCGAGAAGGTGGCCGCGTTGTCCATCAGTTCGGCGAGGAGATGCATGACGCCCTCGGCCGCGTAGCCCGCGATCCGGGCCGTACTGGTGGAGTGGAGCCGTACCCGCCGGTACGCCGAGATCCGGCCCACCGCGCCCCGCAGCACGGACTCCATCCCGATCGGCTTGTTCCACGTCCGGCCGGTCCGGCCGCCCATCAGCAGCGACAGCCGGTCCGCCGCGAGCCCCAGCTGGGACGTCTTGTGGTCGATCCCCAGCAACTCCCCGAAGGTCTCCCCGCCGTGACGATCCTGCATGTCCCGCAGATCGGCGAGCATGCTGACGGCCAGGGCCTGGACCCGGCTGAGGGTCTTGGTGCCCGCGCCCATCACGGCCGCGGCGCGCCGCTCGCTCAGGGCCACCTCGCGGACCACCGCGTCGAGCAGCACCCGCAGCCGGTCGTCACCGGGCTGTTCGACGGAGGCCAGCGCCGTTCCCGCGGCGGAGCCCGACCGCAGCCGGGCCACCGCCTCCGGCAGGGTCACCGCGGTGAGCCGGTCGACCTCGTCGGCGGAGCGCGCGAGGCGGCGGACGGCGGTGACGCTGTCGGCGGTCGCCGCCCTGGCGACGGTCTCGCCCTTGGCGACCTCCGCCGCGCACAGCCGCAGGACCGCCCGCAGTCCGGTGTCGGCCGGGGCGGGGACTTCGGAGAGCACCCGGTCGAGCGGGTCCCCGTCCCGCAGCCGCTTCACCACCAGCGGCAGGGTCACCTCCAGCATCCGGACGACGTCCTCGTCGGCGCGGGACGCACGGGACCGCAGGCTCCGCGCCTCCTCGTCGGCGGCGCCCGCGGCGGCCCGCAGCCGCCGGGCGGCGAGCGTCGCGGCGACGATCCCGATCGCGACCACGGCCCAGGCCGCGGTGACGGTGACGGCGGCCCAGGCCCGGGCCGCGGCGGGGGCCGCGGCGATCGCCCAGGCCCCGGCCGCGGCGGCCAGCGCGACCGCGAGGGGCGGTGCGGCCGGGGGCAGCGGGCGCGGTGTTCGTATCCGGTGCGGTTTCGGGGCTGGCACGGACATGGGGTCCTTCGCTGCTGGAGGCTGTCGGAACCGCCGGAGGTGCGGGGTGCGTGGCGGATCCGGGGTGGGTGACCGCGGAGGCCGGGCGAGAAGGGGCCGACCGGCGTTCGGTCGAACGTGTGTGCGGACGCCGGGAGTTGACGGTGATCTTCCGCACGGGCGTGGCGCTCATGCTAGCCACGGGCGGCAGCCGGGGAGCCCGGACCGCGACGACTCCCCACAGAACGGAGGACTTCGTCCCGAAGTCCCTCTGTGGCGACCGGGATCGTGGTAACGGCCCGGCGGTCGGTGGCGGGAGGGAGGGCCCTGTCCGCGGCGACGGTCCGGGGCCGGAGTGTCCGGGCGCGGGCGCCGCGTGGGGTGAACATCACAGCCCCGGGCCCCTGAGCGTACGGCTCCGGCGGACTACCGTGTGCGGGTGTCCAAGGGCCGAAACGCGTTCTCGTTCTCCTCGCCTTCCGCCTGGTGGCAGGGGATGGCGAACCGTGCCGTCCACCGGCTGTGGGACGGCGTGCGGACCGCGGGCGCCGTGACGGCCGAGCGCCCCGGGCGGCTCCGCTTCCGGTCGATCGGACCGGGCACCCGGCTGGCGTTCCCCCAGGGCACGGTCTTCGGCGAGGCATGGATCGAACTCGGCGAGCACTGTGTCGTCGCCGAGCAGGTCACGCTGACGGCGGGGATGCTGCCGGGGCTCGATCTGGGCCCCGGCCCGATCGTCACCATCGGCGACGGGGTGGTCCTCGGCCGGGGCAGCCATATCGTCGCCGACGACCGGGTCATTGTGGGCCGGGACACGTACTGCGGTCCGTATGTCTACATCACCTCGACCAATCACAGCTACGACGATCCCGGGACGCCCGTCGGCAAGCAGTGGCCGCGCTCCGCGCCCGTCGAGATCGGCCCGGGCTGCTGGCTCGGCACCGGGGCGGTGGTGCTGCCGGGCGCCAGGCTGGGACGGAACGTGGTCGTGGCGGCCGGTGCGGTGGTACGGGGCGAGGTGCCGGACCACACCGTGGTCGCGGGCGCGCCCGCGCGGGCGGTCCGGAGCTGGGATCCCGTACGGGGCTGGCAGCCGCCGCTGCGGACACCGCCGCCCGTTCCGGTACCCGACGGCGTGACGCCCGGGGAACTCCTCGCCCTGGCGGAGGACCGCGCGGATCGGGAGCCGTCCGGAGAGGGCTGAGCCCTCGTGCCGCCGGAGGATGCCGCCACGTCCCGGGCGTTCCGGCGGTGGGCTCGGGGCGGCGGCGTCTCCGGGCCGAAGGGTTGTCAGCCGCCCGCCAGCAGGACCGAGCCGACCAGCGCCAGACCCGCCCCGGTCGCCTGCACCCCCCGGAGCCGCTCCTTCAGCACGATCAGGGCCGCCAGGACGGTGACGACCGGATAGAGATGGGACAGGACGGCGGCGACGGTCACCGGACCGGTCTGGGCGGCCAGGGCGTAGGTGCCGTTCGAGGCCACGTCCGCCAGTCCGACGAAGGCCAGCAGCGGCAGCGCCGACCGGAGCGCCCGGGCGCCGCCGTCCCGGTCCGCCGGAAGTACCCGGTGGCCCCGGCGGGCGGCGACCGCGAGGGCCGTACCGCCGACGGCGATATTGACCGCGCGCTGGACGAAGAGGGCGAGGAAGAGCCCGGTGACACTGGTCGACGCCTCGGCGATCAGGGTCATCACCGCACCGAAGCCGAAGGCGGCGACACAGGTCAGCGCCACCGTGTTCCGCCGTACGGGCGCGCCGCGCAACTCGGGCCCGCCCGCCATCAGGATGCCGAGGACGGCCACCCCGATCCCGGCGAACTGCACGGGTCCCGGGCGCTCGCCGAGCAGCAGCCCCGCGGTGACGGGGACCGCGACCCCCAGGGAGCCCAGGGGCGAGACCACCCCCATCGGGCCGAGGGCCAGCGCCTTGTAGAAGCAGAGCAGGGCCACCGGGCCGAGGGCCCCGGCCGCCACCGCGTACCAGAGCTGGGGACCCGCCTCCCGCCAGGCCGCCGTCGCCAGCACGATCGCCCCGAGGACGGTGGCCGCGATGGC
Source organism: Streptomyces sp. NPDC006798 (assembly GCF_040635975.1). NCBI lineage: Bacteria > Bacillati > Actinomycetota > Actinomycetes > Kitasatosporales > Streptomycetaceae > Streptomyces > Streptomyces sp. NPDC006798. The sequence continues at coordinate 71,986 of NZ_JBEYIS010000022.1, forward strand.
CTGTGAGGCGACGACGACGGTGAGGGCGGGGACGCGCCGTGTCAGCAGTCCGCCGCCGAAGTCGGCCAGGCCCATCAGCAGGGCGGTGGTCAGGGCGAACAATGCGACCATGGAGAGACCTCGCAGTACAGTGTTTTGGACCCGGCGGTACAGCACACGGTAGTGCAGGATCTTCGACTATGTCATTTACTATCTTGGACGGAATGTGGCTGACCTCGATCATCTGACGCAGTCGCTCGCCCGGAATCTCAAGCGCTGGCGCGGCGAGCGGGGCTACACCCTCGACTCCCTGGCGGCCCGCTCGGGCGTCAGCCGGGGCATGATCATCCAGATCGAGCAGGCGCGGACGAACCCCAGTGTCGGTATCGCGGTGAAGCTGGCCGACGCGCTCGGGGTCAGCATCGCCACCCTGCTCGACCGCGACCACGGGCCCCAGGTCCGGGTGGTGCCCCCGGGCGACGCGATGCGGATGTGGTCGACCCCGGCGGGCAGCTTCAACGAACTGCTGGTCGGGACCGAGCTGCGCGGGCCCCTGGAGTTGTGGTCCTGGTGGCTGGAGTCCGGTGACGGCAGCTCGTCCGACCCCCACCCCGACGGCACGATCGAGCTGATCCATGTCACGGCGGGCGTACTCACCCTGGTGGTGGACGGGGAGCCGCATACCGTGCCCGCGGGGGCCTCGGTCGTCTTCGAGGCGAACGCGCCGCACACCTACCGCAATGACGGCACGGAGGCCGTGTCGCTGAAGATGGCCGTCGCCGTACCCCCCGCCCGCTGACCCCGGGGCGCGCTCGGGCGTTTTCGGGGCGCCGGACCGGGCGGTGCCCGAGCGGTGGCAGGGCAGCAGCATCCACGGGTGGCCCAACCCGCCCCGGCGGAAGGGGAGTCGAGGTCGGGCGGGATGCCGCGGCGGCCGGTCGGGGCGCCCCCGGGCACTTGCTACCGTGCGATCATGCGCGCTCCCATCGGTTCCTTCGACACCGCCCTGCCCGCCCCCGACGCCCTCGGCGTGCTCGTCGCCCCGGTCGCCGACGCCGTACGGAACTGGACCGGCGACATCCCCGCCGACCAGCTGATCCACGTCGACACCGACCCGGCGATCGCCGATACCGCGGCCTTCGTCGCCCACTACGGCGAAGAGCTGCTCCGGCAGTCCGCCAACTGTGTCGTGGTCGCGGCCAAGCGCGGCGGCGAGACCTCACTCGCCGCCGCCGTGGTGCTCTCGCAGACCCGGGTCGATGTGAACGGGGTCGTCCGCAGGCGGCTGGGCGCCCGCAAGGTGTCGTTCGCCCCGCAGGAGACCGCCACCGGGCAGACCGGGATGGAGTACGGCGGGATCACCCCGATCGGACTCCCCGGGGACTGGCCGGTGCTGGTGGACGCGGCGGTCGCCGACACGCCGTGGGTCCTGCTGGGCAGCGGGCTGCGGCGCGGCAAGCTGATCGTCCCGGGGAAGGCGCTGGCCGCTCTCCCCAACGCCGTCGTCCTCGAAGGGCTCGGCGTCTGACCCACCCCTGATACGTACGACCCCGGGATCCGTACCGCCCCCGAGCCGTACGGCCCGCCCGGGACCCGGCCGTCCGCGACCCGCCCCGGGCCGGGGCCTGAGGCAGGCCCGGGAGGGGCGACGGGATCCGCCCCGCCCCGTCCGTCTGTCCGTCCGGGCTCAGCCCAGCCGCGGTATCTCGATCGCGGGGCAATGGTCCATGACCATGTCCAGTCCGGCCGCGCGGGTCCGCTCGTACGCCGCCTCGTCGACCACGCCGAGCTGGAACCAGACCGCCTTCGCGCCCTTGGCGACCGCCTCGTCCGCCACCTGCCCGGCCAGTGCCCCGTTCAGGAACACATCGACCACATCGACGTCGAAGGGGATGTCCGCCAGCGTCGCGTAGCCCCGCTCGCCGTGGACCGTCTCCTCCTTCGGATGGACCGGCACGATCCGCTTGCCGTAGCGCTGGAGGACCCGCGCGACCCCGTACGCCGCCCGTGACTCGTTGTTCGACAGGCCCACCACCGCCCAGGTGTTGCCCGTCGAGGTGAGGATCCTGCGGATGGTCTCGTCGTCTCCGTACATGCTTGCGACAACGGGCCACCCGCGCGGAGCATTCCCCTCCGCACCCCCTCGATCGGGTGAAGCATAGGGTGGCCGGATGCAGGAGCAGTACCGGACCGTCGCCCGCGCGGGCGTCCACGAGACCGAGATCAACCGATCGCGCTTCATCTGCGCGCTCGCCCCCGCGGCGACCGAGGAGGAGGCCCAGGCGTTCGTCGCCCGGATCCGCCGCGAGCACCCCACCGCCACCCACAACTGCTTCGCCTACGTCATCGGCGCCGACGCCGGCGTCCAGAAGGCGAGCGACGACGGGGAGCCCGGCGGCACGGCCGGGGTGCCCATGCTCCAGATGCTCACCCGGCGGGACATCCGCTACGCCGTCGCCGTCGTCACCCGCTACTACGGCGGGGTCAAGCTCGGCGCGGGCGGACTGATCCGCGCCTACGGGGGAGTGGTCGGCGAGGCGCTCGACGCCCTCGGCACCGTCGTCCGCCGCCGCTACCGGCTGGCCGTCGTCACGGTCGACCACCAGCGGGCCGGGAAGCTGGAGAACGATCTGCGGGCCACCGGCCGTACCGTCCGCTCCGTCGGCTACGCCGAGCGGGTCGCGATCGAGATCGCCCTCCCGGACGCCGACGTCGACGCCTTCCGCGGCTGGCTCGCCGACGCCACCGCCGGGACCGCGGCCCTCGAACTGGGCGGCGAGGCGTATGGCGACGCCTGATCACCGCGGGATCCCCCGATCCGCCCTGGCTGTCAGACCCCGCCGATACTCTCGGGGATCATGAGATTCCTGCATACGTCGGACTGGCATCTGGGCCGGTCGCTGCACCGGGTGAGCATGCTCGACGCCCAGTCCGCGTTTCTCGACCACCTCGTGGACTCGGTCCGTACCCACCGGGTCGACGCGGTGCTGGTGGCAGGAGACGTCTACGACCGCGCGGTGCCGCCGCTCGCCGCCGTCGAACTCTTCGACCGGACCCTGCACCGGCTGGCCGCCGAGGGCGTACCGACCGTGATGATCTCCGGCAACCACGACTCGGCCCGCCGCCTCGGCGTCGCCGCCGGGCTCATCGAGCGCGCCGGGATACATCTGCGGACCGACCCCGAGGGCTGCGCCGACCCCGTCGTCCTCGCCGACACCCACGGCGACATCGCGCTCTACGGGGTGCCCTATCTGGAACCGGCCCTGGTCAAGGACGCGTTCGGGGTCGAGCGGGCCGGACACGAGACCGTGGTCACGGCGGCCATGGACCGGATCCGGGCCGATCTCGCCGGCCGCCCGCCCGGGACCCGTTCCGTCGTCCTCGCGCATGCCTTCGTCATCGGCGGCGCCGCCAGCGACAGCGAGCGGGACATCACCGTCGGCGGGGTCGCCGCCGTGCCCTCCGCCGTCTTCGACGGGGTGGACTACGCCGCCCTCGGCCATCTGCACGGCTGCCAGACCATCACCGACCGGGTGCGGTACTCGGGCTCCCCGCTCGCCTACTCCTTCTCCGAGGCCGCGCACCGCAAGACGATGTGGCTGGTCGACCTCGGCCCGGACGGCGCCGTCACCGCCGAACGGATCGACTGCCCCGTGCCCAGGCCCCTGGCCCGGCTCACCGGCCGCCTGGACGACCTGCTGGCCGACCCGGCCCACGAGCGGTACGAGGACTCCTTCGTCGAGGCGACCCTCACCGACCCGGTCCGCCCCGCCGAACCCATGGCCCGGCTGACGGAGCGCTTCCCGCACACCCTCAGCCTGGTCTTCGCCCCCGACCGGCCCCCCGCCGACGACACCCTCTCCTACGCCCGGCGGCTGCGCGGCCGGGACCGGCGGCAGATCGCGGAGGACTTCGTGGCCCATGTCCGGGGCAGCGGCCCGGACGCCGAGGAGCGGGCCGTACTGAACGCGGCGTTCGACGCCGTCCGCACCGCCGAGGCGGAGGCCGCCGGATGAAGCTGCACCGCCTCGCCCTCACCGCCTTCGGCCCCTTCGGCACCACCCAGGACATCGACTTCGACGCCCTGACCACCGACGGCCTCTTCCTGCTGCACGGCCCGACCGGCGCCGGGAAGACCTCCGTACTGGACGCCGTCTGCTTCGCCCTCTACGGCACCGTGCCCGGCGCCCGCCAGAGCCCCGGCACCCCCCTGCGCAGCGACCACGCCGCCGCCGACACCTTCACCGAGGTCCTGCTCGAACTCACCCTCGGCGGGCGGCGGCTGGAGATCACCCGCTTCCCCGCCCAGCAGCGCCGCAAGAAGCGGGGCACCGGCTTCACCCCCGAGCGGGCCCGCAGCCTGCTCCGGGAGTACGACGCCCCCGGCGGCACCTGGCGCGCCCTCAGCCTCTCCCACCAGGAGATCGGCGAGGAGCTGGAACAGCTCATCGGAATGAGCCGGGAACAGTTCTGCCAGGTCGTCCTGTTGCCCCAGGGCGACTTCGCGCGCTTTCTCCGCGCCGACGCCGAGGCCCGGAGCAGACTCCTCGGCCGCCTCTTCGACACCCGCTGTTTCGCCGCCGTCGAGGAGAGGCTCGCCGAACGGCGCCGTACCACCGAGGCCCGGGTCCGCACCGGCGACGAACGGCTCCTCGCCCTCGCCCACCGGATGGCCCAGGCCGCCGCCGGCGCCACCGGCGACTGGCCCCCGCCCGACGGACGGCCCGGCGACCCCGGACTCGCCGACGCCGTACTCGCCGGGGCGGCCGTCGCCCGATCCGGCGCCCGCGAACGGCTCGACGCCGCGCGCGGCGCCGTCGCCCTCGCCGAGGACCGGCGGAACGAGGCCCGGGCCGCCCTCGACACCGCACGGGAACACGACCGGCTCCGGCGGCGGTACGAGGAGACCCGCCGCCGCCGGGCGGCGTCCGAGGCCGCCCGCCCCGCCCACGAGGAGGTCCTGGCCCGGCTGGAGGAGGCCCGCCGGGCCGAGCGGGTGGCCCCCGCCCTCACGCTCCGCGCCGCCGCCGAGCGGGACCATCGCACGGCCGCCGCCGCGCTCGCCGCCGCCCGGGCCGCCCTCCCCGCCGGACTCGCCGAAGCCGACCCCGACCGGCTCGCCGGAACCGAACGTGACCTCCGCCGCGAGGCCGGAGCCCTGGCGGCCGCCCGGCGCGCCGAGGACCGCGGAGCCGGGATCGCCCGCGAGCGCGCCGCGCTCGACCGGGCCGCCCGCGCCGACGAGGACGCCCGGCAGGACGCCGGGGAATGGCTGGCCGGCTGGGACGCCCTGCGCCGCCGCCACCAGGACCGGCTCGCCGCCGCCCAGGAGGCCGCCACCCGCGCCGAACAACTGGCCGGGCGTCTCGGCCCCGCCCGGCTGCGCCGGGACGCCGCCCGGGAGCGGGACCGGCTCGCCACCGAGGCGACCGGCGCCGAGGACGCGCTGCGGACCGCCCGCGAGGACGCGCTCACGGCCCGTACCGCCTGGCTCGACCTCAAGGAGCGCCGACTCGCCCAGATCGCCGCCGAACTGGCCGCCGGGCTCGTCCCCGGCGAGCCCTGCGCCGTCTGCGGCTCCGCCGACCACCCCGCCCCGGCCCGTCCCGGCACCGACCGGGTCGCCCCCGCCGACGAGGACGCGGCCTACGAGACCCATACCCGGGCCGAGGAGGACCGCTCCGGGGCCGAGCGCCGGCTGGACCGGATCCGGACGGCCCTCGCCGCCGCCCGCCTCCGGGCCCGGGACGACGAGCCGGCCGACGCCCCCGGGGCCGGGCCGGACTCCCGCGACCCGTCCGCCGCCGAACTCGCCGCCCTGGTCGCCGGGGTGGAGCGCGACCTGGGCGAGGCCCGGGCCCTCGCCTCCGGGATCCACGCCGCCCGGGAAGCCCTCGACCGGGCCGAACGGGAACACGAGGAGCGGCTGAGGGACCGGCATCGCGTCGACCAGCGCGTCGCCGCCCGGACCGCCGAACGCGAAGCCCTCGACCGGGAGCTGGCCGCCCTCACCGAAGAACTGGACCGGGCCAGAGGCGGCGCCCGGTCCGTCGCCGAACGCGCCGCCGAACTGGAGCGGCTGGCCCGGCTCGCCGCCGGGGCCGCCGAAGCGGTCCGCGCCGCCGCCGAGGCCGCCCGCCGCCTCAAGGAAGCCGACGGACGGACGGCCGACGCCGCCTACCGGGCCGGTTTCCCCACCCCCGAAGCCGCCGCTGCGGCCGTCGCCGACGACACCGAACACCGCGGACTCCAGCGCGCCGCCGACCTCTGGCGGGCCGAGGCCGCCGCCGTCGCCGACCGGCTCGCCGAACCCGGCACCCGCGCCGCCGCCGCGCTGCCGCCCGCCGACCCGGCGGCCGCCGCGGCGACACTGGAGACCGCCGACCGCGCCCTGCGGAACGCCTCGGCCGCCCTGGCCTCCGCCCGCGACCGGGCCGCCGAACTGGACGCCCTCTCCGCCGAGGCGGCCGCCGCCGTCCGGGGCTCCGTACCGCTGCGCGCGGAACACGCCCGGGTGGCCCGGCTCGCCGCCCTCACCGCGGGCACCTCCGCCCAGAACGAACACCGGATGCGGCTGGAGTCCTACGTCCTGGCCGCCCGCCTCGAACAGGTCGCCGCCGCCGCCACCGGCCGGCTGCTGCGGATGTCCGCCGGGCGCTACTCCCTCACCCACTCCGACGCCCGCTCCGGAGGCGGGCGTTCCGGCCTGGGTCTGCGGGTGCTCGACGCCTGGACCGGCCGGGAACGCGACACCGCCACCCTCTCCGGCGGCGAGACCTTCTTCGCCTCCCTCGCCCTCGCCCTGGGGCTGGCCGACGTCGTCACCGAAGAGGCCGGAGGCGTCCGCCTCGACACCCTCTTCATCGACGAGGGCTTCGGCAGCCTCGACGAACAGACCCTGGACGAGGTGCTGGACGTCCTGGACTCCCTGCGGGAGCGGGACCGCAGCGTCGGCATCGTCAGCCATGTCGCCGATCTGCGCCGCCGCGTCCCCATCCAACTGGAGGTGGTCAAGGAGCGCCACGGCTCGACCGTACGGCTCCGGACCGGCGCGCCGGACGCGTAGCGCGGGAGGCCGCCGGGCCCGTACCGTCAGGGCCCGGCCGTACCGCCGTCCCCGGCCCAGGGCCGCAGCTTCGCCGGATTGCGGACCACCCAGATCCGGGTGACCCGCCCGTCGGCGATCCCGAACGAGGCCACGGTCACCACGGTCCCGGCCCGCCGGGCCACCAGCCCCGGAAGACCGCTGACCGGCAGCTCCAGCAATTCAAGTCCCGGAGCCCTGTCGGCGACGGCGACCATGTAGCGGGCGATGTTCGCACCGCCCTCGACCGGGCGCGGCGCGGCCCCCGCCGGACCACCGCCGTCCGCGGTCATCACGGCGGCCGGATCGAGCAGACCGACGAGGGCCGGGATGTCCCGGTTCTCCCACGCCTCCTTGACCTGCCGCACCACCTCGGCCCGGTCGTCCGCCGCCACCGGGGCACGTACCCCGCCCACCCGTCGCCGGGCGGACGCCGCCAGCTGTTTGCAGGCCGCCGGGGTGCGGCCGAGGACACCGGCGATCTCGGTGAACGGATACCGGAAGACGTCGTGCAGCACGAACGCCACTCGCTCGGCCGGTGTCATCGACTCCAGCACCACGAGAAAGGCCGTGGTCACCGACTCGTCCAGCACGATCTGGTCGGCGGGGTCAGCGGCACCGGCGCGACCGCTGCCGCCCCGGAGCTCCCGCCCGGCGAGACCCGGCAGCGGCTCGGGCAGCCACGCGCCGACATAACGCTCCCGGCGGGCCCGGGCCGAGCCGAGCAGATCCAGACAGATCCGGCCGGTCACCGTCGTCAGCCAGGCACCGGGCGACCGGATCGCCGCCCGGCCGCCGGGCGACAGCGCGTACCAGCGGGCGTAGGCGTCCTGGACGGCGTCCTCGGCCTCGGTCACCGAACCGAGCAGCCGGTACGCGACATTGAGCAGCCGCCGCTGCTCCCCGGCTATCGCGTCGCCGCCGGTCGCGGCGGTGTCCTTGCCTCCGGCCGCCCCCATCGCCTTACCTTTCGCCGCCCCGTTTCGTCGGGCTGGTGAGACCTTACCGATCTACTGCCCGACGACGGCGGACAAGGGGACAGTGATATGACCACGCGGACGGCCGCGGCGAACGAGCGGCCCGGCGCCACGTTCCTGCGGATCGCGATCGCCCTGCAGACCCTGACCATCTTCCTCCAGGCGGTCTCCGCCGGACTCCTGCCCGACACGTCCTTCGGGGCACAGTTGCACGACGCCGGGGCCCGGGTGACGTACGGGACGACGATGCTCTATCTGCTCGTCGCGGTCCTGGTGTGGAAACGGCACGACGGTTCGCCCCGTCCCGTCCTGTACGCGTCGGGCTTCCTCGCCCTCGCCACGGTCCAGGTCCTGGTCGGCGTCGCGCACATCCCGTCGGTCCATCTGCCGCTGGGCGTGCTGATGTTCGGCCTGAGCCTGCTGGCGCTGTTCCGGCCCGGCGAGACCCGGCCCGGTGACCACGGCCCGGCCGGGGCCGCCGACCGGCCCGTGCTCAGCGGCTGACCGGCCGCCCCGGCAGCGGCGAGGAGTAGACGACACTGGTCGTCACCGAACCCAGAGCGCCGATCCGGCCCGTGACCTGCTCCAGATGACCCATATCGCGGGCGGCGACCTTCAGTACGAAGCAGTCGTCGCCCGTGACATGGTGCGCCTCCAGGATCTCCGGGGTGGTGTCCAGCAGATCGTGGAACGGCTTGTAATTCCCGTTCGGATAGCGCAGCCGGACGAAGGCCGTGATGGTCAGACCCAGCTTCCCCCGGTCCACCACGGCGCCGTAGCCGGTGATGACCCCGGCCTCCTCCAGCCTGCGGACCCGTTCGGTCACGGCACTCGCCGACATCGAGACCTCCCGCGCCAGCTCCGCGAAACCGGCCCGGCCACGATGCTGGAGGACCTCCAGCAGACGCCAGTCGGTGGCGTCCGGTACATAGTCGCTCATGAAGTAAGGGAACCGGGGAATCCCCGGCCGATCAAGTCGTATGCCGGGGAAAGTACCTTTGGGGGCGGCGGAGACGCCCGTAGATTCACTGCCATGAACGCCAACGCGACTATCGAGGCCCCCGCCGCTCCCGCCCCGGACGCGGTCCTCCGTACGCCCCCGGCGGCACCCGCCGACGCGGCGGCGTACTTCCGGGCGAGCCTCGCCTTCCACACCGACGTCTCGGATGTCGCCGCCGCCCTGACCGCCGGGGGAGCGCCGGGAGGGCCCGCAGATCCGGGGTTCGTCCTCGTCGACACCCGCTCCACCGCCGCCTGGGAGCAGGGCCACATCCCCGGCGCCCGGCATCTGCCCACCGCCCTCGTCCCCGAGCAGGCCGAACGGCTGCTCGACCCGGCCGTGCCCGTCGTCACCTACTGCTGGGGACCCGGCTGCAACGGCGCCACCCGGGCCGCGCTCGCCCTGGCCGAACGCGGCTACCGGGTCAAGGAGATGCTCGGCGGATTCGAGTACTGGGTACGGGAGGGCTTCGGGTACGAGACCTGGGAGGGCGGCGACCGCCGCGCCCCCGACCCGCTGACCGCGCCCGCCGGCGCGGCCGACTGCGGCTGCTGACCGGCCCGCGCCCGCCGCCCGCAAAACCGGATGCCGACCACCCCGTGATCACTCATGATGGGGCGTCATGCCGATGCTTCCCCATCCCGAGCCCGCGGCGCTGCGCCGCGACCCCCTGCCGCTGCGCGGCCGTACCGCCCTGGTGACCGGCGCGAGCAGAAGAGGCGGCATCGGATACGCGGTGGCCCGCAGGCTCGCCGCCTACGGTGCCGGGGTCTATCTCCACCACCACGTACCGCACGACGAGGCCAAACCCTGGGGCGCCGAACCCGGCGGACCCGAGGCCGTCGCCGAAGGGGTCCGCGCCGCCCTCGGCGACGCCGGGGCCCGGGTGTTCCACGGCCCCGCCGACCTGTCCGACCCGGCCGCGCCCGGCGCGCTGATCACCGCGGCCGCCGAGGCGTTCGGCGGGCGCCTCGACATCGTCGTCGCCAACCACGCCCTCAGCGGCCAGGACGGCACCCTCGACGTGATCGACGCGTCGATGCTGGACGCCCACTTCGCCGTCGACACCCGGTCGGTGGTGCTGCTGGTCCAGGCGTACGCCCGGCTGCGGGCCGGACTGCCGCCCAGGACGCCCGGCGGCCGGGTGGTGCTGATGACCTCGGGCCAGGACATCGCGGGCGGTATGCCCGGTGAACTGGCCTACGCCCTCGCCAAGGGCGCCAACGCCTCGGTGACCCGCTCGCTCGCCACCCATCTGGCCGATCTCGCGGTCACCGTCAACGCGGTCAACCCCGGCCCCGTCGACACCGACTACCTGGAAGGCGACGACTACCGGGCGGTCGCCGACCGCTTCCCGGGCGGGCGCTGGGGCATGCCGGACGATCCCGCCCGGCTGATCGCCTGGCTGGCCACCGACGAAGCCGAGTGGATCACCGGCGAGGTGATCAACTCCGAGGGCGGCTTCCGCCGCTGACCCGCTGACGCCCGGTGATACCGGCGGGCGGGACCCACGGGGGCCGTGCCTCCCGCCGCCGGGAACGGCTGGCGGACGGACCCGTCCGCCGGCCGCCGCGGATCACAGCTTCGACAGCTCGTCCACGAGATCGTCGAGACCGAGCGAGCCCTGCGACAGCGCCGCCATGTGCCACGCCTTCGCGTCGAAGGCGTCACCGCGTGCCGCCCGCGCCTTCTCCCGCCCCAGCAGCCAGGCCCGTTCGCCGAGCTTGTAGCCGATCGCCTGGCCGGGCGTCGACAGATAGCGGGTCAGCTCGCTCTCCACGAACTCCGCCGGGCGCCCGCTGTGCCGCCCGAAGAACTCCTGCGCCAGCTCCGGCGTCCAGCGTTCCCCGGGGTGGTACGGCGAGTCCGCCGGGATCTCCAGCTCCAGATGCATACCGATGTCCACGATCACCCGGCAGGCGCGCATCATCTGCGCGTCCAGATAGCCCAGCCGCTGCTCGGAGTCGGCGAGGAAGCCCAGTTCGTCCATGAGCCGCTCCGCGTAGAGCGCCCATCCCTCGCAGTTGGCGCTGACACCGCCTGCCGTCGCCTGGTAGCGGGAGAGCTGGTCCGCCACATGCGCCCACTGGGCCAGCTGGAGATGGTGGCCGGGCACACCCTCGTGATACCAGGTCGAGACCAGGTCGTAGACCGGGAACCGGGTGGCGCCCATGGTCGGCAGCCAGGTCTGCCCGGGCCGGGAGAAGTCCTCCGACGGGCCGGTGTAGTACGGGGCCGCCGCACTGCCCGACGGGGCGATCCGCGACTCCACCCGGCGGACCCGCTCGGCGAGTTCGAAGTGGGTGCCGTCCAGCGCCTCGATCGCCTGGTCCATCAGGCCCTGCAGCCAGTTCCGGACCTCCTCGACGCCCTCGATGTGGCGGCCGTGGACATCGAGATGGGCCAGCGCCTCCCAGGGGCCCGCGCCCGGCAGGATCCGGTCGGCCTCGATCCGCATCTCCGCCAGCAGCCGGTGGTACTCCGCCCAGCCGTACGCGTACGCCTCGTCCAGGTCGAGATCGGTCCCGTTGTAGTAGCGCGACCAGCGGGCGTAGCGCTCCCGCCCCACGATGTCGGGGGCGTCGGCCACCGCCGGGGCGTAGACATCGCGCATCCAGTCCCGGAGCGCGGCCAGCGCGTCGGTGGCGGCCCCGGCCGCCTCGGCCAGCTCGTCGGCGAGGGATTCCGGGCCGTCGGCCGCGAACTCCCCGAACCAGCCGCTGCCCGTCCCGATCCACTCCGTCAGCTGGCCGACGGTGGCGCGGGTGGCCCGGGGCCCGGCGTACAGCTTGCGCTCCAGGCCCTCCGCGAGGGCGGCGCGATAGCTCGCCAGGGCGGCCGGGACGGCGTGCAGCCGCCGGACGACGGCCGCCCAGTCCTCCTCGGTGGCGGTCGGGGTCACCGTGAACACCGTACGCACCAGGTGGACCGGGGAGTCCAGGATGCTTCCCGCCCGCAGGCCCTCCTCCGCCTCGTACACCCCGAGTTCCGCCGTGAGCCGCTCCCGCAGCAGGCGGCCGCAGCGCCGCTCGGCGTCGCTCTCCGCGCCGGGACGTTTCTCGGCCTCCGCCAGTTCGGCGAGGGTCCGCCGGGCGAGGGCGGCGCGGGCCTCCTGGCCCTCGGGGGAGAAGTCGGGCAGAAGCGCGGCGCTTTCCTTGACCCCGAGATAGGTGCCGGTGATCGGATCGAGGGCGATGAGCGCGTCGAGATAGCTGTCGGCGACCTGACGGGGCAGCGGGGTGCTGGCGGTGACTGACATGCACACATCCTCTATGAGCGGGGGTGGCGGCGTCACCATCGTGAGGGACCCGCGGCCCTCCGAACGACCGCCCGATGGCCGGTGAACCACCGTGCGCCCGCGCCGCCCCGAAGGAGGGCGAGCCCCGCCCCGGTGCTCCGGCCGCCGCGCCCGGGGCCGTGCCAGGGCCCTCGGCGGCCACCGTACGGTTCCACCCGCCGCCGGGGCGGCTCCGTCGACGGTGTCCGGGGCGGGCCCGCCGGTGGGTGAACGAACCCGGCCTCATCACCCGTTCGGGTAATGCGGACGAACCGGTCGGTCCGCTCCGGCCGGACGGTGCCCCCGGGATCCCGGCCTTTTCACGGGGCCACCGGTTTTCGGACGTGGCTCCGGCACCGGCGCGGCACCGGCCCTCCCGCGCTCGCTCCCGGGCGCCCGGCACCGGCCCGGACCCCGTCACCCGTACCCCCCGCGCCTCATCCGGCGACCGGATCGCCCCCGCCCGGAGGGGAGTCGGCCGTCGGCCCCGGACGGCTGCCGGGGCCCTGTTCCTGTCCGGATGCGGCGGTGGGATCTTTGGCGCGTTCTCGACGGTCCCGTGCCCGGTCCCGAAGCCCACCGGTGGCCGGTACGGGCCCGGTCGCACGGCCGGGCCTCGGTCGGCCCCGCCCCCTCTGCGCCCCGGACCCGGCCCCTTTCAGCGGTTCTCGGCCGTCTTCCGCGGTGTTCCGCGGTTCTCGGCGGTCTTCAGTGCTCCGCGGCTTCGCAGAGCAGGAGCGAGTCCCCCGTGGCGGTGTCCAGCCGGGCGGTGATCACCAGGGTGCCCTCCTCCAGCTGGTAGTCGAGGGGCAGCCGGAGGCTCCGCATCGCGGCGACCATGCCCGTGTTCGACGAACGGGTCACCGCGTACACCCCCCGGGAACCGGTCTCCACGGCCAGCAGGACCAGTCGCCCCAGGAGTTCGGAGCCGATACCCCTGCGCTGCCAGGCGTCCTCCACCAGGAGAGCGATCTCCGTCTCGTCCCCGTCCCACAGCAGATGCCCCAGCGCCACCAGCCGCCCGGCCGTGGTCTCCACGGCGAGGGTCCGCCCGTGGCGCGGGCTCAGCAGATGGTCCAGATAGCGGTGGGCATCGCCGACGGGGCCGTGGTACCGCGCCCGCAGGGTCCTCTCCGAGCACCGCAGATGCAGCTCTTTCGCGGCCTCCAGATCGCTCTCGTCGGCCCGGCGCACCACGATCTCCTCGCCCTCCGGCAAGGTGTGCGGCTCCTCGCCGCGCGGGGTCCGGGGATCCAGCCGGGCGTCCAGCTCCATCAGGGCCCTGGCCCGGGCGAACTCGGTCGGTGTGAAGGGCAGATACGGCCGTTCGACGGTGACCGTGCCGCCCCGCGGATCACGCAGCCGGATCACGGTCCCCTCCAGTACGCCCTCAACCGGCGCCCGTTCCCCGGCCGGGTCGGCCTCCGGTGCCGGGTCCGGCCGGGAGCGGACGGTGCAGCGGCCGAGCAACTGCCGCAGCGCCAGCGGCAGCTCCGCCGGGTCGAGAGCCGTCCGGGTCGCCAGCCCCAGGACCCGGGTGGGGGTGTCGACCAGGTCGTGCTCGTCGGCGCGCTCGATCCACACATCCGTGCCGCCCGCCCGCAGGATCATCGCCCGGAGCGCGTCCGGCTGCAGCGACCCGGGAGTGCGGAGCAGGAACTCGTCCACGGTGCCCCGGGTCAGTGGATGCGTCTGGAGGGTGATCACGTCGACCCGCAGGTCGGCGAGGGCCGCGCAGAGCGCCGCCAGGGCGCCGGGTTCGTCCCGGACGGTCGTCCGTACCCGTCTCAGGACGGCTCCGCCGCCCGCCTGCCCCTCCGGGCCACCGGGTCCGGTGCCGTCCGCGGCGCCGTCGGCCCGTGCGCCGCCCGGGGTGCCGGGATCACCGGCACCGGGCGTACCGTCCGGCGGGTGCGCGCCGCGCCGTCGTGCCCACCGCCGCACGGTCACGGCGGCCCCGGCGGCGAGGAAGGCCGCCATCAGTAAAGCGGGACCGGCCGGGGTGTGTGCGGTCTGTTCGGTCCGATGGGCGAGCGCCCCGGCGGCGATCGCCGCCGTGAGCACCGCGGTCAGTCCGATGAGGGCCCGTCGTCGGTCGTGGGATCGGCGGGCGCGTACCGGTGAGTTCGCATCAGTCATGCCCACCACTGTGGCGGTGGCGTGTTGCGTGATCACAAACGATGTGTGACTGATGGGTAAAGCGTGCATTCGATGTCCTATGTGCTCTTTTGGTCAATGGTGTCCGCCAGTACGGGCACCGCCGGGGAAGCCGTGCCGGAGAGAGCCCGGGCCAGCCGTGCGGCCTGCACCGCCACCTGCGAGGTGCCCTTCCGCCCGGCCAGCTCCGCCAGACCCGGTATCTCCTCGGCGACCGCCGGACGGCTGCGTTCGGCGCACTCCGCCGCGACCGCGAGGATCCGGCCCAGACCCCGGTTGCCCGGGACGGACCGCACCAGACCGGGCAGGGCGGGGCCGAGGACCGACCAGACGGTCCCGTACGCCCCGCCCGACGCGGCCGTGTCCAGCGCGTCGGCGAGCCGGGTCGGTTTCACCACCCCATGATCCACCAAATCGGCCAGCTCCACCGCCAATCGGGCGTGATCGAGCTGCTCCCGGGCGGCCAGCGACAGCAGGGCGTCCACCGCCGCCAACCGGTCGTCGGAGCGCTCGGCGTTCAGCCCGATGCCCAGCGCCCGGTGCAACTCCGGCCCGGCGGGCCCGTCATCGGCCTCCGCCTCGGCGAACGCGAGCAGCCCGGCCGTGATCCCACGGCTCTCCCCGATACCGCACATGTCCAGCCCGTCCCGCAGCCAGTACGCGAGCGCCTCTCGCTCGTACGGCAGGGCGAACCGCCAGAAGGACTGCCATTGGGTCATACGACGGCACCAGGGATGCAGTCGCACCTCGCGGCCGAGCCAGTGGAACGGGCGCGGGAACGACTGCTTCACCGTCAGCAGCTCCCGGACGTCGCGCAACGGGTTCAGCACCATCCGCGCCACGACACCGGTGTCCCCGCCCGCAGCCGGACCGGACCCCGAACTCGGCGTCCGCAGCGCCGGAAGTTCCGGCCCCTCGCCCCGCAGCCAGGCGGCGAGCCGGTCGCCTTCGGCGGTGCCCAGTTCCGCGGCCCGCTCGGCCGCGACGCCACCCGCGCCCCGCCGGACCCGCAGCAGGGCCTGGCCGAAGTCCACCGGACCGGGTTCGGCCCCGAGCCGACCGTACTCCCGCAGCCGCTCCACCAGCACCAGCGGATCGAGCGCCCCGGTGTCCAGGGTGGGGGTGGCCAGCAGGAACGGCTGCGGATCCGTCAACAGCCGGTAGCCGATCTCCCGGAGCCGGGCCGAGAGCAGCGCCTCCAGCGCCTCACTCGGGCATCTGGCGTCCTTGCCGTCCTTCCGCAGCGTCTCGACGTCGAAGGGGAGCCGGGTCGCGACGACGGCCATCAGGAACTCCAGTCGCGGATCCTCCTCCCGGAAATGATGCTCCCGACCGGCGGTCCCGCCGTCCGGCTCGGCGGCCCACCAGCGCTCCGGCATCGCCTCGCGCAGCGCCGCCGCGAGGGCCGGCCGGTCCTCGGCGCCCAGCCGGACCATCCCGTCGACGACCCGCTCGAAGTCCAGGGCGCGCTCCCCGGACCAGCGGACCACCAGCAACCGCTCCACCAACTCGGCCACCGACGTCGGCGCCGGTTCGACGGCCCGTGGGGGCACGACCGGCGGAAGCGCCTCCTGGTACGGCTCGTCCTCCGCCATCCCGTAGCCGCCCAGCAGGGCTCGGGCCTCCTCCCGCTGGGCCGGACTCAACCGCTCCGCGGCCAGGGCCAGGTCCTCACGGACCGTCGCCCCTACGTCCTTCAGATGACGGGCCACCAGCTTCAGCGCCCGCTCCTGGAGCCCGGTGTCCGGCTGGCCGAACGCCTCGCCGACCACCGGCAGCAGTCGCTCCGCCGCCTCAGGACGCCGCTTCAGCACCCGGTCGACCAGGGTCAGCTGCGAGCGCACCAGGGCCTTCTCCGGCCGGAACAGCACGGCTTCCGACATCGCCGCCAGCGCGTCCTCCGGCAGCTCGCCCCGCTGCTCCAGTCCGGTCAGGGCCTTCTGCGCGTACGCCGCCACCATCGGGGTGCCGTCGGAGACCATGCCGAGCCAGTCCGGGATCCCGGCCCGCAGCTCCGTGTCGTCCGGCTCCAGGGCGCGCAGCACCGCCAGACAGAACGCCATCTCGCCCGGCCGCCCTCCGCGCAGGATCCGGGCGGTACAGGCGTCGAGCAGCGCCGCCCGCTCCACCAGCCCCCGCCGGGCCAGGTCCGCGATGCCGGCGGGCCAGGGGTCACCGGGCTCGCGGAAGCCCTCCCACAGGACGGCGGCCGGGATGCGGGACAGCTCGAAGATCCGGGGCGCCAGCACCGCGGCCCTGGGGTCCTCGCCCATCGCGGCGATCACCTGGGCGCCCCGCCGGGCGATCATCCCCACCCAGCCCGTCACATGCCCGTCGGCGGTGGGGATCTCACAGCCCGAGCGGGCCACCAGCGCCTCGATCAGCCGGACGTCGTCCGCGGTGGTGGAGGCGCGGGTCGCGAGCTTGTGCGCCACCTTCCCCACCCATACGTCGTCCCGGTGCGCCAGCACCTCCAGGATCAGCTTGGACGGCACGGCCCGCCCGAGGCGCAGCTGGGCGGCCCCGATCCAGGTCGCCGCCGCCACCGCGCCCGGCTGGCAGCCCGCTCCCGCGACCAGGACGGCGATCGATGCCTTCGACCGCTCCTCCCACCGCTGCCAGGACCAGTCGCGCAGTTCGGCCCGGAACTTCTTCAGTTCCGCCAGCACTTCCTTGCGCTCCGCCGGTCCGAGCGGCTCCAGCAGCCCGGGGACCTTGTGCGCCCGGCCCTCGCGGACCGCCTCCATGAGCTCCTTCATCGCGCGCCTCCCCGGCCCGTCACGGTCCCGCCGGTCACCGCCGCGCCCGACGGCACGGCCACGGCTCCGCCGGACTCCCCGCCCCCGGCCGCCGGGCTCCGCCGGGCCATCCGGACCGCCAGGGCGTGTTTGCAGGGCCCCCGCCCCCCTTGATGCTCCGCCCACCAGACACAGGTACAACTCATCCGCCCGCCCGTGTCCCGTACCCGGTAGACCCGGTCCCCCGAGGCCACCGCGGCCGACCGGCCGTCCGGGTCCGCGGTGACCGCGCCCGCCGCCAGCAGCTCCCGGGCCGAGGCCAGCCGGGGGTTGTGCCGCTCCACCCGCCCGGCGTCGTACGGCAGCTCGCGGTGGAAGTAGGCCGCGTCCGCGACGTCGTACCCCACCCGGCCCGAGGTCCCCAGCCGCACCAGCCCCGCCTTCACCCGGGCGACCGGCAGACCGGAGCGGTCCGCCAGCTCCGCCGGATCGATCTCCGGCTCCCAGGCGAGCAGTACCGACAGCAGCTCGGCGTCCTGCTCGGCCTCGTCGGTGGAGAGCGACTCCAGCACTCCGCCCTCGCCGGAGAAGCCCCGCCAGGCGTCCGGCGAGAGCGTCAGCGTCAGCCGCATCCCGGGGAGCGTCAGCTCCCACGCCGTCGGCACCGGCGCGCCGTCGGCCACCGGAGGCCCGTACACCCGCAGGGACTCCGCCTGCCGCAGCAGCCGTCCGAACGCCTCCAGCCGCTCCGGCCCCGGCAGGCACACCGCGCCCGCCACCGGCCGGGTCGTCGGCCGCAGGGTCCGGCCCGACGGCACCACCCAGATCGCGCCCCGCGAGGAGCCGCCCGTCCGGGACCGGGGCAGCGACCGCAGGAACCGCACCGCCTCCGCCGCCGACAGCTCGGCCCGCAGATCGAACCCGGCCGTCGCCACCTGGGCCTCCGCGAACCCGCGCAGCCAGCGGTCCGGCAGCGGGACCTTCTTCTCCACGACCGAACCGTCGAGGGTCGTCACCGCCATCTCGCCGGGACCCACCCGCAGATGGAGCGGGCTGTCCCCGGTCAGCCGGGACAGGGCGTTCCGCAGCGGATCGTTGACATCCACATTGGTCGTGCCGCGCCCGGTCTCCGCGCCGCCGAGACCGTCCCGCAGTACGTCGAGCCGTGCGTACACCCCGCAGCAGCCCGAGAACGACTCGAAGCGCAGCCGGTCACCGTTCCCCGTCACCACCGGGTCCAGCAGCCGCCGCAGCTCCGGCCGGACATAGCGGGCCGCCGCCACATCGGCCACGGCCAGCAGCCCCCGGGCCGCCGTCCGCGGCGACTCCAGGAAACCGGAGAAGAAGGTCGGGCTGGCCTCGGCCCCGGCCGGGGTCAGTCCCCCGGAGGTCTCCAGGCCGAGAAGGTCCCCGTCGGCCGCGGCGCTGAGCGCGGAGGGACGGGTGTAGGCGAGCGCCTGCACTGTTCGTGTCATGGAACGGACCGTAGGGCCCGGCACTGACAACGGACCCCGCCCGGGGGCCTCCTGGAGGGTTCGCACCTTCGGTGCCCCCGGGGTCCTTACCCCGGGGAACACGGTACGACCAGGGCCGATTGTCCGTGCCTGAGCCCGGTTTGGCGAGAACTCGCCAGCCCGTGCCCGTGATCGCGGAGGCGGCCCCACCGCTGCGGGCCGCCGCGATCCACCGCGATCCAGCGCGATCTGCCGCAGGCCCGGCGCCGCCGACCCGCCCCGCCCGCCGGGGGCGGCGACGCGCTCGGCGCCGTACCGCCGTCACTGCCCTACGCGCCCCGGCTCCAGCACCCGGCTGAACAGCACCTTCCCGCCCTCGGCCCGCAGTCTTACCGTCAGCGAGCCGCTGCCGCCGTCGATCTCCACCTCACCGAAGTACTGCGGCGACTCCATCGGCGAGACATCGGCCCGCTCGGGTGCCCGGACGAAGACCCGCTCGGGCCCGAACGTGGCGTCCAGCGCGTTGGCCGGGAAGCCGCCCGCCGCCAGCGGCCCGGAGACGAACTCCCAGAACGGGGCGAAGTCCTTGAACGCGGCCCGTTCCGGCGCGTAGTGCTGGGCGGAGGTGTAGTGCACATCGGCCGTCAGCCAGAGCGTGCCGGTGATCCGCCGGTGTTTGACGAACCGCAGCAGCTCGGCGATCTGCAGCTCCCGCCCGAGCGGCGCGCCCGGATCGCCCTGGGCGATCGCCTCGAAGTCCGCCGCGCCGTCGGGAACGACCAGCCCGATCGGCAGATCGGCCGCGAGTACCTTCCAGACCGCCCGCGACCGGGCCAGCTCCCGCTTCAGCCAGGCGAGTTGTCCGGCGCCGAGAACGCCCTGCTCGTCATCGGCCCGTCGCCCCGGCGAGTTCGGATTCCGGTACGCGCGCATGTCGAGGACGAAGACGTCCAGCAGCGGCCCGTACCGGACGACCCGGTGCATCCGCCCGCCGGACCGGCCGAGCCCGCCGGACGCGTCGATGCCGGTGGACCCGCCGAGCCCGCCGGTCCCTCCGGAGACCGGCAGCGTCGGGGTCGGGAAGTACTCCGCGAAGGCCCGCAGCGCCCGTCGCGCCAGAACGTCCACGTCCTTCTCCGCATAGCGGGGATCGTCCAGGATCTGCCCCGGATACCAGTTGTTCCGTACCTCGTGGTCGTCCCACTGCGCCACGGTGGGAACCCGCGCGTTGAACCGGCGGACGTTCGCGTCGAGCAGGTTGTAGCGGAAGTTGCCCCGGAAGTCGTCGAGCGACTGCGCCACCCGGGACTTCTCCTCGGTGGTGACATTGCGCCAGATCCGGCCGTCGGGCAGGGTCACGGACGGTTCGACCACCCCGTCCGCGTAGATCGTGTCGCCGCTGCAGAGGAAGAAGTCCGGATCCAGCCGCAGCATCTCGTCGTAGACCCGGAAGCCGCCGATATCGGGGTTGATGCCCCAGCCCTGACCCGCGATATCGCCCGACCAGAGGAAGCGGACCCCGTCCCGGCGCCGTTCCGGCGCGGTACGGAACGAGCCGTACACCGGCTCCCCGGTCCGGCGCCCGTCGTCGGGGTCCGCGAGGACGACCCGGTAGTGGACCTCCTCGCCGGCGGGCAGCCCGCGCAGCGCCGCCGTCCCGGTGAAGTCGGTGCCAGGAGTCAGCAGCGGCCCCGGTACCCGTCGTACCCGCCGGAACGAACGGGTCGGGGAGAGCTCCACCACCATCCGCGCGGGCCGGTCCGAACGCGCCCACACCAGCCCGGACGACGACGTCACACCACCGGACTGGACGCCCCAGGACGCCCGGGGCCGTCCCCTCAGCGCCGGCCCCGGCGCCGGGCCCGGGACGGCCCCCGCGCCCGGCGCCGCCGCGAACGGCACCACCAGCGCGGCGGACGCGGCGGCCGTACCCCGGAGCAGGGCCCGCCGCCCCGTACCCGTACCCGCCGTGTCACCCCGGGCGGGCGGGGGAGGGGTGGACGCACCGGGGGAATCGCCTGTGCCGAGGGGCATCGTCAACCTCCGAGAGGAGCCGGAAACGGTGGCGGTCCCTGCCTGACGTTCCGGCCGTACGGCCACCCCAACCCCGGATGAACGGCCGGACAACCGGGCCGGACACCCCCGCCGACCGGCCGGACCGCCACCTCCGCACGGCCTCAGCCGCCGGCCCCCGCCGCCAGCAGATCCACCCCCCGGACGATCTCGGACGGCGCCAGATGGGCGTAGCCCAGCACCAGCCGCACCCCCGGGCCCGGGTCCGCCACCGGGGTCAGCTCGTGCTCCGTCAGCGGCCGTACGGACACCCCCGCCGCCCGGGCCGCCGCCATGAACCGGTCCTGCGGACCGTACCGTTCCGGCAGCCGGGCGATGATGTGCAGCCCGGCGGCGATCCCGCTCACCTCGACCCCGGGGAACCGCTCCGTCAACGCCCCGACCAGGATGTCCCGCCGCTCCCGGTAGGCCCGCTGGCACCGCCGGAGCTGCCGGTCGTAGTCCCCGTGCTCGACGAACCGCGCCATCACGGCCTGGTCGAGGGAGGGATTCCCGAGATCGATGGTGCGTTTGCGCTCCACGACCTCGTCGAGCAGCCGCGGCGGCACCAGCAGCCAGCCCATTCGCAGCCCCGGCGCCAGGGACTTGCTCACCGAACCGGTGTACGCCACCCGGTCCGGGTCGAGACCCTGGAGCGCGCCCACCGGGGCCCGGTCGTACCGGAAGTCCCCGTCGTAGTCGTCCTCCACCACCAGCCCGTCCACGGACCGTGCCCAGTCGAGGAGTTCGACCCGGCGCCGGGCCGAGTAGGCGATCCCGGTCGGGAACTGGTGCGACGGTGTGGTCATCACCGTCCGCACCCCCGACCGCAGCAACGGCCCGGTCGCCAGCCCCTCCGAGTCCAGCGGCAGCCCCGTCATCCGCAGACCGCACGCCGCGAACACCGGACCGTGGACCGGGCTGCCCGGATCCTCCACCCCGATCGCCCGCTCCCCGTGCCCGTGCAGGACGAGCCCGAGCAGCGCCGTGGCCTGGGTGACGCCCGCACACACCACCAGACAGTCCGGGTCGGCGACCACTCCGCGCCGCCGGGTCAGCAGCGCCGCCAGCGCCGTCCGCAGCCCGGGCAGTCCTCGCGGGTCCGGATAGCTCAGCCCCCGGTGCGGCAGCTCGCCGACCACGGTCCGGAAGGCCGCCGCCCACGCCGCTCTCGGGAAGAGCGACAGGTCGGGCGATCCCGGCCGGAAGTCCACCACAGTCGACCGCCGCCCTCGTACGCGCCCCTGAGCTGCCGGAACACCACCGCGTACCGCGTCCCCGACCCAGGTGCCCGAACCCCGGTCGCTGCGGAGGTACCCCTCCGCGACGAGCTGTTCGTACGCCTCCGTGACCAGCCCCCGGGAGACCCCCAGATCGGCCGCGAGGGCCCGGCTGGAAGGCAGCCGGGTGCCCGCCGCCAGCCGCCCCGACCGGACGGCGTCCCGCAGCGCCTCCTGGAGGGCCCGGCCGCGCCGCCGGGCCGGGGCGGCGGCCGTCGGCAGCAGCAGCTCCCAGGCGAATCCGCCGCCCGGTGGCGATCCGTCCGCCGCCGGGCGGCCCGAAGTGGTCCTCGATGACGTCATGGAAGTGGACCTTAAAGGGGACCGCCCCGCTCCCTAGCGTCGTGTCCATGAAGCAACGCGCCACCCGGACCCCCGCAGCGGCGGATCCGGCCCCCGTCCCCGGCCGGGCCGCTGCCGTCCGGGGCATCCTCCTCGTCACCTTCGCCTACGCCCTGGTCGGGGCCTCCTTCACCGCCAACAGCGTGCTCGGCGACTACCCCTACGCGGGCGGCCAGGCCCTCCGCTACGGCCTCGCCTTCCTGCTCCTGCTGCCCCTCGTCGGCGGCCGCGCGGCCCTCGGCCCCGTCCGGGCCCTCACGGCCCGCCAATGGGGCCGGATCGGGCTGGTCGCGGGGATCGGCATGGTTGGATTCAATCTGGCGGTACTGGCCGCCGAACGCACCGCGGAACCAGCCGTTCCGGGGGTTTTCGTCGGCTGCGCGCCGGTCGTGGTCGCCGTCCTGGTGCCGCTGACGAGCCGCCGCCGCCCCACCCGGCCGGTGCTGTACGGGGCGCTGCTGGTGGCCGCCGGGGCCTTCACCGTCCAGGGCTGGGGGCGTACCGACACGGCGGGCATCGTCTGGTCGGTGGCCGCGCTCGTCGGCGAGGTCGGCTTCGCCGTACTGGCGGCGCCCGTCCTGCGGCCCCTCGGCCCCCGGCTGCTGACGGCCTGTGTCTGCGCCGTGGCCGCTGTCGAGTCCGTGCTGATCGGGTTGATCGTGGACGGCGCCGGTCTGGTCCGGGTGCCGACAGGCGCCGAGACGGCCGCCCTGCTCTGGCAGGCGGCGGTGGTCACCGTGATCGGTTTCGTCGCCTGGTACATGGGCGTCCAGCGGATCGGGACCGAACGCGCCACCCTCTTCACCGGGATGATCCCGGTCTCCGCCGCCCTGACCGCGCCGCTGGTGGGGGTGGGCGCGTTCGGCGCCGCCCAGGCCGCGGGCGGGGTCCTGGTCGGCGCCGGGGCGGCGCTGGGCTCCGGAGTCCTCACCCTGCGCCGCTCCCGCGCGCGAGCGTCCGGGGACGCCCGGACCGGAGCACCAGAAGCCTCCGGAGCACCAGGAGCACCCGGCGACTCCCGGACCCGAGCACCTGATTCCGCCGGAGCCGAAGCCCGCGGAACCGCCCCGACCGGGGCGACCGGACCATCCGGAGCCGAAGCCTCCGGCGACTCCCGCACGGCGGCGCCCGACGCCTGCCCGGCCCCCGCTCCCGCACCCGGGAAGCGGTGACAGCGGCCCCCGGGGCGGACCGTCACCCTCCGGTGACGGCCCGCCCGACCCCTCGGGGGACCGGCGGCGGAGCGTCGCCGCCGAACGCCGACGGGGACCCTGTGACAGGTCCCCGTCGGCGCCACCGGCTCACCGGGCGCCCCGCCCGTCCGTGCCTCCCGCCCCGCCCTCGCCCGACTCCCGGCGCCGGCGCATCCGCCGTCCGCGCCCCCGGACCGTGAATCCCGTCACGCCGACGCCCGCACGGCCCCGTTCTCCTGGACACACCGACTCCCGTGAGCTGGGATGGGACGGTGGTGAACGACCCCGCTGCCGACCCACGGACCGATGTCTTCGAGGAGCACCGTCCGCTGCTGACGGGTGTGGCCTACCGGATGCTCGGCCGGGTCGCCGACGCCGAGGACGTGGTCCAGGAGGCATGGCTGCGGTGGTCGGCCAAAGACCGTTCCGGCGTCCTGGAGCCGCGGGCCTTCCTGGTACGGATCACCACGCGATTGGCCGTCGACCGGCTGCGGCAGATCGGCGCCCGGCGCGAGTCGTACCCCGGCCCGTGGCTGCCCGAACCCGTCCCCACCGGTGATCTCGGGGCGCCGGGCGGCACGGTCCCCGACACGGCCGAGCGGGCCGTGCTCACCGACACCGTCTCCCTCGCCGTCCTGGTGGTGCTGGAGGCGCTGTCGCCCGCCGAGCGCGCGGTGTTCGTCCTGCGCGAGGCGTTCGGCTTCCCGTACGCGGAGATCGCCGCCGCGCTCGACCGTTCCGAGGCCGCCGTACGGCAGCTGGCGGGCCGGGCCCGCCGCCATGTCGAGGACGGCAGGCCCCGGTACGACGTCGACCCCGTCCGGTGCCGTGAGGTGACCGAGCGGTTCCTGGCCGCCGCCGGCGGCGGCGATCTCGGTGAACTCCTCGTACTGCTCGCCCCCGACGCGACCCTGGTCGGCGACAGCGGCGGCAAGTCCAAGGCGCCGCTGCGGGTCATCGCGGGCGCCGACAAGGTGGGCCGGTTCCTCGTCGGCGCGGCCGGACGCCCGCCCGTGGACATGGAGTTCCGGCCCGTGGTGGTCAACGGTGTCCCCTCGATTCTCGTGCTCTCCGCCGGAATGCCCGACTCCGTACTCCAATTGGGTGTTGTGGACGAGCGGATCGCGTGTGTGTACATCCTTCGCAACCCCGACAAGCTGGGTGCGCTGAAGGATCTTCCGCCGTCCGGAAACCGCCCCGTCCCCATGCTGGTCTGACGCGGATTTCCCGCACGTCGGGGGCGGTGTCCGGAAACCTTCGGAAGGGTTTCCGCATCTTCCTGTCCGGGGTGCTAACAGCTCGTGAACGCGCAGGGGAACCGGTCGACTTCAGAGCGTAACCAGGGCAGGATTGGTCTTGACCAAGTTTCCGGGCCGCCCTATCGTCACAGGGCATAGTGCAGGAACCTTTAAAAAAGAACGTAACCGAAGGCGCGGAATAGCCGCCGCTGACACGGCGATCGCGGAGGATCAGGGTGGGGACCACGCAGCTGGAAACTGTGCCGGAGCCGAAGTACTGGCACCTGAAGAACGTGATCGGTGAAGCCCTCGACTCGGACTTCGCGGTCGGGGAGATCCTGCCCAACGAGCGTGAACTGGCGGCCCGTTTCGGGGTCGCCCGCGCGACGCTCCGTCAGGCCCTCGAACAGCTCGAACTGGAAGGACGTCTCCAGCGCCGTCGCGGAGTGGGCACCACGGTCGCCCCGCCCCGGCTCGGTGTGGACGTCTCGACGACCCAGCACACCTGGCCCGGCGCCCCCCAGGACGCCTGGCAGGCATTCGACTGCGACCGTACGGTACCGCCCGCGGCGGTGGCCGGGATCCTGGGGACGGCGGCCGGGGAGGAGACGTACGCCCTGCGGCGGCTTCGGGTCACCCACGGCCAGCCGCTCGCGGCCGAACAGCTCTATGTGCCCGCCGCTTCCGTGCCCGACCTGACGGCCATAGACGCGCCCTCGGGCGCGGCCCGTGCCCGGTGCGTCCTGCGCGAGTTGCAGCGCCTCGAACTCGACGGCCAGGACCGCGCCGTCGAACTGGGCTCGGCCCGGGCCGACGACGCCCGGGAACTGGACCGGCTGCCCGGCTCGCCCGTGCTCGTCGTCACGACCCGCTACTTCTCCCGGGGTCGTACGGTCGCGGTCTCCGTCGCCACCTACCGGGCGGACACCTGCCGGCTGACCTTCGGCGACTCCGGCGATGTCCGGATCAGCCACCACACCGAGGAACGCCGGGCCTCCTGAGCCGGTTTCCGTACGGCGTCCGCCCCCCACGGTGACCCTCGTACGGCGACCGCCGCAGGGCAACTCACGTACCCGCGTCACTGTTCGGAACTTCCCGGAACCAGTCATGGGGCAGTCGCCCTACGCGGCTCGGGGCGGAGGATCACCGTCCGCCCGGGACCCGACAGCTCACCGACCGGCCGCCGCCGGTGCCCGATCCGTCCCCCACCGGATCAGGGTCCTGCGGCGGCCGGTTCGCGTTCGGCGCCGTACGGCCCGGCGGAGATCTCGGCGGGCTCCTCGATACGACCCCGGCCCGGCGACGGGCGCGGCAGGGCTCTCCCGTACGGCTTCCGCCCGGCGCGGGGCGTGGCGCACCGGGCCCGCTGGGCCGTGTCGTCACCATGGCGCCGTCCGCCCGGAGGGCGGGGCCCGCGGCGTCCGGTGCGTGCGGATTCGCGACAGCGGTGGGGGTCCCCCGGCGAAGCCGGGGCCCGGCGAAGCCGGGGGGCGGTCTCCCCCGTACGGGACGTACTGGGGAAACCCCGGCAACGCCGGGGGCACCTCCCGCGCCCGAAGGACTACGGGGGAGAGTGCGCGTGCCGGGCGTCGCGAGCCAGGCGGGACTTTGACGACACGGCCCAGGGCCCCGATAGCCGGCCGCGCGTCCCGATGGCCGGCCTCGCCCCCGGCGCCCCGGCCATCGCGCCCCTCACGGCTCCCGCCGTCAGCTGCGCGACGCCATGGCCTCCACCGCGAACAGCTCGTCCTCGACATGGTCGAGGGCGATCCGCAGCGCACCGGTCGCCACCGCCGCCTCCCGCAGCAGGGAGAGCACCACCCGCGGCGGGCGCAGACAGTAGCGCGACAGCTCGCTCCGGAGCGGGGCGAGGATCCCGTCGAGCCCGGCCGCCCAGCCGCCGATCACCACCAGCTCGGGATCGAGCGCCAGCACCAGCGCCGCCACATCGTGCACCAGCCGCTGGAGATAGCGGTCTACGGCCGCCTGGGCCCGTACGTCCCCGTGCTTTGCCAGGGCGAAGACCTCGGTCACGGCCTGCTCGTCCAGCGGGTGCAGCGGCTCGTCCGTCGGCGACAGCAGCTTCTCCGGCCGCATCTCCCGGCCCAGCAGGTGCAGCGCCCCGATCTCCCCGGCGGCGCCCCCGAAGCCCCGGTGCAGCCGCCCGTTGATCAGTGAGCCCGCCCCGGGGCTCAGCCCGGCCAGGACGAACACCACGTCGTCGCAGTCCTTGGCGACGCCCTTCCAGTGTTCGGCCACGACGGCGGCGTTGGCGTCGTTCTCGACCAGGACCGGGCAGCGGAACGAGCGCTGGATCCGCTGGCCGAGGGCGAGCCCTGTCCAGCCGGGCAGCGCCACCCCCAGCCGAACCGTTCCGTCGGTCTCGACGATTCCCGGACAACCCACCCCGACGGCCCGCAGATTGGACCGGGAGACCCCGGTCCGCCGCAGTACGTCGGCGACCACCACCCGGACCCGGTCCAGCCGGTCGTCGGCCGACGCGGTGTCCGACACATCGCGCGACGCCGCGCCGATGATCCGCCCGTCCAGACCCGAGAGCAGCGCCGCCACCCGGTGCGGGCCGATCTCGATCCCCAGCAGATGCCCCGCCTCCACCCGGAACCGGAATCGGCGCGCGGGCCGGCCCTGGCGCCGGGCACCGCCCTCCTCGGGCACGCTCTCGGCCACCAGACCCGCTTCGATGAGCCCCTCGACCACGCCCTCGACCGTGGGCCGGGACAGACCCGTGGCCCGGGTCAGATCCGTGAGCGTGGGGGATCCCGCGCCCCGCAGCGCATGGAGTACCACCGCGGAGTTGATCCGCCGCAGCAAGGACGGGTCTCCGCCGGTCAGCCGCCCCACCGTGTGTCCTTCCAGCCCCGGCTCGTGCAGCCCGGGCGCGTTGTCTGCCGGATGGTACTCGTTGACCGCCCCCCTCGCACCGTCCATGTCCCCGGGGCAAGGCGGCACGCCGGGAACGAACCCTTCCGTCACCCCGGGAACAGGTCCCTCGGCCGCCCCGGGAACGGCTCTTCCGGAGGTTCCGGAGACGAGCCCGGCCGGCCGGTCATCCGGCGGCCGTCCGCAGCCGCCCGTACTCCTCGGCCATGGCCCGCGCGGTCCAGTGCGCGTTGAGCCCGCTCGGGTTCGGCAGCACCCAGATCCCGGTCTCGCCGATCGCCCGCTCCTGCGGGCCGATCCGGGCCTTCGGCTCCGCGAAGGCGACCCGGTAGGCCGTCACACCGACCACCGCGAGCCAACCGGGCCGCAGCCGCGCCACCTTCTCCCGCAGGACCCGGCCGCCCTCGCGGAACTCGGTCGCGGACACCTCGTCGGCCCGCGCGGTAGCCCGCGCCACCACATTGGTGATCCCCAGCCCGTACGAGAGCAGCTCGCCCTGCTCGGCCGGGGCCAGCCGCCGGGGCGTGAACCCCGACAACTGGAGCACCGGCCAGAACCGGTTGCCGGGCCGGGCGAAGTGGTGGCCGGTCACCGCGGACATCAGACTCGGGTTGATCCCGCAGAACAGCACCGAGAGCCCCGGTGCGACGACATCGTCCACGGTGCCGTCACGGGCGGCCCGCAGCTCCTCCGGCGACGGCAGCGGCACGGACGCCGACGGCCGTCAGAGGATCGCGCCGGGAGCGTACCCGGCGGCGGCCGGATACCGCTTCACGACCTCGTCCACCCGCGACACCACCTCGGCGACCTGCGCGGCGGCGGCACCCGTGAACGACAGCCGGTCCGCCATCAGCGCGTCCAGCGCCGCCCGGTCCAGCGGGATCCGGGTGTCCGCCGCCAGCAGATCGAGCAGCTCGTTCCGCTCGGCGCCCCGCTCCCGCATCGCCAGCGCCGACGCCACCGCGTGCTCCTTGATGACCTCGTGCGCCTCCTCCCGGCCCACCCCGGCGCGCACCGCGCCCATCAGGACCTTGGTGGTGGCCAGGAACGGCAGATAGCGGTCCAGCTCCCGGGCGATCACCGCCGGGAAGGCGCCGAACTCGTCCAGGACCGTCAGAAACGTCTCCAGCAGCCCGTCGAGGGCGAAGAAGGCGTCCGGCAGCGCGACCCGGCGCACCACCGAGCAGGACACATCGCCCTCGTTCCACTGGTCGCCCGCCAGCTCCCCGGTCATCGAGGCGTAGCCGCGCAGGATCACCATCAGGCCGTTGACGCGCTCGCAGGAGCGGGTGTTCATCTTGTGCGGCATCGCGGACGAGCCGACCTGCCCCGGCTTGAAGCCCTCGGTGACCAGTTCGTGACCGGCCATCAGCCGGATCGTCTTCGCCAGCGACGAGGGCGCCCCGGCCAGCTGGACCAGGGCCGTCACGACGTCGTAGTCGAGGGAGCGGGGATAGACCTGGCCCACCGAGGTGAACGCCCGGCCGAAGCCCAGATGCCCGGCGACCCGCCGCTCCAGCTCCGCCAGCTTCTCCGCGTCGCCGCCGAGCAGATCCAGCATGTCCTGGGCGGTGCCGACCGGGCCCTTGACGCCGCGCAGCGGATAGCGGGCGATCAGCTCCTCCAGTCGTCCGAACGCCACCAGCAGCTCGTCGGCGGCGGTCGCGAACCGCTTGCCCAGCGTCGTCGCCTGCGCGGCGACATTGTGGGAACGGCCCGCGATCACCAGCTCGGAGTTGTCGGCGGCGAGCCGGGAGAGCCGGGAGAGCACGGCGACCGTACGGTCCCGGACCAGCTCGAGGGAGAGCCGGATCTGGAGCTGCTCCACGTTCTCGGTGAGATCGCGGGAGGTCATGCCCTTGTGGACCTGCTCGTGACCCGCGAGCGCGTTGAACTCCTCGATCCGCGCCTTCACATCGTGCCGGGTGACCTTCTCGCGGTCCGCGATCGACGCCAGATCGACCTGGTCGAGTACCCGCTCGTAGTCGGAGAGGGCGGCCTCGGGGACATCGATCCCCAGGTCGCGCTGCGCGCGCAGCACCGCGAGCCAGAGCCGCCGCTCCAGCCTCACCTTCTGCTCGGGGGACCACAGGGCGGCCAGTTCGGCGGAGGCGTACCGGCCGGCCAGGACATTGGGGATGCGGGGCTTCGCAGACACAGCAGTCACGTGGCCGGATTCTACTGGCGATCCGTCCGGGCCGGTGCGCCGGTCCGCGGTACGGACCCGCCGCCGGGCCAGCGGGCCCCGCCGCTCCGGGCCCGGTCAGCGGGGGAGGCCCTCGGTACCGGAGTCGTACGGGAGCAGCTCGGGGCGCTTGGCCGGACGGCCGTCGCCCGAGGACCGGCCGGTCAGTCGGCGGCCGATCCAGGGCGCGAGATGGCGCCGGGCGAACCGGAGGTCCGCCGCGCGCCGGCCGCCCCAGCCCGGCGGGGCGGCCGGCGGCAGCGGGGCCCGCCAGTCCTCCTCGGCGGGCAGTCCGAGGGCCTGCCAGACCGCCTCGGCCACCCTGCGGTGTCCCCCGGCGGTCAGATGCAGCCGGTCCGCGTCCCAGAGCCGGGGATCGCCCAGCACCGGGGCGCCGTACAGATCGACGACCACCGCGCCGTGCCGGGCGGCCAGGGTGTCCAGATGGGCGTACAGCTCCTCCATCCGCGGCCTGCCCGCGTCCAGCAGCGGTCCGTGGCGGCCGGGGCTGTGCATCAGGACGAGCCGGCCGCAGCCGGGGGCGAGGGCGCCGACCGCCCGGTCCAGCAGAGCGCGTACCCGGTCCATGTCGATCCGGGGCCGCAGTACGTCGTTGAGCCCGCCGACGAAGGTCACCACATCGGCCCGCATGGCCGCCGCCGGGGCGACCTGGTCGTCGACGATCTGCCCGAGGAGCTTGCCGCGTACCGCCAGATTGGCGTAGCGGAAGCCGGGGGAGCGGGCGGCGAGCCGGGCGGCCAGCAGATCGGCCCAGCCGCGGTACGAGCCGTCCGGCCGCAGATCCGACATGCCCTCCGTGAAGGAGTCGCCGAGGGCGACGAGGCTGCTGGGGCCCGGGTGGGTCGCGGGGTCGCTGCTGATCTCCATGGCGGTGCGATCCTACCGCGCGGTAGCCGCCCGGCCGCGGGGGTCGCGGAACGTGGAACGGTGCCTGACGGCCGCCGCCCGGAGGGCGGGGAACCCGGCGGTACGCCCCGGCTCCGGGCGAAGTACGGGGTCGCTTGCCCCTCGGCCGGGCGGCCTGCCGGGCTCCGGGCGGAAAGCCGGCGGCGGACCGCCGGTGCTCCCCGGAGAGGGGCCGGTCCGGCTCGCCCCGGCTCCGGGCGGAGTACGACGGAACACCCGCCCCGCCTCGGGGTGGGTGGGATCTCGGGGACGCACCGCCGCTGGTGCCGGGCGGGGTTCGGCTGTGCGGACACCGGGCGGGATTCGGCGGCGGTCCGCCCCCGCCCGGGAGCGGAGGCCCGGGATCGGCCCGCCTCCGCTCCCGGGCCGCGCCCCGGCACGAGAGGGCGGGCACCCGGCCACTGCTCGTCCCCGCCCCTGGTGGGCGCTCGTCTCCCTCCGGGCGGAAGGTCCGGGACGGTCCGGCGTCCCGGACCTTCCGCCCGGAGGCGGGAAACGGCGGCGGCCCGCCCCGGCTCCCCGGGGGGAGTACGGAACGGGCCGCCGTAACGCGAGGCCGTGCGGGACGTCAGTCCGTGCGGCCGACCAGCTCGCGGAGGACGTCCTCCATGGTCACCAGGCCCTCCGGGGCGCCGTCCTCGTCGAGGACCGCGGCCAGATGCGTACCGCTGCGCTGCATCGCCGTCAGGACGTCGTCCAGCGGGGTCGTCGCCCGGACCCGGGCGATCGGCCGCATGGCCGTCACCGGGAAGGCGACATCGCGCGGTACCGCGTCCAGGGCGTCCTTCACATGGAGGTAGCCGAGGATGGTGCGGCTGGAGTCGATCACCGGGAAGCGGGAGAAGCCGGACTCCGCCGACAGCAGCTCCAGCTGCTCCGGAGTCGTCCCGGCCCGGGCGTACACCACCCGCTCCTCCGGCATCACCACGTCCCGGACCGGGCGGCGGCCCAGCTCCAGGGCGTCCCGGAGCCGTCCGGCGGCCCGGCCGTCCAGCAGCCCCGCGTCACCCGAGTCGTCGACCATCCGGGCCAGCTCGTCGTCCGAGAAGGTCGCCGCGACCTCGTCCTTCGTCTCCACCCGCATCAGCTTCAGCAGGGTGTTGGCGAAGGCGTTGATCGTGAAGATCACCGGACGCAGCGCCCGGGCGATGGCGACCAGCGGCGGGCCGAGGATCAGCGCCGTGCGGGTCGGTTCGGCCAGGGCGATGTTCTTCGGCACCATCTCGCCGAGGAGCATGTGCAGATAGGTGGCGAGAGCCAGCGCGATCACGAACGAGATCGGATGGATCAGCCCCTCCGGCACGCCCAGGGAGTGGAAGACCGGCTCCAGCAGATGAGCGATGGCGGGCTCGACGACGATACCGAGCACCAGGGTGCACAGGGTGATGCCGAGCTGGGCGGCGGCCAGCAGGGCGGAGACGTGCTCCAGACCCCACAGGACGCTCTTGGCCCGGCGGTTGCCCGCCTCGGCCTCCGGCTCGATCTGGCTGCGGCGCACGGAGATCAGGGCGAACTCCGCGCCGACGAAGAAGGCGTTGACGACCAGGGTCGCCAGACCGATGAGCAACTGGATCGTGGTCATCGTCCGGCCTCCCCGCCGTCACGGCCGGAGCCGGGACCGGCGGTGCCGTGCCCCGCCCTGGCCTTCCGTACGCCGTCCTCCGGCTCGTCGTCCACCGCTGGCAGCGGTGCGTGCATCAGTACCCGCGCGGCCCGCCGTCCCGACGCGTCGACCACGTCGAGGCGCCAGTCCAGCAGGTCGATCCGGTCGCCCTCGACCGGGATCCGGCCGAGTTCGGTGGCGATCAGTCCGGCCAGTGTCTCGTACGGCCCATCGGGGGCCTTGAGGCCGATCCGGACCAACTGGTCGGTGCGGGCGGCGCCGTCCGCCGACCACAGGGCGCGGCCGTCGGCGTCCCGCCCGGCGGGGGCGAGATCCGGGGTCTCCTGCGGGTCGTGCTCGTCACGGACCTCGCCGACGACCTCCTCGACGATGTCCTCCATCGTCACGACACCGGCGGTGCCGCCGTACTCGTCGATGACGACGGCCATGGTGGAGCGGCCGCCGAGCCGGTCGAGGAGCCGGTCCACGGTCAGTGTCTCCGGGACCAGCAGCGGTTCGCGCAGCACTTCGGAGACGCTCTTGCGGGGGCGCTGGTCGGCGGGGATCGCCAGGACGTCCTTGATATGGGCGATACCGACGACGGTGTCCAGATTGCCGCGGTAGACCGGGAAGCGGGAGAGACCGGTGGCCCGGGTCGCGTTGGCCACGTCCTCCACGGTGGCCTGGACGTCGAGGGCGGTGACCTGGACCCGGGGGGTCATCACGTTCTCCGACGTCAGCTCGGCCAGATTCAGCGTACGGACGAACAGCTCGGCGGTGTCCGCCTCCAGCGCGCCCTCCTTCGCCGAGTGCCGGGCGAGGGCGACCAGCTCCTGGGGGCTGCGCGCGGAGGCCAGCTCCTCGGTCGGCTCCATGCCGAGCCGCCGCAGGATCCGGTTGGCCGTGTTGTTGAGATGGCTGATCAGCGGCTTGAAGGCGGCGGTGAAGAACCGCTGGAAGGGCGCCACCACCTTCGCCACCGCGAGGGGCGAGGAGATCGCCCAGTTCTTCGGGACCAGCTCGCCGACGACCATCAGGACGACCGTCGAGACGGCCGTACCGAGGACGAGCGCCACGGAGGACGCCACGGACGGCGAGAGACCGAGGTCCTCGACCGGGCCTCGGATGATCTTGGCGATCGACGGCTCGGAGAGCATGCCGACGATCAGGTTGGTCACCGTGATGCCGAGCTGGGCGCCCGAGAGCTGGAAGGTCAGACCCTTCACGGCCTTGAGGGCACCGGCGGCGCCCCGTTCACCGCGGGCGACGGCGGCTTCGAGATCCGAGCGCTCCACGGTGGTGAGGGAGAACTCGGCCGCGACGAAGACACCGCACGCGAGGGAGAGCAGCAGCGCCACGAACAGGAGGAGCAATTCGGTCATCGGGTCACCTCCGTCCCACGGCGGGGCGGGGTCGGGAGGCGGAATCGATGTCTGCTACTGGGAGGCTCGTCCATGGACGGACGCTCACACCTTTCCTCGATGACGACAGTTGGCCCACCCATAGTAAAGGACCGGCAAAGTTGCTTCGCGGAGTCCCGGTGACGGATCGCGGGCGGAGCCGGGGGAGTGGACCGGGTGCGACGGCACCCGTTCCATCGTGACATCCCCGACCCCTCCGTGCCGAGGGCTCGTGGTGTACGCCACGGGCGGCGCGGCGGTCCGGCCCGCCGCCCGGCGGGTCCCACGGGCCGTGTCCCCCGTACGAGGGACACGGCCCCGGGCTCCGGGGTTCCGGACTCCCCGGGGAGGGCCGGCCTTCCGGGGCTCAGACCTCCGACGGGGCGAAGGGCTTCACCCAGCGCCGCCAGTGGTCCTCGCGGTGATATCCGGCGGAGGCCCAGGCCCGGTGCGCGGGCTCATTGCTCTCCAGCACCATCGCGTCGCCCCGCCGTCCGCCCACGGCCGTGAACCGCCACTCGGCCGCCGCCAGCAGCGCCGAGCCCACGCCACGCCTGCGGTGCGAGGGCAGCACGGCGAGCCGGTAGAGGGAGCAGCGCCACCCGTCGTACCCGGCGATGACCGTACCGACCAGGGTGCCGTCCGAGGTCTCGGCGAGAATGAGCGCCTCCGGATCCCGGGTGATCAACGCGGTGACGCCCTCGGGATCGTCCGTGATACTCGTCCCCTCGGCCGCTTCCCGCCAGAACCGCAGCACGGTTCCGGCCTCGTCGATGCGGGCGGTACGGGTGTGTATGCGGGGATCGCTCATGGCGGGACCCAAACACGGCGGGGGTTCGGCCCGCCACCGGATTGCGGCCCGGCTCCGGCGGGGCGCCCGGTGCCGGGATACGGCCCCGGCCGGGGGAGCCCGCCGTCATCCGGCCGCGTCGCCCTGCCGGCGGCGGACCACGACCGTCCCCGCGTCCAGATCCACCCCGGAACGGCGGCTCGTCGGCCGGCCGGACGTTCCGCCGGACCCGCTCCTGTTCCATGGAGGTGCTGACGGCCCGCGCCGTCGGGTCCGACTCCTGGAGGAAGTCGGCGCCGATGGACGAGAGCGTCTTCGTTCTCCGCCAGTAGATCCAGCCGCGAGCCTCCATCCACAACAGCACCCGGTCCGCGAGCAGGGCGGCCGAGCCCGCGGCGGCCAGTCCGCCGGTCGTCCACAGCACGGTGGTCAGCACATCCGCCCAACGGACGGGCCCGGTAACGGGGTTCCCCGTTCCGCCGTCCGTACGAGAACGGTCAGCCGGGTGCTCCTGGTATCCCTGATGTCCCGGCAGTTCCGGGCGTCCCCGGCTCCCCGCCGGGAGCGGCACCCCGGCCCTCCGGGCCCGGAGCCGGGAACGGCCGCCGGGCCAC
This sequence comes from Streptomyces sp. NPDC006798, assembly GCF_040635975.1. NCBI lineage: Bacteria > Bacillati > Actinomycetota > Actinomycetes > Kitasatosporales > Streptomycetaceae > Streptomyces > Streptomyces sp. NPDC006798. The sequence continues at coordinate 107,177 of NZ_JBEYIS010000022.1, forward strand.
CCCCAGCACACAGGCGGACGTCGGTAGCCGCTCGCCGCCCTCGGGCACCGTCAGCCGCCGGTACGCGCCCAGCTCGAAGCCCGCGGCGTCCAGCGCCGCCAGGGTGTCCCGGGACGTGTGGCAGCCCCCGAACAGCCGGGGCCACACCGTCGCGTCCAGAGCCCGCTGCACCCGGGCCATGCCCCGGGACGCAGCCGGTCCGTGCTCGAAGAACCGCAGCTCACCGCCGGGCCGCAGGACCCGGTGCAGCTCCGCGAGGGCGCGCGGGACGTTCCGTACGGAGCAGAGCACCAGCGACACCACGGCGGCGTCGAACGCCTCGGACTTCACCGGCAGCGCCTCCGCCGTCCCCGGCACCACGTCGACCGGCACCCCGGCCCGCCGCGCCGCCTCCAGCGCCAGCCCCCGCAGGACCGGCTCCGGCTCGACGGCCACGACCTCCGACACGGCCCGCGGGTAGTGCGCGAAGTTCAGACCGTTGCCCGCGCCGATCTCGATCACCCGGCCGGAGAGCCCGGCGAGCAGTTCGCGACGGTGGTCCGCGACCCCGGCCCGGGTGTCGAGCCGGGTGCTGAAGCGGGCGTAGAACCGGGCGAAGACGGGGTGGTGCACGGCGTCCCGGGGTGGCGCGGACGTTCTGCGCACGGTCATCGCGGGCCTCCTCGGCGGGCGGGCGCGTCAGCCCCATTCTCCTCCGGTCCCGGTACGGGACACCACCACGGGGCGCCCCACGGCGGGCCGGCGGCCGGGCGCCCGCCGCCCCGGGGCCTATTCCGCGGCCGTGAAGGCGACGGCGAGGCCCGCCGTGAAGGCCGCCGCGTCCCACACCCCGCCCAGTGCCGGGGCCAGCCACCGGGCCGCGCGGTCCCGGAACACCCCGGGCGGCAGAGCGCCCGCCCCCTCGGGCACCGCGCCCAGCAGCGGCGCGTCCGCGACCACGGGAAGGTCGGCCGGATTGCACCGTGCCGCCAGACCGGGTTCGTCCGGCCAGCTGCCCACGACGACGCCCAGCGGCTCGACCCCCCGCGCCCGCAGCGCCTCCGCCGTGAGGGCCACGCCGTTGAGGGTGCCGAGCCCGGCCGGCGCCACGATCAGTACCGGCGCGGCCAGCAGTACGGCGACGTCCGCCAGGGTGCCGCCGTCCTCGTCGAACCGGACGAGCAGCCCGCCCGCGCCCTCCACCAGCACCAGGTCGTGTTCGACCGCCGCCTTCGCGACCGCGTCCGCCGCGTCCCCGGGCCGTACGGCCACCGCTCCCGCCCGCCGCGCCGCCGTCGCCGGAGCCAGTGGTTCCGGGTAGCGGGCCAGCTCGACGCCGTGCACCGGGCCCGCCAGCCGTACCACCTCGGCCACATCGCCGGGCTCTCCGGGCCCGACTCCGGTCTGGGCCGGTTTCACCACCGCCACGCTCCGCCCGCGCCCCCGCGCGAGCGCCGCGATCGCGGCCGTGACCACGGTCTTCCCGATCTCGGTGCCCGTCCCGGAGACCACCACGACCGCCGGGTCCGTACCGTTCCGCATCACGTCCCTCATCCCGCCGTCGCCGCCGCGACGACCGCCTCGCACAGGGTGCCGAGGTCTTCGTCGTCCATCACGAACGGCGGCATCACATAGACCAGATCGTTGAACGGCCGCAGCCAGACACCCGCGCGGACCGCCGCCGCCGTGGCCGCCGCCATGTCCACCGGGTGGTCGAGCTGGACCACCCCGATCGCACCGAGTACCCGGACGTCGGCCACCCCCGGCAGCTCCGCCGCGGGTGCCAGGCCCTCCCGCAGCGCGCCCTCGATCCGCTTGACCTCGAACGCCCAGTCCTGGTCCAGCAGCAGCCCGATCGAGGCGTACGCGATCGACGCCGCCAGCGGATTGGCCATGAACGTGGGTCCGTGCGCCAGGACCGGGAACTCGCCCCGGGAGATCCCGTCGGCGATCCGCGGCGTACAGAGCGTCGCCGCCATCGAGACATAGCCGCCGGTCAGCGCCTTGCCCAGACACATCACATCGGGCGAGACCCCGGCGTGCTCCGCCGCGAACAGGGTTCCCGTACGGCCGAATCCGGTCGCTATCTCGTCGAAGACCAGCAGGACGCCGTACTCGTCGCACGCCTCTCGCAGCACCCGCAGATAGGCCGGGGAGTGGAACCGCATCCCGCCCGCGTTCTGCACCACCGGCTCCACGACGACCGCGGCCACCTCGTCGGCGTGCCGGGCCACCATCTCCCGCAGATGCTCCGCGTACGACGCGTCGTAGTCGTCGAAACCGGACGGCGGCGCGTCGGCGAACAACTGCTCGGGCAGTACCCCGGACCAGAGCCGGTGCATCCCGCCGCCCGGGTCGCAGACCGACATCGGCTGCCAGGTGTCGCCGTGGTAGCCGCCGCGCCAGGTCAGCAGCCGCCGCTTCGCGGGCCGCCCGGCCGAGCGCCAGTACTGGAGGCACATCTTCACCGCGACCTCGACGGAGACCGATCCCGAGTCGCTGAGGAAGACATGGCGCAGCGGTTCGGGGGTGATCTCCACCAGCCGGGTCGCGAGCCGGACGGCGGGCTCGTGGGTGAGCCCGCCGAACATCACATGGCTCATCCGGTCCAGCTGGCCCCGCGCGGCCTCGTTGAGGACGGGATGGTTGTAGCCGTGCAGCGCCGACCACCAGGACGCCATGCCGTCGATCAGCTCGCGGCGGCCGTGTACGGGCTCCGCGAGCCGCAGCCGTACACCGGACGCCGAGGAGACCACGAGCGGGTCGGTCCGGCCGGGCATCGGGGCGTACGGATGCCAGACATGGGCCCGGTCGAGCGCCAGCAGTTCGGGGACCGGCAGCTCAGGCATTGGGGGCCACCCCGGTACCCGCGCCCCGGCGGCGCACCGCCACCAGATCGGGGCGCGGCCGCGATCCGGCGCCGGGCGCGTCCGGCACCGTACCCTCCCCGCTTTCCCCGGTAGTCCCGGCATCCACGGCCGCCGCGCCCCGAAGGTCCTCGGCCGCCGGGGAATCATCGGTGCCCTCGGCGGACGGGCCGCATACCGAGCCGCATCCGGCCGTCCCGCCGCAGCCACCGGCCGCCTCGGCGGTACCGGCGGCGTCCCCGGCCCCGGACGGCGCGTGCGCGTGGGCGCCGCCGCAGCCCCCGGCGGCCGCCCGGTGCGGCGGCAGTGTCGTCGTCCCGGCGCCCTCCACCTCGAAGCCCGCGTCGGCGATCATCTCCAGATCGGCCCGGCCCGCCTGCCCCTCGCTCGTCAGGTAGTCGCCGAGGAAGACCGAGTTGGCCGGATGGAGCGCGAGCGGCTGCAGGGTGCGCAGATGGATCTCCCGGCCCGCGCCGAGCCGTACCTCCACATCGGGGCAGACGAACCGGACCATCGCCAGGATCCGCAGACAGCGCTGCGGCGACAGATGCCAGTCCTTCGCCAGCGGAGTGCCCTCGAAGGGGATCAGGAAGTTCACCGGAACGGAGTCCGGATCCAGCGCCCGCAGGGCGAAGACCACACCGACCAGGTCCTCGTCCGTCTCGCCCATCCCGGCGATCAGCCCCGAGCAGGGGGAGAGCCCGGCCGTCCGGGCCCGCCCGACGGTGTCCACCCGGTCCGCGTAGGTATGGGTGGTGGTGATGCCCGCGTAAGTCGCCTCGGAGGTGTTCAGATTGTGGTTGTACGCATCGGCGCCCGCCGCCCGCAGCCGCTCCGCCTGCCCGTCGGAGAGCAGCCCGAGACAGGCGCAGACCTCGACGTCCTCGTTCCGTTCCTTGATCGTCTCGATGGTGCGGGAGACCCGCTCCACATCGCGGTCCGTCGGGCCCCGGCCGCTCGCCACCAGGCAGACCCGCTTGGCGCCGCCCGCGACCCCCGCGGCGGCCGCGTCGGACGCCTCCTCCGGCTTGAGCCAGGTGTACTTGAGAATGCCCGCGGTCGACCCCAGCCGCTGCGAGCAGTACGAGCAGTCCTCGGGACAGAGCCCCGACTTGAGATTGACGAGATAGTTGAGTTTCACCCGCCGCCCGAACCACTGACGGCGCACCCGGCCCGCCGCGGCCACCACATCGAGTACGTCGTCGTCGGAGGTCGCCAGAACCGCCAGCGCCTCGTCCCGGGTCGGCGGCTCGCGCCGCAGCCCCTTCTCCACCAGCCTGTCGAGAAGCTCCATGGCGCCGATCCTGGCGTACCTGACTCCCCCCGGGAAAGTCGGAATCTCACAACAGACCGCCGACGAAGTGTGTGTATGACCACATGTAGAGCCGGGGCGCGCCCGGTTAGCCTCTGTGAGCTGCCTACAAAAGGAAGCAGTCGACGACGGACGCCCGAACAGCGCCGCCCGGCGGCCACGACCGCCCGGCGGCGGAACCCACGGGAACGAGCGGGGGAGCGCGACAGATGCCCGATGACCCCTTCGACTGGCTCGACGAGGAGGCCGCGCGCCGGGAGCGCGCCGGGCTCGTCCGCGCGCTCCGGCCGCGCCCCGCCGACCCGGAGACGCTCGATCTCGCGGGCAACGACTATCTGGGCCTCACCCGGCATCCCGAGGTGGTGGCCGCCGCTGCCGCCGCCGCGCACCGCTGGGGCGCGGGCGCCACCGGCTCGCGGCTGGTCACCGGAAGCACCACCGCGCACGCCGCCCTGGAACGCGAACTCGCCGCGTTCTGCGGCTTCGAGGCCGCCCTCGTACTGGCCTCCGGCTACGCCGCCAATCTGGCCGCCGTCACGGCGCTCGGCGGACCGGGTTCGCTGATCGTCTCGGACGCCGCCAACCACGCCTCGATCGTCGACGGCTGCCGACTCGCCAGGGCGGAGACCGAGATCGCCGCCCATGGCGACCCCACGGCCGTACGGAAGATCCTCGACGCCCATCCCGGCTACCGGGCGCTGGTCGTCACGGACGCGGTCTTCTCCGTCGACGGCGACGCGGCACCGCTGGCCGAACTCGCCGCGATCACCGCCGGGCGCGGCGCGGCGCTGCTGGTGGACGACGCGCACGGGCTCGGCGTCCTCGGTCCTGGCGGGCGCGGTACGCCGTACGCCGCCGGGATCGCCGGACACCCGGGCGTGGTGGCGACCGTGACGCTCTCCAAGTCCCTGGGCAGCCAGGGCGGCGCGGTGCTCGGCCCGGCCCGGGTCATCGCCCATCTGGTCAACACCGCGCGGACGTTCATCTTCGACACCGGGCTCGCCCCGGCGGCCGTGGGCGCGGCCCGGGCGTCGCTGCGGCTGCTGGAACGGGAGCCGGGCCGCGCCGACCGGGTCCGCGCGGTCGCCGCCGAGCTGTACGCCCGGCTCACCGGCGCGGGGCTGACCGCCGCGCGGCCCGACGCGGCGGTGGTGTCGGTACGGGCCCCCTCGCCCGCGGCAGCCGTCCGCTGGGCCGCCGACTGCCGGACGGCGGGGCTCCAGGTCGGGTGCTTCCGGCCCCCGTCGGTACCGGACGGGGTCTCCCGGATCCGGCTGACCGCCCGGGCCGATCTGACGGACGGGCAGATCGCCGCCGCGGTCGCCACGGTGATCGCCACCGCTCCGCCCGAGGCGCTGCCCCCGGGCCGGACACCCGTCCGGGCGGCTCCGGAGAGCTGAACGGCGGACCGAGGCCGGACATTTGCGTATGGGTATGGCCAAAAACGGTCTTGCGTAGCAGAGTTCACCGCTTCGGGCGACAGTTGTCCACAGATCTTGGCGGATCGTGCCTGCGGCGGCAGGATGAGGGGCAGTCCGACGCTCGGCGCCCCGCCGAAGCCGTCCGCGCGGCCCCGCCCCGGGCCGCCGGGAGCCGGGGGACCGGGACGTCGGAGGCGCGGCCGAGGCACGGCCGCGGCTGGGAAGGGACGGCGTCGCCATGGCGGATCTGCTGGAGAGTTCGATCACTCTGCCGAGCGACCCCGGGTCGGTGTCCGTGGCACGCGGACATGTCACCGATGTCGTCACCGAGTGGGGACTGCCGCCCGGCGGGGACATGGCCGACACCATCCGGCTGATCGTCTCCGAACTGACGACCAACGCGGTCCAGCACACCTTCGGCCAGTCGCCCACCTTCACCGTCGATCTGCTGCTGGAGCGCGACGAGGAGCTGAGGATCGGCGTGACGGACAGCCATCCGCGCCGGCCGCAGCGGCTGCCCGCCGCCGTCCGGCAGGACAACGGGCGGGGGATGGTCATCGTCCGCAGCCTCACCGCGCACAGCGGCGGGCGGCTGACGGTCACACCGACCCCGGACGGCGGCAAGACCGTCTGGGTCGCCCTGCCGTGGGCCCCGACGGCCCGGGACGGGGCCGTCCGGTATCAGGACCGGGGCCGGGCCCGCGGGCCCGGTGAGCCGTAGGGCACCGGCTCGCCACGGTACGGGCGGCGCGCCCCGGGGCCGCCCGGACACGCGGCGGCCCCGGAGAGGATCCCCCCCCCGGGGCCGCTACGCGACTCAGCTCCGCCGGAGCGTCACTTGACGCGTCCGTACGACACGCTCTTGGTCCAGATCTTGTCCAGCTTCACCCAGGAACCCCGCTTGGGCGAGTGCCAGATCTTCCCCTTCCCGGCATATATCCCGACGTGGTAGACACCGCCGCTGCCGTGGAAGAAGACCAGGTCTCCGGCCTGGCGCGACTTCACGGAGATCTTGCGGGTCTTGTTGTACTGCTGCTGCGCGGTCCGCGGGAGCTTCTTCCCCGCCTGCTTGTACGAGTAGACCGTCAGCCCCGAGCAGTCGAAGCGGGACGGGCCCGCCGCGCCGTACTTGTACGGTGCCCCCTTCTTGGACGCGGCGACCTTCAAAGCCTTGCCCGCGTGCGCCGTGGCGGCGGCCTGCGCCTCCGGCGTGCCGCCCGGTACGACCATCGAGGCACCGAGCGCCGCGATCGTCAGGGCGGACACGGTGCCCGCCCGGCCGAGCAGGGACGGGACGTTCATCTGCGCACTCATGCGCAACCCTTCGTCAGCCGCCTGTGAAGGATGACCTGTCGGGTTCGGGCGGACGAAGGTGCCCGGCCGCTGGCGCGGCTTCACCCCGAGGGACTTCCGGATCGATCGCTCCGGCCGTCCCGTACTGCCTGGGTCCTCCACTCCTGCCGAATGCACTTCTGTCGACCAGTCATCCGGGACAGCGGCAGGACTCGGCGTCCGCCCGGACCGCCCCGCCGAGGTGACGGGGGCTTGTCGTCCCACGGATCTTGACCCATCAAGTGCCGGATTTCGAAGCCAAAACGGCGATATGTGAGTTTCGCCACGAATGCGCCGTTCGTATGAATCGGACCGGCGCGGCGCGTCTCCGTGGACACCCGAAGGGCCGCTCACCAGGCCGGGGATAGGACTTTCCGGTAGAGGGATCGTCGGTCCGGCGCAACTCGACCGTAGTCGTTACCCGCGGTTCGACTCCACCGATCGAGGGAGGAGTTATCCCACTCGAACGGCGGTTGACGGACGGTCGACGGGGCGTCAGCGCGACGGCGGTTTCGGGATCGTGACCCGGAATGTCCGCCTTTCGCCGTCGAGTACGCGCAGGGCGTCCGCGAGAGTCGCGGTATGCAACTCGCTCTCTCCCCGGTGATGCATCAGCGTCAGGGCGTCCCGGAGCTCGATCGCCCGCGCCACCAGGGCCTGGGCGGCCCGCAGGGCGCCGTAGGTCTGTTCCGAGCGGGCCGGATTGATCCGGCCCACCAGATCGGCGACGGCGAGATAGGCGTCGAGCAACTCCCCCTCGGCGCGGGTGAGCGCGGGCAGCGGCGGAAGCTCGGGGCGAGGTACGGAAGGGGTCATCGCGAGCCGCCGGGCCGAGAGCTCTTCCGGCTGTCGATCACATGGTCCACCAGGCCGTACTCCTTCGCGCCCGCCGCGTCCAGGAAGAGATCGCGCTCCAGATCGGCCGTGATCCCCGGCTCGGTCCGGCCGGTGTGCCGGGCCAGCAGCTCCGTCGTCAGGGCCCGTTGGCGCAGCAGCTCCCGTGCCTCGATCTCCAGATCGGACGGCATACCCCGCATCGGCTCGTCGAGGGCGGGCTGCCGCAGCACGATCCGCGCGCCCGGCAGCGCCATCCGCTTCCCCGGCGCCCCGGCCGCGAGCAACAGGGCGGCCGCCGCGGCGACCTGGCCGATACAGGTCGTCTCCACATCGCAGGTGATCACCTGCATCGTGTCGTAGACCGCCAGCGCCGCACTGAGCGAGCCGCCGGGGGAGTTGAGATAGAGAGCGATGTCCCGGTCCGGGTCGGCGTGTTCGAGATGGAGGAACTGGGCGATCGCGTCATTGGCCGCCGTGTCGTCCACCGGGGTGCCGATGAAGATGATCCGCTCCTCCAGCAGCTTGCTGTACGGATCCATGGTCCGGACGCCCCGGCCGGTCCGCTCGGTGAGCTGGGGAAGGACATAGCGGGCGGCGGGACGGCTGGTCATGGCGTACCTCGTTCCTCGGGTCCTGTCGTCTGTAAAAAATGTACAGGACGTACAGTTCATCGGGAGGGTGTCGACCGGGAATCACCGAACGAATCCCCTGGTCGGGGCGGCGATTTCGCCCTCGGCGAGCGGGGGCGGGCGGCCGGCGTGGCGTACGGGCCCGGGGACGGCGCCCGGCGCCGGGTGGCACCGGGCGCCGCCGATTAAGCTGAGAGGCATGGCCTACGAGATTCCGGTGACGCAAGCCCGTGCCGAGCTGGCCGAACTGATCAACCGTGTGGTGTACGGCGGCGAGCGCGTCGTCGTGACCCGGCACGGCAAGCCGCTCGTGGCCCTGGTCTCCGCCGACGACCTCGCGCGGCTGGAGGAGCGGGACGCGGCGGAGGCGGACGAGCAGGTGATCTCCTCGGTCTCGTCCCTCGGCCCGGCGTCCCCGCCCGGCCACCCGCCCCGCACCCGCTTCGGCCTCACAGCCGAACACCGCGACTAGCCTCCGACGCCGCGCCCCGGAGAGGCCTCGCCTTCGTATGTGTGCCGCGCCTCGGCCCTCCCGAGCACCGGCGACAACCCGGGCCGTGCCCGGCAGCCCGGCCTTGTCCGCGGTCTGCGGCCCGTGGCTGGCTGGTCTCGCAGTTCCCCGAGCCCCTGGTTGCTCTCCTGACCGCCCTCGCAGAGAGGCGGGTCCCCCTTTTCTCGGCGGCGGTGTTGGGGAGAGCGTTTAGGGGGCGCGGGGAACTGCGCGAGCAACCACCGACGGCGCGCGGTCGCCCGACAACACTTGCCCGGCCGGGCGGGTGGCGTGGGCCTCACCCGGAGAGCCAAGATGCCGGGGTCCCCCGTTGTCGAGGGGCATCGGCGGCGGAACTGTGCGGGCAGCCCGGACTAGCGCGGCGTCTCCACCGCGCGCGGGCCCAGCGGCGGGCGACTCCGCCGCGCTCCGAGGAGTACGGCTGTCAGGCCCAGTGCCGCCCACGCCGTGAGAATCAGCAGCGGGCCCGTGGACGCCGCGCCCTCGAAGTACGCCTGGGAGCGGATCAGCCGCGTGCCCGCGCCCGGCGGCAGCAGCGCGCCAAGCGCTCCCATCGGTTCGGGCAGCAGTTCGGGCGCGCTCGCCGCGCCCGAGAACGGGGTGCCGATGAGCACCGTCAGCACACTGCCCGCCGCCAGCCCCGCCCGCCCGAGAAGCGCGGCCGGGCCCGCCGAGGCCGCCGCGATCGCCAGTACGGTCAGGCCCGCCGCTGCCGCCTCGCCCCACCACGAGCCGGTGAGTATTCCGAGCCAGGAGTGGGTGACGAGGGCGGTCACCACACCGCCCCCGGCCGCCGCCGCCACGAGCGTCACCACGGCCCGGGCCCCGCGCAGCCCCAGGAGGGTCACCAGGACGGCCGTGACGATCCCGGCCGTCGAAAGGGGCAGCACGCTCGCCGCCAGCGCGCCGCCCCGAGGGTCGGCGGCGGATGCCGGCACCACGTCCACCGTCTCGACGGGCCGCTTCCCGCCCCCGCCCCCGCCCGCGGCGACGGCCTCCCGGAGCAGCGCGGCCACCGCGGGGCTCGCCGCCGACGCGGTGAGCAGCCGTATTCCATCCGGCCCGGCGACCACCGCGCCGTACACGTCGCGGTCCTCGATCGCGGTCCGGGCCGCCGCCTCGTCCTCGTAACGGCTGATGTCGAAGGCGCCGTCCCGCTGTTCGAGGCCCCGGGTCACCTGCTCGGCCGCGGCGGCCGGTCCCGCCACGGCCACGGGCAGCTCACGCGGGGCCGTACGGGCTCCGGGCCAGGCGAAGGCCCACAGGGTGGCCGCCACGACGACCGGGACCAGGAGCAGTACGGCGGCCGAGCGCCGGGTCCACGGGACGCCGTGACCCGGAGGGGGCGGTGGGGATTGTGGGGCCGGGGAGGAAGGCGAGGACGGAGGGGTCGGGGAAGACGGCGTAGCGGCTGCCGGGGACACGGAGACCTCGTTTCACCGGGCGGCCGCCCGGCGGGCCGACGGGCGGGCCGAGCCGGGTGCGTACCGGAACACAAAAAGAAGGATCGTTCGTTTTTCTTTAATGCCACTGTGTGACGGTCGGCGCGAGCTTGTCAAGAAGGAACGTTCGTTTTAAGTTGGGCCGCATGGCACGCGTCTCCCAGCAGCACCTCGACGCCCGGCGTCGGCAGATCCTCGACGGCGCGGGCCGCTGCTTCGCCCGCAACGGCTTCCACGCCACGTCCATGCAGGACGTCCTGACCGAGGTGGGCCTCTCGGCCGGTGCCGTCTATCGCTACTTCGGCAGCAAGGACGAGCTGATCGAGGCCATCGCCGACGAGGTCTTCACCGGAATCAGGGCCGCGTTCGAGGGCGCGGCCGCGATGGATCCGCCGCCCACCCCGGACATCCTGCTCGGCCGGGTGATGCGCCGGGTACTCCGGGAGCATCTGCCGGGGGAGGACGAGCAGGCGCTCGCCCGCCTCGTCGTCCAGGTATGGACCGAGACCCTCCGCAATGACCGGATAGCGGCCGTACTGCACGAGCGGTACGCGGGCCTCCGCGCGTCCTGGACCGTACTCGTCGACGCCTACCGGGCCCGGGGGCTGATGCCCGAGGGGCCCCCGGCCGACCACGTGGCCCGTACGCTCATCGCCACCGCCCAGGGATTCATCACCCAGCAGGCGCTGTTCGGCGGTGTCAGCGTCGAGATGCTGGAGAACGGGCTGGGCGCCCTGATATCGATGGAGCGCCCGCCCGTCGAAGGGAACGGCCCGCCCGTCGAGGGAGACGCCGCGTCCGGGACGCCGTAACACCGCCCCGCGCGGCCTTCCGCGCGGTCCGTACCGCCCGCCCGCACCCCGTACCGCTCAGCGGTACATAACGCACCGGTTATTGGTTCGGTAAAGAAACGCCTGTGCGATCTGTTCGGAACGGCCCCCGGACGAAAGGATCCTCCGGAGAACTCGACAACGGAAAGGGGGAGTTCTCCGTGAGACGCACGGCAGTGCTCGGCTCGGCCGGCACTCTGATGGCGGGGATCCTCGTCGCGGGGGCGATATCCACGCCGGTCGCGAGCGCCGACCCGGGCCGGTCCGACTCCGGCCGCGCCGACACCGCACGGTCCGACTCCGCCCGTGGCGGCGCGGCCGAGGCGCGCGGCGCCCGGATCGCCGCCGAACGGGCCGCCGACGAAGGCATCGACTGGGCGGACTGTCCCACCGACTGGGGGCTGCCCAAGCCCATCCAGTGCGGCACGGTCACCGTCCCGCTCGACTACAAGCGCCCGCACGGACGGCAGATCACCCTCACCGTCGACCGGATCGGCCACACCGGCACCCCGGCCGAGCGCCAGGGCGCCCTGATCTACAACCCCGGCGGCCCCGGCGGCTCCGGGCTGCGTTTCCCGGTCCGGGTCACCAGCAAGAACCCGCTGTGGGTGAACACCTCCAAGGCGTACGACTTCGTTGGCTTCGACCCGCGCGGTGTCGGCCGCTCCACCCCGATCTCCTGTGTCGACCCCCAGGAGTTCGTCAAGGCGCCCAAGGCCGACCCGGTGCCCGACTCCGAGGCCGACAAGCGCGCCCAGCGGAAGCTGGCGTACGAGTACGCCGAGGGCTGTGCCGAGCGCAGCGGCTGGATGCTGCCGCATATGACCACCGCCAACACCGCGCGCGACCTGGATGTCATCCGGGCCGCTCTCGGTGAGCGGAAACTGAACTTCCTCGGTGTCTCGTACGGCACCTACCTCGGCGCCGTGTACGCCGAACTCTTCCCCGGCCACATCCGCCGGATGGTCGTCGACAGCGTCGTCAACCCGTCGCGCGAGAAGATCTGGTACCAGGCCAACCTGGACCAGGACGTCGCCTTCGAGATGCGCTGGAACGACTGGAAGGAGTGGGTGGCGGCCAACCACGCCACCTACGGCATCGGCGCCACCCCGGCCGCGGTCGAGGCCCAGTGGCAGAAGCTGCGCGCCGCCGCGAAGAAGGCCCCGCTCGGCGGGGTCGTCGGACCGGCCGAGCTGATCTCCTTCTTCCAGAGCGCCCCCTACTACGACTCCTCCTGGGCGCCGGTCGCCCGGATCTGGAGCAAGTACGTCGCCGGTGACGCCCAGCCGCTGATCGACGCCGCCGCCCCGGATCTGACGGACACGGCCGGCAACGCCCGCGCCGAGAACGGCAACGCGGTCTACACGGCCGTCGAGTGCGCGGACGCCAAGTGGCCCACCGACTGGCGTACCTGGGACCGGGACAACACCCGGCTCCACAAGGACTACCCGTTCATGACCTGGGCCAACGCCTGGATGAACCTGCCGTGCTCGACCTGGCAGTCCAAGCAGCACCAGGCCGTGGACGTCCGGCCCGGCAAGGGTCTGCCCGGTGTGCTGATCGTCCAGGCCGAGCGGGACGCGGCCACCCCGGTCGCGGGTGCCTACGAGTTGCAGAAGCGGCTCAAGGGCTCCCGGCTGATCCTGGAGAAGAACGCCGGTTCGCACGGTGTCACCGGGATCACCAACCCGTGTGTCAACCAGCGGGTGGACGCCTATCTGCTGAAGGGCACCCTGGACAGCCGCGATGTGATCTGCGACCCGCACGCGGCGCCGAAGCCGTAGCGGATACGGATGTCGTAGCGGCCCCGTGATCCGCCGGATTCCGGCGCCGGACAGCTTCGGCTGCCCGAGCCGCGCCTCCTTCAGCGCCCAGTCCACCAGGGAGGGCAGGGACTTGGCGGGCACCTCCA
>NZ_JBEYIS010000023.1:0-118847 GCF_040635975.1 Streptomyces sp. NPDC006798
GACCAGCCACCGACGGGCCGCGGTCGGATACATGCCGCCAGGGTCACGGCGAAGGGCCGCGCGGGGCCGGCGGGCCCACCGGGGCCGTCACGGCCGCCGGGGTCCCATAAGCCGCCCGGGCGGTCGTATCCGGCCCACCCGGCGGACAGGCCCGGCACCACGGCACCGCGCGCCGCCACCGGGCCGCCGGAGCCGTCGCCCACGCCCGTCCCGGTCGCCGTGCCCGAACCCGCAGGCGCACCCGACCCGATCGCCGCAGCCGAACCGGCGAACGCCCCGGACTCGTACACGCCACCCGAACCGGCGGCAGGCGGGCCCCCGCTCCCGCCGCCCGGGGCGTCCCGGCCGGTGAGCCCGGCGGGCGCGCCCCCGGGCGCCGGGCCGAACTCGCCGTACGGCACGTCGTGCAGACGTACCGCCGTCGCCGCCCGGAACAGGTCGGCGGCGCGGGGCGGGCCCAGGCCGAACCGGTCCCAGACGGTGTCCGCGTGGGCGGTCAGCCAGTCGGCGGCCCGGGCCCCGTGGCCGGGGTCGTCCCGGTCGTGTCCGCGACGGCAGTCGTGGACGGCCGCCGCGACCACGGCCAGGGCCGTGACATCGGCGCCGAGCCCGCTCGCCTCGGCCAGTACGGCGGCCAGCGCCGCCGTCCGCAGACCGTGCCGTACGCCGTGGATCGAGTCGGCCAGCCGGGGCTCGGCCAGCCAGTCGTACGGCAGCCCGGCCCGGCGTACCAGCGCCCGGGTGGCGGGCCGCAGCACGGCCCGGGGCGATCGGGACCGGGCCGCGGGCCGGTGTGCGGCGATCCACTCCGCCGTCGCCCGGTCCATGTACTGGTGGCCCGGGAGCCGCCGGAGCGCGGCCAGCTCCACCAGGCTGCCGGGGGTGGAAGACGTCCTCATCAGTGCCGTGCCCTCCCGTTGGCGTCGCCGTACCGCTATCGGATGCCCGTTGCCCACCGCTCGCTCTCCTCGCGCTCCCCGCTCCCCCGGCGCTCCTCGCCCGCCTCGCGCCCCTTCCGCTCCTCGCGCTCCTTCCGTTGTCGCTCCCCCGCCTCGAAGGCGGCGGTGAAGGCGGCCAGTTCGTCCTCGGTCATCAGGGTCACGCCGAGCGCGCCCGCCACGTCCGTGATCCGTACGACGGCCTCGGCGCGGGCGGCGTCCGACGCGCCGTCGGGGAGCAGTACCTCGAACTCGGCGTGATGCCCCCACGCCCCGCTCCACTTGACCGCGATCTCCACGCCGTCGTAGCGGTAGTTGTGGCGCCGGGTGTACGCCTCGTGCCGGGTCTCCGCGTAGCCGAGGGCGTCGAAGAGCCGTACGGCGGTGGGGATGTCGTCGGGCGCGAGGGCGAACTCGGTCTCGGGGAAGGCCGCGCCCCGCCCGATCCGGCTCTCCTTGAGGCTGATCTTGGCGGTTCCGGCGGAGATGTTCTCCGTGACCTTGAGCAGCTGGTCGGGGAGTACGTAGAAGTGGATCAGCTTGTCGTCGGGGCCCAGGTCGTCGCCGCCCTGCCGCAGCAGTGCGACGAGCCGGTCATGGACGTCCTGGGTGAAACGGGCGCGCATCTCGATCTCGACGGGCACGGTCTCTCGCCTCCTCGTTCGGGCACGACGGCACCGCCGGACCCGCTCCGTGGGGTGTCGGAACCGGTCCGGTCGGCGGATTACCTGGATGGGTGGGGCGGGTGCGCGGGGCGGTGGTGCGCGGGCCGGGGCGGGTACGCGGTAAGCGGTGGTACGCGGGCTCCGGCTACTCCGGGCGGCCCGGGTCGCCGAAGCGCCCCCGGACGACCCCCTCGTGCAGATAGGTCGGCAGCGGTACGCCCCCGACGTCCGTCCGGCGGGTGGCGACCTGCGCCTCCGTCCGGTCCGGGAAGCCGTCCAGCAGCCGCAGGCAGGCCCGTACCCAGACCCGGGACTCGGGCCAGTCGCCCAGCTCCCGGTGGCGTACGGCCAGGGCGTACGACGTCTCGGCGGCGGCCCACCGGTCGGACGACAGCTCGTCCCGGTAGACGGATTCCAGCTCCTCGGTGGGGGCCGGACGCGTCTGGTCGGTCATGATCCCTCTCGGCGGTCTCGGTGGTGCGTCCGACGCGGTCGAACGCTCCGGCGCCGCCCGAGCCGGCGCCGGAGTCGACCGTCCGGCGGCCCGAGGGTGCCGGACTCAGTAGGTGTAGATCTCCGCGAGCGTCTTGTAGTCGTGCAGTTCGTCCTTCTCGAACCAGAGCGCGACCTCCTGCTCCGCCTCCGCCTTGTTCCCGGAGGCGTGGACGAGGTTGGCCACGGCCTTGCCCGAGGCGACGCTGGCGGCGGCGCTGTAGTGCGAGAAGTCGCCCCGGACGGTGCCCGACGGGGCCTCGTTCGGATAGGTGCTGCCGACGATCTTCCGTACGGTGGCGATGGCGTCGAACCCCTCCAGCACCAGGGCGATCACCGGCCCCTGCTGCATGAAGGTCGCCGTGAACCGGTAGACCTCGGCCCCGAGCCGCTCCTCCAGATCGAAGTAGTGGCGCCGGGTGAACTCCTCGTCCATCCACGTCATCTTGGTACCGACGATCTTCAGTGCGGCGTCCTCGAATCGGGAGATGATCCGTCCCGCCAGACCGCGCGCCAGGGCGTCGGGCTTGAGCAGAACGAGTGTGCGCTCGACGGAATGTGCCTGGTCCTCAACCATGGGTGTCCCTTCGATCCTGTGCACGGACAGAGTGACGACCCGACGGCCGCCGGTGCCGAGGCTACCGGCGGAAACTCACCCGAACGGGTAGTCAGCAGATTCCCGGTCCGCGGGAAATCCCATGATCGAATACGTGTGCTGTGAATGCATATGTGAATGTGAAAGGTGCTATCCGGCCAGAGTGCGGTAACCGAGGTATCGATCACAGCAACCCCTTTAAAATCATATCCGTTACCGGCAGCGCCACCGCACGGCACAGTTCGCATTCGGGAAGACATCCGGAGCCGGCACTTCCGTGGCCCGTCCATCGGACCGTTCACGGGACTGCCCCCTCCGGTGTGCACCATTCTTTCCGGAGCCCCTCGGACCCGCCATGCGGCGGCAGTGCAGCCGGAGTGCACCTTCAGTGCGGACGTTGCACCACGACGGGGGACGCCGAGGGCACGGAAGGGGGCGTGGGCGGGTGGATGTCGTCGACGTCTGGAGCGGACGGTACGCCTGTCTCCTCCAGGCCGCGCTGCGCCTCACGAACGAGCAGTTCGCCGCGCAACTGGGCATCGGGGTGCGGACGGTGGCGAGCTGGCACGCGGACCCCGGGGTCGTACCCCGCCGGGAGATGCAGCAACTGCTCGACACCGTCCACGAGCGGGCCACCCCGGCGGTCCGGCAGCGGTTCGCCCTGCTGGCCGGGCGGGAACGCGACGGCGACCGGGTCCGGGGGCCGCTCGGGGCGCGGGCTCTGCGAGTGGCGATCGCGGTGGTGATCCACGACCACGCGGTGCTGCTGGTATGCCGACGGGACAGCCAGGAGAGCGGTATCACCTGGCAATTCCCGGCGGGCGTCGTCAAACCGGGCGCGCGGCCGGAGGCGGCGACGGTCCGCGAGACGCTGGAGGAGACCGGGGTGCACTGCCGGGTCCGGCGGCGGCTCGGGGAACGGCTCCACCCGGTCACCAGCGTCGTATGCGAATACTTCCTCTGCGAATACCTGACGGGCGAGGCGACGAACTCGGACACCGTCGAAAATATGGACGTCATGTGGGTCGCGATAAATTCGGTGACGCGCTTTATTCCGGTCGATACGATCTTTCCACCCGTACTGGCCGTCCTGGAGGAGCAGAAGTGACACGACCGGCAGCCGATAACCGGCCGGGGATCGCGGCGGCGGTCGTCGTCCACGAGGGCCGACTTCTGATGGTCCGCCGCCGCAAGAGCGAGGGGGAGCTGTCCTGGCAGTTCCCGGCCGGGGAGATCGAGCCGGGCGAGTCGCCCGGCGCGGCCACCGTCCGCGAGGCGAAGGAGGAGACCGGCCTCGACGTCACGGCGGTCCGCCTCCTGGGCGAGCGCGTCCACCCGGCGACGGGCCGCCGGATGACCTACACGGCCTGCGAGGTCACCGGCGGCACACTCCGCGTCGGCGACCCGGAGGACCTGGCGGAACTGGCGTGGGTCGGGCGCGCGGAGCTGGCGTCGTACGTCCCGTACGGCTTCTTCGAGCCGGTGCAGCGCTATCTGGACGAGACGCTGCCGGACTGACGGCGCGGCCGGGCCGGGGGCCGGGACCGGCGGCGGCCCGTCAGCGGCTCACCGGACGGCCGCCGGCCGAGGCGTTGCGTAGCGACCCGGCACTCCGTACCCGCTCGTGATCACCGGCGGGTACGCCGTCCAGGGCTCATGTGACATGGGCGGCGGCTCCAGCGGAGGCCCGCGTATGGCGGACTTCGACGCGAAGAAGGGCACGGGCACGCTCGTCGGCGTCAACACCCAGGGCCTCTTCATGGCCGCCTCGGGCCGCGAGCGCGAGGAGCTGGGCCCGGACTGCGTCCGCCATCTGGGCGGCCCGCAGTTCTCCACCCGGATCACGGCCCCGCTGTACGCGGCGGTCCAGTTCTCCTGACCGCTCGCCCCGGCCGCTACGGGGGACTCAGGCGGCCGGGGTCGCCCCGTGCTCGGCGGCGATGGCGGTGAGGCGGGCGGCCATGGCGGTGTCGAGTCCGGTGATGGCGTCCCCGGCGTCGTGGGTGTTCAGGCCGAAGGTGACGGTGCCGTAGAGGATGGTCACCACGGCGTGATGGTTCGCCTCGTCCTCGGCGGCGGCGACGGTCGCGTAGAGCCCGGGTACGGCCCCCCGGTCGATCTTGAAGACGGCGGTCAGTTTGCCGTCCTCGACCCGCCACCCGGGCAGCTCGCCCAGGGCCCGGTCGAGTTCGGCGTCGGTGAGCGGGGTGGCGGCCATGGGGCACTCCTCTTCGAGTTCGGACGGCTGAGCGACGGCGGGGGACGTCGTGGGACGGCGGACGGTTTACGCGGCGACCGGCCGGAGCGCCTGCCGTACGCCCGCCCGCGTCCGCCCGCCGCGTCGAAGGCTATCCAGCGCGCCGGGGTCCCGTCCCCGAACGACCGGGGGTGTCGCCGCCGGTGCGCCCGGGGCGGCTATTCACCGGTACGCCCGAGGGCCTCCCGACAGAGGCCCTGACCATCTCCTGAACCCCTGGCAGCGCGGCCCCCTTGCCCCGCCGCCGGGCCTTCTTTATCCGACAACGCGAATACGGGCGGGACCGCGTGGACGACGACCGGTACCTCTCCGTAGGGTCTGGGTGACGCCCCGTGCGGGGCGCGGGACAGGGGGTTTCACCATGGCTCGTGAGGGCTTAATCCGACTGACCGGCAACGGAAACGGGCACGGGGGGCCGTGCGGCAAGAACGACTGCCCGAACGTGTATCGCACCGCTGCCGGCACCATCCTCGTCCAGGGCGACGTGTCCAAGGCGTTCCGCCCCCCGGACGGGGAGGGACTTGTCGAGATCCCCGAAACCGTTCTGAGGGAGGCCGTCAGTGCTCTTGGCTGGTGAGGAGTGGGCTGCCCGCTTCGAGGACTACCGGCAGGAGGCATGGCGGCTGGAAACCCTGCCGCAGTACCTCATGCCGCAGGAAGCCGAGGAGCTTCGGGCATTCCGCGACGGGGCACGGATCGACCCCGCCACAGTCCGCAATGAGTACACGGACAGACTCCGCCGACAGGCTGCGGAGGGGCGTGTTCAGGGCCGGGTCCATATCGTCACCCGTCCGCTGTCCGAGTATCTGCGGTTCGAGTTCTCCCAGTACTACCGGCCGCATCTCCTGGCCGGGGAGCGGATCCGCATTCTCGATGTGACCGACCGGGCGAACCCGCTCGAAGGGGTCCAGGATTTCTGGATGTTCGACCAGTCGGAAGTCGTGCTCATGAACTACGAACCCGACGGGAAGCAGATCAACCGCGAGGTATTCGAAGGCGACGTGACCCCGTTCATCGATTATCAGCGAATCGCGGTAGCCGAGTCCGTGCCCTTCGAGGAGTACGTGAAGGGTCTTGACCTTTGAGCCCGAACGGCTGGGCCGGACCAGATCGGACCTAGCGGAAGCGCTACGAATCCTGCGGAAGCGAGCCGGGAAGACGCAGACCTGGCTCGCTCGCCGCTGCAACATGTCACAAACCAAGATCAGCAATATCGAGAGCGGGAGGCTTACTCCCGCTCTCGTCGACGTTGAGCTGATCCTGGAGGCACTCGATACCGATGATCCGGCAGCCGCACAGCTCCGCGAGTTGGCTCGCACGGCGAATATCGAGTGGCAGGACGATTGGTCTTCCCGGCGCCGGGGCCTCGACAAGAAGCAGAACGAGTTGGCCGGGCTCGAAGCGATCACAACCGAGTTCCGGTTCTTCCTGCTCTCGGCGATCACCGGACTACTGGCGACGCCGGACTACGTCCGAGCCAGCCTCGCGGACGTTCCCGGGGACCAGTCCAAGACCATCGCGAAGAAACTGGAGCGCCAGAGCGTCCTCTACAACTCGTCGAAGTCGTTCACCTTTCTGCTGACGGAACAGGCCGTCCGCTGGCCCCTGCTCCCGCCTGTCGCCATGGCGATGCAGCTCGATCGGCTGGTTTCGGTCTCTCGCATTCCGAATGTCCGCCTCGGGGTCATCCCACTGGCAGGACGGATCCCAGAGATGCCGCTGAATACCTTCACGGTCTACGACCGGCGACTGGCGACGGTGGAAACCGGCACCGGCGCGTTGATTCTGCGCGACCATCGCGATGTAACCGCGTACCGCGAGGACTTCGATAGATACGAGTCGTACGCGGTGTTCGAAGACGAGTGCTCAGAACTCCTGAACGAGTGGTCCAGGATATTTACCCGACAACGGGAATAGCGCTGGAGGCCCCTCGGTGAGGGTCCGAGAATGAACATGGCCCTGTTTCCAGGTCGCCTCGTCGCCCGCCCTCATAGGAAGGCACAGCCCTATGCCCGGAATCGATCTGTACAGCCTGCCCATCGACGGAGCCGAGTTCCTCAAGGCGTGCGGGGGCAATACCCATCCGGACGGCGAGTCCTGCGCGACACTCGCGAAGATCGGCCCGGACGCGTGGGCCCTGGGCGACCACAAGCGCCCCGATCTGACTCCGCTGCGCTTCACGACCGCCGAACTGGACGCGGCCGGAATCGACCCGGCGCGGTTCGGTCTGTCGGCCTGACGACCGCTCCCCTCGGCGGACGGTCCCGGCTCTCCCACGAGAGGGCCGGAACCGGTCGCCGCCTTCCCGCCCCGCGTCGATCGGAACGGCACGTTGCATCACCACGGCTATCTGTGGACCGGCCCCAAGCAGCGGTTCGACGACGAAGCGCTGCGACGTCCCCCGTACCCCGACCCACCCCCGGCGGACGGCGGGCCGGAGCTGATCCGGCGGCACAGGGAAGTGAAGGCGGAGTTCCCCGTCGTGGACCTTCCGCCGCTGGAGACGGCGTACTGGCTGATCAAACCCGAGGCGTTGGTTCGCGGCACCTGGCAGGAGCCGAAGGAAGCGGCCGTATGGCTCGGGGAACGCCTCACCGAGTACGCGCCCCGCTTCATGTCCGAGTCGGACCGGGACAGTACCCGGCTGACCCTGCTGCCCACCTCCGCCTGTGACCGGCTGACTCGCGGCGGGGACGTATCCCACGGCTTCTACCTCGAACGCCCCTCCTATCTGTCGCTGGCCCTGGTGTGCTGCTCCCCGAACCGCGCCAGGCCGGAACTGGACTGCCCGGTGAGATGACCGGCCTCGTCGCCCACGCCGCGCCGCGCCCTCAGCTGATGTCCCTGGCAGGAGCGGACGGTACGGCTTCGGCGGCTACGGCATCACCGTCCGGGGCCGGTTGTCACACGGTTGGCGTGTACGGCGTCGGTGTACAGCTCGCGGGTGTGGTCGGCGGGCCGGATACCGAGTTCGGCCAGTACGGCTCGTACGGTGTCGAGGGCCTGGGTCGGTTTCCTCGGCGGGTGTTTCGAGTTCGAGGAAGGTGTCGTTCCCGAGTTCGGGTACGCGGACCAGGGTGGCGAGCACGGGCCGTTCCCGGGCGGTGAAGGTGTAGTTGCGGCAGTGCTTCTCGAACGCGATGAGGGGTACGTAGCCGAGGCCGCGCAGCATGCCGTGGACGGCGTCCGGGTCGGCCACCCGGGACCCGTACTCGGGCTTGGAGCCGGAGTCCTCGTCCGCCACCTGGCCTTTGTAGGTGAGCAGCGCGCGGTCGCCCGCGTCACTGTGGACGGTTCGTACGCGCAGTCCCCGGCCGTCGGCGTCCAGGGCATGGTCCGGGGTGTCGTAGTACGTGTCCCGGTACACCTCCACCCGACCCACGGCCAGCGCGTCCAGCCGCCGCCGGACACCCTCCGGGTCACGCACCCGGGCCTTCAACTCGGCCTCGATCACCGGTCTGCTCCCTCTCCGGTCATCGGCGGGCGGTACGGCCGGCTTCTTCGGCTGCGTCGAGGGCGGTGTTCCAGGGGTAGGGGTGGCGCTCGCCGGGTGGGTTGGGGGTGAAGCCGCCGTCGCCGTACAGGACGGTGACGCCCGTCTCGCGCAGTGCGGCGATGCTCCGGCTGACCTGTGGGTGGGCGGCGTAGGCGGCGTTGACGCAGGGCATGGCGACGACGGGGATGCCTTTGCCGGTGGCCTCGGCGACGACGCCGACGACGAAGTTCGAGGTGAGGCAGAGCGCCCAGGAGGAGAGGGAGTTGGCGGTAACGGGTGCGAAGAGGATCACATCGGCGCGGGGCCAGACGTCGGGTTGGCCGGGGCGTTTGTAGCGGGACCGTACGGGGTGACCGGTCTGTTGCTCCAGGCCGGGCAGTTCGTCGTGGAGCCAGTCGGCGGCGGTCGGGGTGAGTCCCGCGCAGACGTCCCAGCCGCGTTCCCGGGCGGAGGCGATCACCTCGGGGAACTGAAGGACCGGCGGAGCCGCCGACCCGAACAGGTACATCGTCTTCATACGGGCCATCCGATCACAGGGCAGCCACCTGTTCCGGGGACATCAAGGCGAATGAAGGACCAAGCCGGTGGTGGGCGCGTACCGTTCCCGGTGGTGTCAGAAACGGAGTCATCGCGATGTCACTTCATGACGACGATCTCATCCGGCTCCGTATCAAGGAGCAGCGTCGGCTGGCCGGTCTCACCCAGCAGGGGCTGGCGGCTCGTATTCCGTACTCCTACAGCCTTCTCAACCAGGTGGAGTGCGGCGCCCGGCCCGCCACGGCCGACTTCTGCGGCGCGGTGGCCCGCGCACTCGGCGTCGAGGTCTCCGTACTGACCGGGCGGACCGGTGACAGCCATACGGACCCGGCGATACTCGCCGGCGTCCGGCTGGCGCTCGACATCTACGACATCGGCCCCGGTGCTGTGGTCGAGACCCGGCCGGTGGAGGCGCTGAGCGCCGAGGCGGACCGGTTGTGTCAGCAGGTGCGGGCGACGCATCTGCGGAAGGCGGCGGGGGCGCTGCCCGTATTGATCACCGAGCTGACGTTCGTGGTGCGCAACGCGCCTTCCACAGCCGCCTGGCAGGCGTTGGGTTCCGGGTACCGGACGGCGTCCGACATCGCGCTCAAACTCGGCTACCCGGATCTGTCGCGGATCGCCCTCGACCGGATGGCCTGGGCCGCCGAACGCGCCTCCGATCCGTGCCTTGCGGCGATCCGCCAGTACAAGAGGGCGCTCCTCTACAAGACCGAGAGCGACCGTTCCATCGGGCCACGGCTCATCGCCTGCGGCCATCAACTTCTCACCGGGGAGACCTCCCGGGAGGCGCTGGCCGTAGCCGGACAGCTGCATCTCGGCGCGTCCGCCCTGGCGGCACGGTCCGGGGATCAGAGCGCCGTCGACCATCACCTGTCCGAGGCCCGGGAGCTGGCCCGGCAGGTGGGCGGCGAGGCCCCGGAGATCCACTGGCTCAGCTTCGGAGACCGCAATACGGATCTGCACGCCTTCGGTGCCGCCGTGGCCATGCGCCAGTACGACGACGCCCTGAACAAGGCCCGGCAGATGAAATTGGCGCCGTCCACGGTGATCAGCCGCCGGGCCCGATTCCTCGTGGACCGGGCACGTGTCGAGATGGAGACCGGGCGCCCCGAGGCCGCTTTGAAGCACATCGCCACGGCCCGCCGGATCGCTCCCGAGCAGACCCGGCACCATCCGGGCACCCGGGAGACAATTACCGGCCTGGTGCACCTCAGCCGCCGTACACCGGACACCCTCGGGCACATGGCCCGGTGGATCGGCCTCTGAACCGCCCCACACGCTCACAAATGTGTGAGCATTCCCGGGCTTCCAGAGCAGCACCCTGTTCTCGTACCTGAACGGCGACAGCCCGGGAGCAATCATGTCGAATCATCAGCGCTGCCAACGGGTGTGCGATCTGTGCGGGGAGCCGGGCGCGGACGCCTGCGTCCGGATGGCCTCCGGTGCTCCCGGTGAGCGGCAGCGGCCGGTGTTCGGGCACGCGGAGTGTGCGCGGGGCCGGGGGATCGTTCCGCTGTACCGGCTCGTGACCGCCGGGGGTGTGCGGTGACCGGCGTCCCCGGTCCGGTGTTGGGTGGGTTTCCGGAGTACTGCGTGTACTGCGAGCGGTTGGTTGAACGGACCGAGGAGACGCTGTTGATGCTCGGGTTTTCGGCGTCCGGGGCACGGCCGTCGTTGTACGCGCACCCCGAGTGCCCGAAGCCGCGTAAGCGGGCCCCGGTACGGCCACGGCACGTGTGAAAGCCTCCCGGGCTCGGTGGTCTACGCCCCGGGCCCGGGAACGGGTCCCGGCTCCGTACAACCGTCCCCCGCGGCACGGAGCCGGGACCACCCAACCCCAGAAACCAAAGACGCCCCGACCGACCGTGTGCAGCGGTCACCCGGGGCTCAACCGACCAGCTTCAGAGGAGCTGACCTGTCGTATGCGTGACCCTATCTCCAGCCTCATCGCCGCCGTACGGGCTTTACTCAAGCCGCGTCGAAGCCGTCCCGCCGTCATCGTGGTGGTCCGGCCCTGGACCAGCCCCACCCGGGCCGAAGCCCAGAACATCCTCCGGCAGCGGGCCACCGCGACCATCACCGGAACCAACGCCCCGCCCGGCGCCCGACGGCTGATCATCGCCCGGAACGGGCTCCACTTCGAACGGCCCGTCGCCGTACGAGCCGCCCGGCCCGGACCGGCCTGGACGTGGATCCGGTGACCCGCGACGGACTCCTCACCGAGCCGCCGCCCGAGCCCGACACCGCCCAATGCCTGCTCTGCCGGAGAACCACCACCGCACCCGTCGAAGTCCACCCCGGGCGCGTCACCTGCCCCGACCACATCCTCGACGCCCTCACACCCCGAGATCCCTGACCAGGAAGACACAGGGGTCCGCCTGCTGGTGTTCCGTACCGGACAGGTCCGTACAGGACCAGCGGTCGAGGTAGCGGACCGTGGGGCGGTAGCCGAGGCGGGTGTAGAGGTTCGCGGCTCGCGGATTGCCGTCGTCGTCGACGCCGAGGCCGATCCGATCGAGGGACCGGGCCGCCGTGAGGTGTTCCGCGTGGTGGATCAGGGCCGTGCCGATGCCCGTGCCGCGCAGGGGTTCGGCGACCAGCAGGCCGTTGATCTCGGGGCAGTCCGGGACGGCGGCCCGGACCTCCGGGGCCGTACAGCCGGTCCATCGGAGTTCCGCGTTGCCGACCGGGCGGCCGGGGCCGGAGCCGTCGGCCGACCAGGCGATGAGATACGTGCTGGTGCCCGCCGCGTGGCGGGCGAAGCGCCGGGTGTGGAACGAGGTCGCCCCGCCCGAGGGGAGATGCCGGTCGAGCAGGGCGATGTCCTCCGCGCGGCACTCGGTGATACGCATACGTCCCACCCTGCCGCCCGGCCCCTCACCCGCACCAACCCTTTTCAACCGCCGGACCCGGTGTCGGATCCGTCGACCGCCGCCAGCAGGACGGCGAGGGAATCCGTGGTCGTACCGTCCGGCAGCCGCCCGAACGCGGCGACGAGTACCGCCGGAAGATCGGCCTCCGGCACCTGCGCGCGGGTCTCCGCCAGGACCCCGGGGAACTCGTCGTCGCCGATCACCCCCAGGTGTTCCTGCCGCAGCCGGTGGACGACCTCGACCAGTTCGGGCCGCAGCCGCATCCATGCCCGCCCGTACCGGATCTCCCGCTCCACCTGCCCCGTGAACCACCGCACGACCTCGTACGGGATGTCGTGGTGCGGCCCGGCCGAGTCGAAGCAGAGCGTCGGCTCCCTGGCGGGGTCCTCGTCGGGCACGATCGCCGTCACCAGAGTCCGCTCTTCGGCGACCAGGTCCAGTTCCAGGTACCAGGCGTCGTCGGCGACGGCGTAGACGGCGGTGATCGCGTACTCGCCGTCGGGGTGGTTCAGCGGAGGCATGGACGCATGCTGTCACCCCGGGCCGGACCGGCGGACGGTCAGCCCGGTGCCAGGGCGCGGAGCGCGAGGGCCACCTGGCGGGCGGTCGCGTCCGGGGCGTCGGCGGGGAGGAGCTGGACGATCCGGACCAGGCCCAGGAGTTGATAGGCGATGTCCTCGGCGGTGACGTCGGGCGCCAGGGTGTGGTCCGTACGCGCGCGGTCGACCGCGTCCCGGCCGATCACCGTGAGATGGGCCAGGCAGCGTTCGAGGTCGGCGTCGGCCGGCGCGCCGCCCGTCAGGACGTCGATCATCGCCCGGTTGTCGGCGAGTGCGGCGATCGTCGCCGTGAAGAACGCGCGGAGGCCGTCCATCGCGGTGGTGCCGTCCGGCAGTCCGGCGCGGGCGAGGGCCGCGAGATCCGTGCCGGTGACGGCCCGCACCAGATGGTCGCGGGTGGGGAAGTGCCGGTAGAGCGTGCCGATGCCGACACCGGCCGACGCCGCGACGGCCCGCATGTCCACGGCCATCCCGGACCGCCGGAACGCCTCGCCCGCCGCGGTGAGGATGCGGTCCCGGTTGGCGACGGCGTCCCGGCGCGGTCTGCGGTCCTGTGCCATCCACCCATCATAGCGATTCGGAACAACTGTTCCGGATACTGCTACGGTGATCCGGAACAGATGTTCCGTTACGGCCATGGGGAGGCACGCGATGCGAACGATCGTGATCACCGGAGGCACCGACGGCATGGGCGCGGCCCTCGCCCGGCACTATCTGGCGGCCGGGGACCGGGTGACCGTGATCGGCCGGAGCCGTACCAAGTTCGACACGCTGGTCGCGGAAGCCGTCGCGGCGAGCGGCGATGCGGGCCGCGATCACAGCAGCGGCGATCACACGGTGAACGCGCGGGCCGAGTTCATCGCCGCCGATCTGAGCCTGGTGGCCGAGAGCCGCCGGGTGGTCGAGCTGCTGAAGGCCCGGTACCGGCGCGTCGACGCCCTGATCCTCGCCGCATCCTTCGTCCGGCGGCACCGGCTGACGACCGCCGAGGGCCATGAAGCGACCTGGGCCCTGTTCTTCCTCGGCAAGTACGTCCTCGTCACCGGACTCGCCCCGCTGCTGCGGGCCTCCGACCGGCCGGTGATCGTGAATACCGCCGTACCCGGCGCGCCGGCGGACGCCGTGGACTTCGCCGACCCGGAGCTGACCCGGGGCTTCACCGCCCGGCGCGCCAACGCCCGGCAGCGCCGCGCCAATGAGCTGCTCGGACTGCTCGCCACCGCCGACAACTCGCGGCTCGCCTATGCGACCTGGGGTCCGGCCCGGCTGGTCGGAACCGGTTTCGCCGGGGACATCGGACCGGGCCTGCGGCTGACCGCCACGGTGCTCGGACGGCTGCTGGGGCAGCGCCCGGAGGTCGCGGTACGCCCCGTCGTACGGCTCGTGGACGACCCCGTTCCGGGTCGGTCGGCCCATCGGGGTGCCGCCGAACGGCCGCTCACCGTCGGCGCGGACGACGCCGGGGACGCGGCACGCCTCGCGGCGGTGGTCGTACGGGACCTCTGAGGCGGGGAGGCCGGGGCAGCCGTACGGCCCGCACCAGCACCCGTCACCGCGCGCCCTCGCGGACGTAGAGCCCGACCCGGACCCCGTCCACCACCCGCTCCTCCACCAGCCGGAAGGACTCCGCCAGTACCTCCCGCTTCACCCGCTCCTCCGGGAACGGGTCCACCGGTTCCCCGCGCGGGTCCTGGACGGCGACGATCCGGTCCGTCCGGAGCATCGCCGCCCGGATCTCCGCCGGGGGGAGTTCCGTACCGAAGAGGGTGTCCGACGCGCGCGGGCGGGCCGCGAGGGAGACGTCCTTCAGGGTGTGCAGCTCCGAGGGGTGGGCCAGGGTGAAGACCCGGCGGCGGTTGGGGGTGAAGAGCAGGCCGTCGCCCGGTTTCGCGAGCGCCGCGACCGCCGACGCGACCTCCCGGATATCGGATTTACGGCTCTCCGGCGTCCGCAGCGGCGGGCCGTTGACCACCAGGGTGAGCACGGTCGCCGCCGCGACCCCGGCGGCCAGCGCCCGGGTCCAGTGGCGGTCGAGCGCCGCGCCCAGGAGCAGGGCGGCGCCGATGGCGTAGGCGAGGACGTAGCGGTCGACGAACAGCGGGTCGAAGACGGAGACCACGGCGAGTACGGCCGTCGGCAGCGCCATGACCGGTACGGCCAGTTCCCGTACGTCCGCGAGGGCCGGGTCCCTCGGCGCCAGCCACGCCAGGACGCCGATCATGACGACCATGAGGAACGCGGGGAGGCTGGGGAAGCCGATCCAGTCGACCTGCTGGGACTGGGTGACGCTGAGGGCCGCCAGCGGCGCCAGGCCCGCCGCGACGGCGCAGGCCGCGATCCGCCAGCCGTACGGCAGCGCCCGGGCCACGGCCAGCAGCCGCTCCCCCGGGTCGTCCGGGTCGGCGCGCAGTGTCCTCGTACGGCGGGTCCGCCACAGGGTCACCCCGTGCGCCGCGACGACCAGGACCGCGAACTCGTGCAGCAGGCAGGCGATCAGCATCACGATCGCGTACGCCGTCCACCGGCGCCGCAGCAGCAGCCACGTCCCCCAGGTGGCGAAGGCGGTGACCAGCGCGTACGACCTCCCCTCCTGCGCGTACCGCTGCACGATCGGCAGCAGCGGCAGCAGCAGCCCCGCGAGCAGTCCGGCGCGCGGGCCCGCGAGACGGCGGCCGATGACCGCGACCCCGGCCGCCGTCGCGCACATCGCCAGGACGGACGGCAGCCGCAGCGGTACGACACCGGGCTCCCAGATCTCGAACACCGCGTGGATCAGCAGGTAGTAGAGGCCGTGGACGGCGTCGGCGGTGCCGAGGGTCCGCCAGATCTCCGGGACCGTACGCGTCGCCATGTCGTAGCTGACGGCCTCGTCCTGCCAGAGCGCGCCGTCGCGTTCCAGGCCCCACAGCCCGAGGGCGAGCATCAGCAGGGCAGGCGGCAGGGCGACCCACCACGCGCCGGAGGTACGGGCGCGGGCGGGGCCGGAGGAGGGGGCGGCTACGGAAGCGGCGACGGGTGCCACGCGACGGCGTGCCGGAGTGTCGAGCATGTGCCGAGTCCAACCGGCACCCCTGTTGATAGGCAGGCCCCCGCCCCGGGCCCATCAATTGATTACGCTCGCAGACCGGGGCCGTGACCGGGGCCGGTACGCGGTATCGGGACGGGATGGACGGGGGTCGGGGGCCATGGGACGCCGGGAGAAACCGCTGGACCCGGACGCCGGGCCCGTCCAGCGGTTCGCCCACGAGCTGCGGGAGTTCCGCCGTCTCGCGGGCGGCCCCACGTATCGCGCGATGGCCCGCGACTCCGGGTACTCCGCGCCCACCCTCTCCGCCGCCGCCTCCGGCGAACGGCTGCCGTCGTTCGCCGTCACCCTCGCGTACATCGCCGCCTGCGGTGGAGACGGTACGGCCGCCGCCGAGTGGGAGGCGCGGTGGCGGGCCGTCGCGGAGGACGGCGGCGGGCCCGCGTCCCCGGACGACGGCCCGGGGCCGTATCCGGGACTGGCCCGGTACGGCCCCGACGACAGCGACCGCTTCTTCGGCCGGGACGCCCTCGTCGCCGAACTCCTCGAACTCGTCCGGCGCAGGCCGTTCGCCGCACTCGTCGGCGCGTCGGGGAGCGGCAAGTCGTCCCTGTTACGGGCGGGGCTGATACCCGCCGTACGAGGCGAGACGTACGGGGAGACGTACGAAGAGCCGGCCCCGCCGTCCGGAGCGGCCCCGCCGTCCGTGGTCCGGATCCTGACCCCCGGCGCCACCCCGGCCCGCACCCACAAGGACCTCTTTACCAAGGGCGCGCTCGTCCTCGTCGACCAGTTCGAAGAGGTCTTCACCCTCTGCGACGACCCCGCCGAACGCGCCGCCTTCACCGAACTCCTGCTGACCGGCGGCGCCCGGGTCGTGATCGCCGTCCGCGCCGACTTCTACGGCCGCTGCGCCGAACTCCCCGCCCTGGCTGCCGCCCTCAAGGACTCCGTCCTGCTGGTCGGGCCGATGGGCCCGGAGCAGACCCGGGAGGCCGTCGTCGGGCCCGCGACCGCCGCGCGGCTCGTCGTGGAACGGGCCCTCACCGCCCGGATCACCGCCGATGTCGCCGACGAACCGGGCGGGCTGCCGCTGATGGCGCACGCCCTGCGCGAGGTGTGGCGCCGCCGCCGGGGCCGTACCCTCACCCTCGCCGCGTACGAGGCAGTCGGCGGAGTCCAGGGCGCCATCGCCCATACCGCCGAGGACGTCTTCGGCGGCTTCACGACCGAAGAGGCCGAGGCAGCCAGGGCGCTGCTGCTGCGGCTGGTCTCCCCCGGCGAGGGCACCGAGGACACCCGGCGCCCCGCCGAGCGCGCCGAGTTGGCGCCGTACGGGGACGAATCCGTACTGGAGCGGCTGGTACGCGCCCGGCTCCTCACCGTCGACGGCACCACCGTCGATCTCGCGCACGAGGCGCTGCTCACCGCCTGGCCCCGACTGCGGGCATGGGTCGACGCCGACCGGGACGTACTGCGGCTGCGGCGTCGGCTCGCGGAGGGCGCGCGGGTCTGGACCGAGCTGGGCCGCGACCCGGGGGCGCTGCTGCGCGGCAGCCAACTGGAGGCGGCGAGGGAGGCGTTCGGCGATCCGCCGGAGGGGTCGGGAAGCGGTCCCGCGTTACGGCTCCGGGGCCGACGGCGCGGTCGTACGGCATCGGCATCGGGCCCGGCTTCGGCTTCGGCTTCGGCGCGCGGGACGGTCCGGGACACGCGCGGGCCCTCGTACGGCACCGCCTCCCGGACCGGTCACGGCACCGCCGCCCGGGCCGATGGGCAACCCGTCCCCGGAACCGCACCCGCCCGTACGGCCGCCCGTGTCCCCCTCACCCCCGCCGAGCGGGGCTTCCTCGACGCGTCGCTCGGCGCCCGGGCCCGGGAGGCGCGGGCCGCCGTACGGGCCGCGCGACGGCTGCGCGGGCTGATCGCCGCCCTCTCCGTACTCCTCTGTCTCGCGGCCGTCGCCGGTCTGGTGGCCTGGCAGCAGAACCGGGTGAGCGAGCGGCGCGCGGACGAGTCGGCGGCCCGCTGGCTGGCGGGTGTCTCCGACGCCCGCCGGACGACGGACCCGAGGACCGCGATGCGGCTCAGCGTCGCGGCCTGGCGGCTGGCGGAGACGCCCGAGACCCGGGACGCCCTGTTCGCGGCGGCGGCCCAGCCGCTGACCGACGTCTACACCGTGCCGCTCGCCGAGGTGACCAACGACGTCAACAATGTGTGGACCCGGCTCAGCGACGACGGCCGGACCATGACGACCGTCGGCCCGGAGACCACGGAACGCTGGGACGTCCCGGGCCGGTTCGAACTCCCCGTCCTGCCGGGGCTGGGGCGGTACGCCGATCACATCCTCGACATCTCCCCGGACACCACGAAGGTCGCGTACTACGCCGACGACGGCATCCGGATCCGGGATCTGCTCACCGGCACCGGCACCGGCAAGTCGGCCGGCCGCGTCTTCGGCCCGTCCCGCCCCCGGCGGCAACCGGCCTCCGACTACGCCTGGTTCGGGCCCGGCGGCCGGACCCTGGTCACGCACCGGGACGGCGAACCGGTCCGGATGTACGACACCGCCACCGGCCGTGAGCTGCTGAGCAGCGGGCCCGAGCGGCACGATCTCGGCCGGGTCCAGGTCTCGCCGGACGGCGGGCTGCTCACGTTCTGCCCGGCGCGCCATGGCCCGCTCCAGGTATGGGACACCGCCACCGGGCGCCGTACGCCCGGCGACGCGTGGGCCGCGCGAGCCGGGGTGTGCGCCGGGAACGACTATCTCTTCCTGCCGGACGGGCGGACGATCGCCGTCCCCACGGACGACACGATCCGGATGTGGGACGTCCGGACGGGTCGCGAGCGCCCCCCGATCCCCACGAAGGGCTGGGTGTACCCGGCGTTCGACCGCGAGGGCGGCGAGGACGGCGACCAGTACGCCGCTACGAGCACCTCCGACGAGATCGCGCTGTGGCGGCTCCCGGCCGGGGCCGCCCCCGTGCGGATACTGCGGGTCGCCACCCGGAACCCCATGTTCTCGGAGGCCGCGCTCGACGTGTCGGAGGGCACGATCCGCTTCCGGGACGCCCGGCTGCCCGGCTCGTCCGTCTGGACCCTCTCGTTCCGGCCGCCGGACTCCGGGCCCGGGCCGTCGGCGACGCCCGCCGTCGCGGCACGGTACGCGCCCGACGGCCGGACCCTCGCCGTCGAGTACGACGGCGTCCGGCGGCTCCACGGCCTCGGTCCGGACGGCCCCGGCGGGCGGACCGTCGCCGAACTCCCCGTGCCCCGGCGGCCCGAGCCGTGCCCGGGTCCCTGCCCGGAGATGGCCTTCAGCCCGGACGCCGGCCACTTCGCCTACCGGGACACCCCGGGCTCGGTGGCGGTCCGCGACATCCGCTCCGGGGCCGGCGTCTCCGTACCCCTGCCGCCGGACGTCCTCCCCGGCCTGAGCCTGTCGTCCGGCGGGAAGACCGTGCTGGCCGCCCGGTCCGGCGACGACCACAAGTCGCTGGACGTCCTCGACGTACCGGCCCGGCGGTGGTCGACCCTGCGGACGGGCCCGTACGGGGTTCCGCTGGCGACCGCGCCCGACGGCCGGGTCCTGACCGACGAGCGGAAGCTGGTCGACACCGCGACCGGCCGGACCGTCACCGTCGCCCCGGGCGAGGACCTCGTCCAAGCGGCGGCGTTCAGCCCGGACGGCCGCTTCCTCGCCGTCGTCGGCCATGAAGGACGGGCGACCCTCTGGGACGGTACGGGCCGAGAGCTGCTCGCCGTCCTCCAGGACTCCGTCATCGGCCCGACGGCCGGCCCGGACCCGGCGGTCGCGTTCTCGGCGGACAGCCGGTGGCTGGCGTACGGGGACCGGGACGGCGCGCTGCGGATCCGGGACACCGCCGCGCCGGACGCCGCCGGATCCCCGCTGCCCCCGGCCGACGGCCCGGTACTGGCGCTGGCGTTCGCGCCGGACGGGCGGGAGCTGCGGGTGACGACCCCGGACACCCCCGTCCGTTCGTACTCCCTCTCCACCGAGGACGCGGTCCGGACGGTCTGCGCCCGGGCGGGCGGCGGCCCGGAGCCCGGCGAGTGGGCAGCCCTGCTGCCCGGCGTTCCGTACCGCGACGTCTGTTGAACCCCGTGCGCAGATGATCCGGGAGCCGGTGATCGGGACGAAGGGCGTCGACGGGGCGGTGTCCCCGATGTCAGCATGTGCCGTATGACGTACATCCCCCGAGGCGGCGACGTTCCCGTGCCCGCCGTGCCGCTGCGGGTCCTGGTGGGGCACGCGCACTCCCCGTCCGTACCGGGCGTCGAGGCGGCGGCGCTGCTGCTCGACGCCGGGGGACGCTGCCGTCCCGGACATCAGGACATGGTCTGCCACGGGTCGACCCCGCACCCGTCGGGCACGGTCGGATACGCGGGCCGGACCGACGGGCACGGCCAGGCGGCGGTCTGGCTGGACGTGAATCTGCCCGCCGTCGAGCCGGAGATCCAGCGGGTGGTCTTCCTCGCGTCCGTGGACGGGGTCGACGGGCTCGTCTTCGGCATGGTGCCGGGGCTCTACGTCCAGGCGCAGGGTTACGACGGGGCACTCGCCGCCCGGTACGAGGTCCAGGGCGCGACGCACGAGCGGGTCTTCCTGCTGGCCGAGTTCTACCGGCGGGACGGGGGGTGGTGGTTCCGCGCGACGGGGCAGGGGTACGTCCACGGCCTCGCGGGCGTCCTCGCGGAGCTCCAGGGCGGGCCGGGGATCCAGGCGCCGGAGTTCCAGGCGCCCGACCGGTACGCGCCGGGGGCCGACGTACCGCCGTTCGTCCCGGAGAACCCGAACGGGACGACGGGCACAATGCGGGCGCCGGTGGCCGGGCATTCGTACGCCCCGGGACACCGGATCGTGGACCCGCAGCCGCAGTACCAGCACCCGCCGCGGCCGCAGCCGCAGTTCCAGCCGCCGCCGGACCCTTTGGACCCGCTGGACCCGGCGAATCCGGTGCCGTTCCGGCCCCCGGCGCCGCGGTACGAGGCGCCGCCGACGTTCGGAGCCCCGGCGGCGGACCCGATCCCGCAGTTCGGGATCCCGGCGCAGATACAGCAGCCACAGCAGCCACACCCGTACGCCTCCCCGGCCCCGGCCCCGGCGGCACCCGTACCCCCGGCTGCCCCCGCGGCCCCGGCGGTGGACCCGTTCGCCGAGTTCCCCGAGTTCACCCCCCAGCTCATCCGGGGCAAGGGCGGCGGGGTGCCGTCCTTCCACCAGCCACTGCCCCCGGGACCCGTACTGCTGGAGATGGTCTTCCGGGACCAGGACACCGACTGGCCGGTGGTCTACCAGCTCAACCGCCGCCGGGAGACCGGCAATCTGCTGCTCTCCGGCGAGGGCGACGACTTCGTGGCCCGGACGCCCGCCGTCGTCCCCGACGACTACCCGCTGAGCCTGGAGATCATCAGCACCGCCGAGTGGACGATCACCGCACTCCCCCTGTCGTCGGCCCGCCGCCTGCTGCCCGCCGTCCCGCTCAACGGCCACACCCACGACGTCCTCGCCTACCACGGCCCCGACGCGGAACTGGAGGTCGAATACCGGGGCGACCCGGACCGGGCCGACGCCTCGATGAGCCTGACGGTCCTGGGCCCCGGCGAACTCGACATGGACGACGCGGACTTCGTCCAGACGGACTGCCTGCTGGTCTCGGCGGTGGGCCCGTTCCGCCAGCGGGTCCTGCTGTCGGGAGGCACGCGGCTGATCCACGTCGACGCGAAGGGCGCCTGGACGCTGACGGCACATCCCCTCTGACCGGGCCGGCCCGAGCCGGTCAGAAGTCGGCCGACTACGGAAACCGAGCGCCCGCGATCAGCGTGCCGAGGGCCGTACGCCGGTGGGTGACCGAGCGGCCCGCGCGGGTCGTCGTCGCCAGGCCCGCCGATCTCAACGCGGCCGCATGGGACGAAGCCGTCGCGTTGCTGACGTGGAGGGCACGGGCCAGGGACGTCGTGGTGTGGGCTTCGGCGAGCAGGCGCAGGGCGTCCAGCCGGGTGCGCCCCAGCACGGCGGCAAGGGCCTCGGCGGAGCCGGCCGGACCTCCTGTGGTGGGCGGAAGCTTGGGACCGGCCGGGTACGTCAGGACGGGGGGACGGCCCGGGGTGTCCTGAAGAAGCGGGCCCGCCGGGTGATGGAAGGTGGGCAGCAGAACCAGGCCGCGCCCGTCGAGGCGGACATCGCGCCCCGGCACCGCGCCGGGCCATTCCCATACGCCCTCGTGAAGTCGGCTCCCCGGAGCCAGGCCGGTCATGGCGGCGGCCACGCCGTGCTCGGCGACCGTCAGGGCGTACCGGGTGAATTCCTCGCGGTGAAGGTCCTGCACGACGGACCAGACCGGACCGAGGACCGTCTCGTACGCGGCCCGCTGGGCGCGGTGCAGGGTCTGCCAGGCCGTCTCGTCGCCCGAGTGCAGATCGCGGATCCACCGAGGAGCGGGCGCCGTGCCGCAGACCCGCTCCAGCTCGGAGCGGACGAGAACGGAGCTGGTGGCGCGGATGTGTTCGAAGCCCTCGGCAAGGGTGTCACCGAGGACGTCGAGGAATGAAGGCGGGCGGCCCGCCGGAACCAGGTCGGCAAGGGCGCCGCTCGCGGCCGGGAGGGAGCGCAGAACACGCCCGCGCCACGGCGCGAACAGCGGCCCGCCGCTCCGGGTCACGGCTGTGGTCAAGGCGGCGTGCAGTTCCTGGAGCGGCGCCGGGCGGACCGCGAACCGGGTACGGGCGAAGTCCGCCGAGGTGAAGTGGACTCGCAGCACTCCCACAGCTCCTCGTCCCGGGCCCGCCTTTCGGCCAGGGCCTGAACCTTCGCGTCGTGACGTCCCCGCGCCGAGGATGCCCGTATGACTTCGCGACGCACCCTTCTGAAAGGCACCCTATTCGGCAGCGCTACCGCCCTGCTGCCCACGGCCGCGTCCGCATCCGAGTCCGCATCCGGTGGTGGCCCGGCCCTCCGGCTGCCCGCCCCCACCGGCCCGTACCCCGTCGGCATGCGGACGGTCCATCTGACCGACCCGTCCCGGACCGACCCGTGGGTGGGCGGCGTACGGGAGTTGATGCTGACCGTCCTTTACCCGGCCCGATCGGTACGCGGCTTCTCCCGGGCCCCGCAGCTCACCCCGGGCGAGGCCCGGTTCTTCGCCGAATACGCGCCGCACGCCCGTCCGGGGCTGCCGGAACCGGGAGCGGTGGACTGGGGCGCGGTCCTCACCCACGGGTACGAGGGCGCGCCACCGCTGCCGGGGCGGCGGCCGGTGCTGGTGTACTCGCCCGGCGGCGGTGACTACCGCGCCCTCGGCAGCACCCTCGCCGAGGACCTGGCGAGCCGTGGCCGAGTGGTCGTACTCGTCGATCACCCCGGTGACGCCTCCCAGGTGGAACTGCCGACCGGGCTGCGGACGACCGTCCTGTTCGGGCCCCCGGACCCGGCGACCTTCCGCACGATGGTGGACACCCGGATCGCGGACCTCCGACTGGTCCTGGACCGGCTCCCCGAACTGCCGCTAGCCCGGGTCATGGACCCACGCCGGATCGGGTTGTACGGGCACTCCGCGGGCGGAACGGCAGTGGTGTACGCGGCCCGTGCCGACCGCCGGGTCGGCGCGGTGGCGAACCTGGAGGGCTATCTCGACCTGTACCCGATACCGGCCCAAGCCGACCGGCCGCTCCTGCTGTTCCGCACCGACGGCTTCGACGGCGCCGCCCGAATCGACTCTTCCTGGGCGGGCCTTCCCGGCCACCGCGTACTGCTCCCCGACGCGAACCACTGGGCATTCACGGACTACGGCTCGCTCGTCCCCCGGCTCCGGGCTTCCGGCCTCGTGACAGCGGCAACGCGGACGGCGCTCGTCGGCACCGGCGATCCCACGGTGGCACTCGCCGGGGTACGACGCCGGGTGGGGACCTTCTTCGCCCGCCGTCTGCCGACGCCGAGGGCTCCTGGACACTGACGGCCCACCCCCTCCGACCGGTCGGGGTCGGCTCACAAAGGCCAGCGCCGCCCGCTGTCGTGGTGCGCGACATACGCGCTGCCGTCGGGTTCGCGGACATAGGCGAACCGGTCGTGCTCCGGGCGTCCGTTCTCGGTCCACCACGCCCATAGATGTTCGACCCGCCGCCACAGGGACGGCGTTCCCCCGAAAGTGACCGTCGGTTCACCCGCGATCGGGGACCGGGCCCAGGACCCGTCCGGCCGCTGAAGTTGGATGGACACCGTCCCCGTTCGTTCGTCGGAGTGGTAGACGAACTCGGTCTCGCGCAGCTCGGCGGCGAGCAGCAGACGGAAGGCGTAGTTCGACCGAAGGTCGAGCCCTGTGACGCCCGTCGTCCTGGTCGCCGCCTCCGGCGCGTAATCGAGGGGCTCGGCCGGGGAGTACGTGGCGGCCCCGGACCGGGCGGGCATGAATCGCCCGCCTGCGGTCGTGAAGCGGCCCGAAGCCCGGCCGTTGCCGTCGACCACGAGCCGCACGACCCCGCCTTCGATGCCGAGGCCGATATCGGTCACGATCACGGTCCCGGGCCTGGTGTCGGTCATCAGCTCGTCGCTCAGGCCGGGGAGCGAGCAGGTGGCGATGATTCGGTCGAACGGCCCTGCGTCGGGGTAGCCCTTGCGGCCGTCGCCGAAGGTGAGACGGGGTTCGTATCCGACCTGCGCGAGGTGCTCCCGGGCGCTGTCGACGGTGGCGGGGTCGATATCTATTGAAAACACCGACTTCTCCCCGAGACGGGCGCAGAGCAGGGCCACGAGATAGCCGGTACCCGTCCCGATATGCAGCGCCCGGTCCCCGTCCTCGACGTCGAGGTCCTCCAGCATCCCTGCCAGCACGCTCGGCAAGGTGCTCGACGAGGTCGGGATACCGGTCCAGGTGTGCTCGCCGACGCGCTCGGCCGTGGCGGGGTCGAGGGCCGTCACAAGGGTCTCGTCGCGGTAGACGAGCGCCAGACGCCGCTCGTCGTCGGCGTCCACCATCCGCCACACCGAGATGCCGTCGTCGGCGCTCCCCATCTCGTACCAGCGGGGCACGAACGGATGCCGGGGCACGGCGGAGAACGCTTCGACCCACGGTTCGGTTCGGATCGCCCTGGCCGCCCGGAGTGCCTCCACCATGCTGGTCAAGTGGGGACGGGCAACGTCGAAATGGTCCTGAATCACGTGGTTACTCCTTGCAGTTCATCCGCGATCGCCTCGGCGATGGGATGCCCGGTGTGATGCTGAATCCAGTCCCACTGGCCACAAGGATTCGCTTCCAGGAACGTCCAGGCGCCTGCCGGCGAGACGATGAAATCGAACGCGACGAAGCGCAGTTCGAGGGCTGCCATATAGCGTTCCACGCCTCGGGCAATGTCGTCGGGCACTTCTCCGACCTGGTACGTGAGCGAGGCGTAGTCGCTGCGCCAGTCAGTGTGCGCGTCAGCGCTTCCGGCGTGGATCTCGGCGGCGAACTGCCGAGTGCCGACGACCGTCAACCGGACTTCGTGCGCCTTCGGTATCCAGGCTTGGAAGAGGTGCGCTGTCGTGTCGATGCCCCGCAGGTCGGCAAGGTCTTCCACGGCCAGCCGACGGGTGTAGACGGTCTTGAGTCGATCTTCCTCGATGAGGACGGGCGAAGCGACCGGCTTGCAGATCAGCGGGCTGGACAAGTCGGCCGCGAAGGATCGGACCGCGTCCGGACTATTGGTGATCAGCGTCGGGGGATTCCCAGGCCACTACGGCGTGCCACATCGAGCTGGACCGGCTTGTACTCGGCGCGGGACATGGCCGAGGGGTGGCTGACCCATCGGCAGTTCAAGGCAGCGACGATGCCGCCGAGTCCGGACCGTGCCTGCGCTGCGGCAAACCGCCGCTCCGGACCGGACATGCCGCCAGGGAAGCGGAACGGGTTCGGGGTGCGGTAGTAGACGGCTGAGACATCTCCGAGTTCGAGCCTCCTATACGGGGACCGCAGGGAACCCGTCCACCCGTTACCGTCTTCGATACGTCCGCCCAGGGCGAGCCGCTGGGGGAAGTCCTCGGCATCCATCCGGAAGACGTCGACACCACGGTCGGTGAGGGCCTTCACCACGCGATCGGTGGGCCAGTCCTCCCGTGCGGCGATCACGAGAATGGTCGACATCGACCTCAGTCCTTGACGCCTTCGTCCAGCGGCGGCGGGTTCTTGATGTTGCCGTCCGGAACAGTGGGCTTGTGAGTCGCCATGTAGGGCAGCAGATCGGTGTCGACGCCGATCGAGATCTGCCGTTCCTCGTCGTAGATCGAGGCCGGGAGACCGGTTGCTGTGGTGGAGTCGGGCGTCCGCGCGAAGCGCAGGACCCAGGGCCGGGTGTCGGGACCGGACGGCGGCTCGGCACTGCGAGGCAGACGCCCTTCCTCCGGGGCGAGCGGGAACGCCTCAGCCAGTTGACGAAGAGTGGTCACGGTGCGAAGTCCTCTCGGGTGAGCGCCAAGCGGGGACCACTGGGGCAACGGTCGGGAACATCGGAGCGGTCGGCTCGCCCACGGGGGAGACGTACGTCCTACGTCCGGCGAGGAGGAGACAGAACCATCAGAGCCGCCCCCGACCAGACGGCATGCCTGGGAGGTTGGTCTACCGCGACCCCTGGAGACACTATGAGTGACGGTAGCGTCACTCATCCGATGGGATCAATACCACCAGTTGTCCACCGACCGGCATCCGGACCGAGGCCGGGCCGGGGCCCCCGCCGGTGTGGTCCCTGGGCGACAGGATCAGTCGGGTCGCACGGGCAGCTCGGCCCAGACGGTCTTTCCGATGGCGCGGGGGGCGACGCCCCAGGCCGAGGAGAAGAACTCCACGACGACGAGCCCCCGGCCGGACTCCGCGTCCGGATCAGGGAGCCGAAGGCGGGGATGGCGTACGGAGCGGGGGTCGCTGACCTCGATACGGAGGATGCCGCGGGAGAGGATCAGCCGGAGTTCGAAGTCACAGCCCGGGATCCGGGCGTGCTGGACGGCGTTGGCCGCGAGTTCGCCGACGATCTGGGCGGCCTGCCAGGCGGCACGGGATCCCTGGCGGATGCCCCAACTGCCGAGCACGCCCAGGGCGAGAAGCCGGGCCGGTCGTACGGACTGGCGGTCGGCCGGAAAACGGTGGACGAATTCGACCGCGGGGGCGGAGGTCTCGGCTTCCATGCATAGAGCGTGACAGCCCGTGCACGCCGCCGCACAGCATGTGGACAACGATGGCTGGTGACGTACGGATCCGCACATTCTCCGTACGAGTTCCGGCCGCTCCTGCGCGCCTGAGGATTCCCCACCGGACAGATGCTCGTCTTCATCCGATCGTGTTCGGAGAGAGCA
The DNA here is from genome assembly GCF_040635975.1 of Streptomyces sp. NPDC006798. Classification (NCBI taxonomy): domain Bacteria; kingdom Bacillati; phylum Actinomycetota; class Actinomycetes; order Kitasatosporales; family Streptomycetaceae; genus Streptomyces; species Streptomyces sp. NPDC006798. Next base: position 26,780 of record NZ_JBEYIS010000023.1, read on the forward strand.
GGCTCGCCGGTCCTGTCAGGCACTTCGCGCATGCATGGCGGCGGCCAACTGGCGGACGCCGGTGGTACGGGGGTGGCGTTCGGTGAGCTCGGTGACAATCGCGCGCATGCTCGGGCGGTCGCGGACCTCGGCGGGGGCTTCCCGGTGAGCGGCGAGGAGGGCGAGCGTGGTCTCGTCCGCCTTGCCCCATTGCCACCAGGCCCGCGCCATATCGGTGTGCAGTCGGCCCCGGCGCTCGGCGGTGGGGAACTGCCCGGGGTGGAGGTCCTTGCCCGCGTGGACAGCCGCTCCGGCGTCGCCGAGGCCCCAGAGGACTCCGACCTTGTACAGGGCGACGGATGCCGGGGTCACGCTGAATGTTTGTGGACCCGCGTGCCGGTCGGGAAGGAGTTTCGCCGCGCTTTCAGCCGCGCCGATCATCTCCAGGGCGCGGTCGCGGTCGCCTGCCTGGGCGGCCGCGTAGGCCACTGTGCAGAGCATCTGCGCGAACGTCGCAGCCTGCGCGGGGGTCTTCAGCCCGGTGGCCTCCACCTTCGCGGCGGCGTGGAGGGTGACGCGTTGCGCGGTCGCGCCGCGCTCTTCGTGGCGCAGGACGATGCTGAACGCCCGGGCGGAGGCCGCGGCGGCAAGGGGCGAACCCGACAGCTCGGAGAAGATGTTGGACCGGTCGGCGGTGATCCTGCCGGCCGAGTAGCGGCCGATCTTCGACAGGGCCTCGGTGGCGAGGTCGTAGCAGGCCGCGAGCCGCACGTAGTCGCCTGCCTCTCCGTCCTCGGCACAGGCGTGTCCGGTGGCGAGAAGGTTCGGCAGGGCCAGGACGAGTTTCTTGTGGCCGCCCGCGTCGTAGAGCGCGCGTGCCCGACGGAACTGGGTGACAAGGCTCGACGGCGTTGGTGACGAAGCCGGGCTCGGCAGCAGGGCGAGCGACTCGTCGAATCCGTCCAGGACGGAGAGCGGCACAGCCAGGCCCGCGGCTTGGAGTAGAGAACGGCGCCTCATCGAATCCTCTTCGACTACGGTATGCCTGCCTGCTTCGGCAGCAACCTTAGTGCGCCCAAGAGGTGTTACGCGCAGAACCGCTGCGAGTGCGCCCGCAGGGATGAACAGGGCCTGCGCGAAGTTCCGGATCATGTCGAGGTCGGTGGCGCTGCGGTCCGCGGTCTCCAGGCGGGACACGGCGGAGGCCGAGTACCCGGTGGCTTTGCCGAGGTCGACCTGCCGCCACCCGAGTTCAAGGCGAGCCCAGCGGATCAGGCCGCCCACGTCGCCCGATTCGATAAGTGCCCGCGCCCTGGGAGAGCCCCAGTTCGGTGCGTCTGTGCGCATCACGCCTCCCGGTCACCAGACGGCAACCAACCCACGGTAGCCGAGCCGCCACTACCCGTTCGAGTCCGTGTGCGAGATGCGCACACGGCCTGCGCGCGCCGGGAATCAGTTCGGCACTGAGGGCGGATCACGGTGTTCTGGATCCGCGCCGGTTCACACCGGACACCGTGCTCTGGAGCATGCCTAGGCCCGCAGCACAGCGGGCCGACCCGCCTTCACCGAAGGGCGTGAACGCGAATGAGTGAACGTAAGAAAGCAGTCGTGATCGGGCTCGGCCATCAGGCCCTGGAGGACCACCTGCCGGGCCTGGCCGACTCCCAGTTCGCCCGCCTTGCCGCGGTCTGCGACACCGACCCCGACAAAGTCGCTGCTCAGGCCCAGCTGTACCAGGTGCCCGGGTTCACCGACATCCGCTTCCTGCTGGAGGGCGTCCGCCCGGACTTCGCCATCGTTGCGGTACCCCACCACGCCGGCCGGGGCGTCATCGAGACCTGCGCGGCGGCCGGGGTCCACGTGATGAAGGAGAAGCCGTTCGCGACCGGCCCGGCCGAAGCCGCCGAGCTGGCAGCTCTGTGCTCCAAGACCGGCGTCGAGCTGATGGTCACCGTCCAGCGCCGCTTCCACCCCGTCTACACCGCCGCAGTACAGCTCTTGGAGCAGATCGGACAGCCCTACCTGGTCGAGGGCCGCTACACCTTCCACTGCCCCGACCCGGCCGCCGGCTGGCGGGGTCAGGCGTCCCTGGCCGGCGGCGGAGCCCTGATGGACATGGGCTACCACCTGATCGACCTGCTCATCTGGTACCTCGGCCTGCCTGACCGCATCCTGGCCGACACCTCCACCGCCGCGCTTCCCGACGCCGACTACGACGCCGAGGACACCGCCCTGGTCCACCTCGCCTACGACTCCGGCCTCTACGGCTCCCTGCTCATCTCCCGCTCCACCGGGCCGAAGACCGAAATGCTGACGGTGACCGGCCCGCGCGGTGCGGTCGTAATCGAGCGCGGCCGGGTGCGGCGCCTGACCCCGGACGGACAGCTGATCGAGTCCCTGACCCGGGAGCTGACCCGGCCTTCCGCCGCGACCGCCCAGATCGACTGTTTCTGCCGAATCCTCGACGGCGAGCGGACCAACCCCTCCGGACCCAGCGCCCACGTAGCGCACGCCGCGTTCCTGGCCGCCGCCTACACCTCCCAGAACACCCGCACGCCCGCCGACCCGAAGGAGTATCTGCTGTGACCGTCACCTCACCCCTCGCCCTTCTCGGCGGTACACCCGTCATCGACGCCCCCGGCCCGCACTTCTCGTGGCCCCCGGTCGAGGACAACGACATCGCGGCGATAACCCGCCAGCTGACGACCGCAGTCTCCATCCCCGACCGCTCCGGCATCATCGCCGAACTGGAAGACGCCCTCGCTTCCTTCCTCGGCGTCCGGCACACCGTCACAACCTGCACGGGGACGGCCGCCCTGCACTCGATGTACGCCGCTGCCGACATCGGACCCGGTGACGAGGTGATCGTCCCGGCACTGACGTTCCACGCCACGGCCACGCCGCTCTTCCACCTCGGCGCCCGTCCCGTACTCGCCGACGTCGACGCCCGCGGGCAACTCGACCTCGACGACGCCGCCCGCCGCATCACCCCGCGAACGACAGCCCTCGTCGCCGTCCACCTGTGGGGCCTGCCCGAGAACATGGACGCCCTGGCCGAGTTCACCACCCGACACGACCTGATGCTGCTGGAAGACGGGTCCCATGCCCACGGCGCCACCTGGCGCGGACAGCCGGTCGGCTCCTTCGGCCGCGCCGCGGCGTTCAGCATGAACGGCCCCAAGCCCCTGTCCGCAGGAGAGGGCGGATTCATCGCCACCGACGACACCGAGCTGTACTACCGTCTGCTGCTGCACGGCCAGTACAACAAACGGTGCCGCCGCGAGATACCCGCCAACCACGAACTCGCCCCGTACGCGGTCACCGGTATGGGACTCAAGCTGCGCATCCACCCCCTGGCCGCCGCACTGGCCCACGCCCAGCTGCCCCGGCTGAAGGGATACCTGGCCGGCCGGGAAGCTGTAGCCGACCGCATGGGGAGGACTCTGCGAGACGTGCCGGGCATCGACGTGCCGCACCCGCCGACCCACGCTCGCCCGGCCTGGTACGCACTGCCGCTTCACTACAACCCGAACCAGCTATCCGGCCTGCCCGTCGAACGGTTCACCGAAGCCGTCCGAGCCGAAGGCGCTCTCGACGTCGACCTGCCCGGTTCCACCCGCGCACTCGGCGAGCACCCGCTGTTCCACACGCCCGGGGTGCTCCTGCCCGGCTACGCTGACCACCAGGGCCCCGCAGCCGACAGCTACACCACGGCCCAACGCGTGCACGGCAGCACGGTGAAACTTCCGGTGTGGCACCGCGAGCGGGACCTCAACCTCGCCGACGCGTACACCGCGGCCGTCATCAAGGTCGCCGAACACCACAAGGACCTCCTGACGTGACCACCCCCGTCGACGCCGCCCTCTCGCGCGACCTCCTCCACGCCGCCGATGTCGACGGCATCACCAAGCACGTCGTCGGCGCCGTCATCCCGAACGCCGAAGGCGAGGTACTGCTGCTGCACCGCACCGCCGACGACTACCTCGGCGGCCTGTGGGAGCTCCCCTCCGGCGGCGTCGACGCAGGCGAGACCCTGACCGAGGCACTGCGCCGCGAGGTCGCCGAGGAAACCGGCCTGACGATCACCGCCATCGGGTCCTACCTCGGGCACTTCGACTATCTCTCCAAGAGTGGCAAGAAGACGCGGCAGTTCAACTTCACCGCCCGCGTCACCGACGAGAACAGCACGGTCAAGCTCACCGAACACGATGCACACCTGTGGGCCGGCCGTACAGAACAGGGACAGGTCTCCAGGGCCGTTCAAGCCGTCCTCACCACCTGGCGGAAAGACGTCGCCTCATAGACCCGTCCCGAGGCACAGGAACTCGCCAGCCGCCCGTCGTCGTGATGTGGGGAAAGCGGTCGGCGACCCTCTGACCCGGTGGGCGATCAGGCAGGCCGAGCCCCACCGACCCGGAGAATGGGAGTCGGCAGGGCTCGGGAAGATCGCGCGGGACCTACAGTTCGGCGGACCGGGCGAGGGCGACCAGTCCGGCGAAGGCGTCGGTAGAGACCAACAGAACTGGGCCGGTAGGACGCTTGCTGTCCCGAACCGGGACGACGCCGTTGTTGGATGCGTGAGCGGGAGCCCATTCCACGCAGGCCCCACCGTTGTCGGTGCTGTACGAGGACTTGACCCACCGCAGCAGCGGGGGCGAGTTGGTCGTGTTCATCACAGGATGCCCTTTCTTAGCTGTTGGATCACGGCTACGGATTCCGCCTGCGAGGCAGCCCCGATCTGAAGCTGATGGTAGGCCCTCACCAGGGGGAGCACGGAGGTCAGTTCACGGTCGAGATGACCGTGGGTCTGCGACTCGACATAAGACATAACTGAACGGTCAGGCATGGTCAGGAGGTAGACCAATCGCCTGAACGGCTTCCGTTCCGCCATGGAGTAGGGGGCGATCTGGATTGAAGTAGTGGCCTGTTCGGCGAACTCCAGGAGTCGGCGGAACTGCTGTTCCATCACGACAGGACCCCCGATGGGGTTGCGGATGCAGCTCTCATCCAGCACCGCGAAGGTGAGCGGCGGGAGCGTCCGCACAAGCACGGCTTGCTGCTGTATCTGCACTTCAACACGTTCGGCTGCCTGCTCCGGCGTGATCTCGCCCCGCTGAACTGCGGCATCCGCCAGTACGGATGCGTACTCCCGCGTCTGAAGCAAGCCGGGTATCACTCCCGTCTCGAATAGACGGATCTCCGCCGCACGGCTCTGGTAGCCGACGTACTCCGGGTAGCCCTCCAGCAAGCTGCCGTTGTGCATCTCGCTCCACCGGCGCTCGAAAGTATCTCCTGTACCCACCAAGCCAAAGGCGCGGTCCGCAGCTTTCGCGAAGAGCAAAGAAGGTGCTTTGCGAGTAGTTTCAACTCCCGAAATATGCCCGCTGGAAATGCCCATACGCTCGGACAGTTCCTCTTGAGTCCAACCCCGCGACTCACGTGAGCTGCGTAAGCGTGCACCGAACGCTGCTTGCGGTGACGCGTCCGGGTTCAGCTCCTTGCAGTTCACCATCCTGCCCCCAACTTATCTATCAACCCAGCCACGTTGATCGGGTTCAGACTCTAGGTCACGCTGACAGCCCTTGGTAGCCGTTCTGCTACAGAGAGGAACTGCCATGGCTGACCCGGACGGCACCCTCCCGGTCGGAACCCTCGCGTACGACACCGGCAGACAGCGCATCGGCGTCGTCATGGAGGTCTACGGATCGCGCTACATCCTGCGCCCGGTGCACGGCGGGTGCGAGTGGGATGTGGTGCGGGAAGCGTGCCGGCCCGCGACCGTCGGTGATCAGATCGCGCCCGGGCTCGCGGCGCGGAACCTTCGCAGCAGCCGGGGCGGGCTCTGATGTGGCGTAACCGCATACCCCGTACCCGGCCGCCCGCCTCGTTCGCGGATGTGTCCGAAGTCAAGGTCGGCGCCGTGGTGTTCGACCGGGATTCGGACCGGCCCGCGATGGTGCATCGAATACAGGGGCACACCGTCACCGTGATCCGGCCCGCCGGGAACACCTGGACGCGCTCGTACACGCGACTGCGTCCCGCGACCCCGGCCGAGCGGTACCAGCTCGGCGCCCTCGCCCGGTTCCAGCGGGTCCGGTGCAAAGGGCTGTCGCACATCCTCTAGATCCCCCTGAACCCCGTTCCGCGCGGCAGCACACCTCTCGATGCTGCGGAGAATCGCGCGGAGCGGCAACGGGGGGCGGTGTTGAGGGCGCCGCCCCCCTCCCCCGGCCGTACAGAAAGCCTGGTGGCGAACCATGGAAGACGATCTCACCTGGCCGCGTGGCTTCCCGCCCGACCCGGAGCGCTGCGAGGTGTGCCGGAACCTTCGGGCGCGGATGCGTCACATGGCGGCGGCGAGGCTGGTCGAGCCGTTTCTACGGGTCCGTGATCTGCGGGCCATGCACGAGAACACCGCCCACACCGACGGCCGCGCCCCCGCCCGGGCCCGGGTCGGGCGGGAGGCGGATCCGATGAGCGCCGCCCAGGAGCGGGTCGTCATCGCGCAGGAACGGGTGGTCGACCGGTATCTGATGGGTGCGTCGGTCACCCGGCTCGCCCATGAGTACGGCGTGAGCCAGGGGTGGCTCGCCGCGCTCCTCGACGATCTCGGCATCGCCCGCCGGGGACCCGCCGAGGCCAAGGCCATTCAGCGCCCTCGCCCGTACAAGGGACGTAACTCCTGAACTCCCGGCGGCAAACGCCCCGATGGACCGCCTAGACCCGGTCCATCGGGGCTCCGCCGATCAGCTTTCTGAGGAGCTGAACCGACATGCGCGACCTTATCGCCCACGCGTTCACATGGATGCCGCACCGGTTACTTCCGGCCCGGGGACGGCATCGGGCCGCCGGATCGACCCGGTCCATACCCCCCGTACCGCCCGGCCATGAATCGCCGTGGCTGCGGCCGTGGACCGGGCCCAGCGCCCAGACCGCGCGCGAGGTCTTCCGCGCCCCGGAAGCCGACGCGCTCACGCCGGAGCAGCGGGAGCGGTTCTACGCCACCGCCTGGGACGAACTCGGCGTCGCCTACCAGGCACCGGCGGGGTGACCCCGTGACCCGCGAGGCACTTCTCCACGACGCCCCGGACCCCTTCACCCCGCCGTGCGCGTACTGCGCACAGCCCACCGGAGCCCCGGTCATAGTCGGCGTGACCGAACGCGCCAGCGGCCCGCCGATGGTGCAGTACGCCTGCCCCGGCTGCGCCGCCGAGCACGGCGCCGGGCCCTCGCCCGACGATGTGATCGGCTAGCGCCGCCGCAAGAGTCAGGCCGCGTACTCGTCCGCCACCGAAAGCGCCGCGTCCAGGATCTCCAGGCCCTCCTTCGCCTCCGATTCCGTGATCGTGCACGGCGGGACGACATGGGTGCGGTTCATATTGACGAACGGCCAGAGCCCGCCCGCCTTGCAGGCCGCCGCGAAGGCGCCCATCGGCGCGTTCTCCGCCGGGGACGGGTTGTACGGCACCAGGGGCTCGCGGGTCTCGCGGTCCTTCACCAGGTCGAGGGCCCAGAAGACGCCCATACCCCGGACCTCGCCGACGCTCGGGTGGCGTTCGGCGAGTTCGCGCAGGCCGGGGCCGATGATCCGGTCGCCGGTCGCGGCGGCCCGGTTCACCACGTCCTCCTCCGCCATCACCTTGATCGTGGCGACGGCGGCGGCGCAGGCCAGCGGGTGGCCGGAGTAGGTGAGTCCGCCGGGGTAGGGCCGCTGGTCGAAGGTGGCGGCGATCTCGGGGGAGATCGCCACGCCGCCCAGCGGTACGTAGCCGGAGTTGACGCCCTTGGCGAAGGTCAGCAGGTCGGGGACGACGTCGAAGTGTTCGGCGGCGAACCATTTGCCGGTCCGGCCGAAGCCGGTCATCACCTCGTCGAGGACGAAAACGATGCCGTACCGGTCGCAGATCTCCCGGACGCCCGCCAGATAGCCGGGCGGCGGGACCATGATCCCGGCGGTGCCGGGGATGGTCTCCAGGATGATCGCGGCGACGGTGCCGGGGCCCTCGAAGCGGATGGTCTCCTCCAGGTGCCGCAGGGCCCGCGCGCACTCCTCCGCTTCATCCGTGGCGTGGAACTGCGTGCGGTAGAGGTACGGCGCCCAGAAGCGGACGACTCCGGCGGTGCCGCTGTCGGAGGGCCAGCGGCGCGGATCGCCGGTGATGTTGATCGCGGTCTGGGTGCCGCCGTGGTACGAGCGGTAGGCGGCGAGAACCTTGGGGCGGCCGGTGTGCAGCCGGGCCATCCGGACGGCGTTCTCGACGGCCTCGGCGCCGCCGTTGGTGAAGAAGATCTTGTTCAGTTCACCGGGAGTGCGTTCGGCGATCAGCCGGGCCGCCTCGGACCTGGACTCGACGGCGAAGGCCGGGGCGAAGGTGCAGAGCTTCGCGGCCTGCTCCTGGATCGCGGCGACGACCTTCGGGTGCTGGTAGCCGATGTTGGTGAAGACCAGGCCGCTGCTGAAGTCGAGATAGCGGCGGCCGTCGTAGTCCCAGAAGTACGAGCCCTCGGCCCCGGCGACGGCGAGGGGGTCGATCAGCCCCTGGGCGGACCAGGAGTGGAAGACATGGTCCCGGTCGGCGGCCTTCACGGCGGCACCGGCGGCGGCGTCGGGCGCGGGCGCGGAAGCGGTGGTGGCGGCGGGGTCGCGGGGGTTCGGAGGAGGGGTCATACGCGTCAGGGTAGGCAGCCCGCGCCCGCCCCGGCAGCGGCACGTTGTCTGTGATGCGCCGGTGGTCTGCGGCGTTCTGTCGGCCCCCGGCGGCCCGCCGGGACTCCACCAATTGACAGCATGCTGTCATGATGACAGTCTTCTGTCATGACGACAGCGACCCCGCACGGAACCCGCCCCGGCACCGTCCATCTGGCCGTGTACGACACCTGGGCCGACTGGGAGACGGGCTACACCACCGCCCATCTCGCCCGGAACGGCTGGACGGTACGGACGGTCGGACTCACCACCGACCCCGTCACCACCATGGGCGGGCTCCGGATCCAGCCCGACATGGCGCTGGCCGAACTCGACCCCGCCGGGAGCGAACTGCTGATCCTCACCGGGGCGAGCGCCTGGGAGGACGGTGACGAGCTGGCCCCGTTCGCCGCCAAGGCCCGGACCTTCCTCGACGCGGGTGTCCCGGTCGCCGCGATCTGCGGCGCCACGTCCGGGCTCGCCCGGGAGGGGCTGCTGGACGACCGGGACCACACCAGTGCCGTCTCCTACTATCTGGCGGTCACCGGCTACGCCGGGGGCGACCGCTACCGCGAGGCCGACGCCGTCACCGACCGGGATCTGATCACCGCCGGGCCGACCGAGCCCGTCGCCCTCGCCCGTGAGGTCTTCGCCCGGCTCGGGGTCTTCGAGGGCGAGCGGCTCGACGCCTGGTACCGCCTCTTCCACGATTCCGACGTGTCGGCCTACGCCGTCCTCGAAGGCGGCGAAGGCGAAGGCGGTACGGAGTGAGTCCGGCCGCCGCCCGGGAGACGGCATCCGATCCGGACGCCCGGGAGCTGCTGACCCGGACCGCCCTCGGCGTCTTCCGGCTCAACGGCCACTTCATCACGGTCTCCGAGCGGATCGCCGCCGACGGCGGGCTGACGGCCGCCTCCTGGCAGGTGCTGGGCGCGGTCGCCCGTGAGGCGCGGACCGTCTCCGACCTGGCCCGGTCGATGGGCCTGGCCAGGCAGAGCGTCCAGCGGACCGCCGATCTGCTGGTGCGGCGGGGGTTCGCGGCGTACCGGCCCAATCCGGCGCACCGCCGGGCCAAGCTCCTCGTGGCCGCCGACGACGGCCGGGCGGCCCTGCGGCTGCTCGACCCGGGTCACACGGCGCTCGCCGCCGAGCTGGCCGACGCCCTCGGCCCGGCCGGGTTCGCGGAGACGGTCCGGGTGCTGGAGCGGCTGGGCGCGGTGATGACGGAGCTGACGGAGGCGGAACAGGCGTAGCGGGCGGTACGGGAGCGGCGGTACGGGTCCGGAGGCGGGCGCCTCCGGACCCGTACCGCCGCTGCCGTACCGCCGCCGCCCGTGCGCTACGGCTGGATCGCCTCGATCGCGAACTGCTGGCTCTCCTTGGCGAGGGCGCACTCCGACTGGACGATCGGCGCGCCCGCCGCCTCGCTTCCGCCCTTCACATCGAGGCACTGGCCCGCGACGGTGTGGATCACATACCCCTCGGCCCCGGCGATCGGCTGGAACCGCTGGTGCGGCAGCCCGCCGCAGAGCGCGCCGACGAGCCCCGCGTCCACCGCCGTACTGGCGTCCTTCACCTCCAGGCAGCGGCCGGTGCCCAGATCGCGGATCTCGTACGCGCCGCCGCCCGCCGAGATGAACTCGAACTGCTGGTCCGCCGTGCCCAGACAGTCCTGCTGGACCAGCACCTGGTCCGCGGGGCGCAGTTGGAGACAGAGGCCCGCGAAGGACTCGGCCGAGTACAGCGTCGCCGTCGCGGCCTGGGCGCCGGGCCCGGTGAACAGCCCGAACGCCGCCGCGCCCATGACCGCCAGGGCTGCCAGGGACTTCTTCCCCGTACGCATAGGAACACCTTTCGCAGGTCCGGGCACAGCCCGAAAGGCAGGGCGGAGCCCGGAGGAACAGCAGGAGGACAGGAGGGCGGGACGAACCGCGATGGGGGGATTGGGCTCGTCCCGCCGGGCCAGTGTTGGGCCCGGCGCGACCGGCGGAAAGGGCCGCCGGGGATCTTCCCGCCATCGGGTGAACGGCGTCGCGGCCCGATGACGCCGGTCGGCGCCACGGCCCGCCCCGGGAGGGTTACCGGGGCGGCGACCGGGGCGGACTCCGGGCCCGTGCGAAGGACCGTCCGGCCGCCGCCTATCCTCGAAGCGTCCAGCGACGGGGATGCGGGTCCGGGGGGAAGCGATGGAACAGCTGGCGCCTGGGGATCCGCGACGCATAGGCGCGTACCGGCTGATCGCCCGGCTCGGCGCGGGCGGCATGGGCCAGGTCTATCTGGCCCGCAGCGACCGGGGCCGTACGGTCGCCGTCAAACTCGTCCGGCCCGAACTCGCCGCGCAGGAGTCCTTCAGGACCCGGTTCCGGCACGAGGTGAACGCGGCCCGCCGGGTCGGCGGCGAATGGACCGCGCCCGTCCTGGACGCCGACACGGAGGCGGCCGTGCCCTGGGTCGCCACCGGCTATGTGGCGGGGCCCGCGCTCAGCGATGTGGTCAACCGGGTCCACGGGCCGCTGCCGGAACGTTCCGTACGGATCCTCGGCCGGGGCCTCGCCCACGCCCTGCGCTCCGTCCACGGCGCCGGTCTCGTCCACCGCGATCTGAAGCCCTCCAACATCCTGATCACCATCGACGGCCCCCGGGTCATCGACTTCGGGATCGCCCGCGCCCTGGAGGCGTCGGCGGACGCCGGGATCACCCGGACCGGGGCCGTCGTCGGCTCACCCGGCTATATGGCGCCGGAACAGGTCAGGGGGCTGCGGCTGACGCCCGCCGCCGATGTGTTCTGCCTCGGCACGATCCTGATGTTCGCGGCCACCGGACGGCTGCCGTTCGGCCCGGCGGACAGCGCCGGGCACGCCGTGATGTTCCGGATCGCCGAGGAGGAACCGGACCTGGCCGGCCTGCCGGGCGGGCTGCTGGAGCTGGTACGGGACTGTCTGCGCAAGGACCCCGAGGGGCGTCCGGCACCGGCGGAGATCGTCGCCCGGACGACGGCGATCGGGGCGGATCCCGAACCGTGGCTCCCGGGCGCGCTCGTCGCCGAACTGGGGCGGCACGCGGTACGTCTGCTGGAGTTCGAGCACAACACGGGCGCGCACCGCCGGGCCGACCTGCCGGTGACCCCGCCGCTGCCGGGCGGGACGCCGGATGAACCGTCGTACGGCTACGACTACGGGTACGCGTACGGGGGCGGACCGGAGACGGCGGCACCGGGCGGGACCGGTGGTCTCAGCGGACCGCAGCCGATCGGCCACGGTCCGGGGGCCGTTCCCGGGCCGCTGCCGCAAGTCGGTCCGGGTGCCGGGGTGTCCGGCACGGCCGGGACGGTCGCGGAGACGCCGGGGCCGCCGCCGTCGTCTCATTCCGGGGCGATGAACCCGCCCGGCCGGGTGCTCCGCGCGGGCGACCGGCGCAGAAGAAGGGCCCGGCTCGTTCTGGCCGCGGCGCTCGGTATCGGTGCCTTGGTCGTCGTCGGGGTTGTTTACGCGGTCAAATCGACCGGCGACGGTGCCGATTCCGCCAGAAAGCCCGCCGGGAAGACGACCGAAAAACCGGATCCCGGTAATAGTGGGACCAGTGATACGGTTCCCGACAGCGGGGGCGACATACCGGGGGCCTATCTGGGCACCTGGCGTGCGACTTTCGCGTCGTCCCAGGGCGAGAACATCCGAACGATGACGATCGGGAACGGCACCACCGGCGAGAAGGTCATGAAGCTCACCGGAACCGGCCCCGGATACTCCTGCACCTGGTCGGCGACGCTGAAGTCCGCCGGTACACCGCTCGAACTCGGTCCCACCGAGGTCGAGACGGGGGACCGCGCGTCCTGCTCACCCGGGCAGTGGAGCACCCTCACCATGCCGGACGGCTCGACGATCGTTCGTGAGCTGGTCGGTTCGGGAGGAGAACCGCTCCGCTACATCAAGCAGTAGGAACTCCCCCCTTTGGTTTCCGCTGCCCTCCCCTCCGGGTTTCCGCCTGCAATCACCGTTCATCAATCTCAACTCCCCATTGCAAGGATTCCCTTCATGCAGAACACCGCTTTCCGCCGTGGCGCCGTCGCCGCTTCCGCCGTCTCCCTCGCCCTGCTGCTCTCCGCCTGCGGCGGCGAGGACAAGAAGGACGAGTCGAAGGGCTCGAACGGCGCGAAGAACGACACGAAGAAGTCGGCCCCGGCCAAGACACAGGCCGAGCTGGACAAGCTCGCCATCGTCTCGGCCGATGTGAAGGGCGGGGCGAAGCACGAGGTCAAGCCCGCCCTCGCTTCCGACATCAAGGACGCGGCGGGCGCGAAGAGCGACAAGTCCGAGTGCGCCACCTTGAACAAGGTCATGGCCGGTGGCGCCCCGGGCGAGTCCGCCGCCTCGGTGTCGCGCCGGGTCACCACAGGCATGGAGCCGCCGAAGACCGGCACCCCCGAGGAGCAGGCCGCCGCGTCCATGGACGCCCTCAAGAACATGTCGATGTCCATGCTGACCCTGGCCAGCTACGAGGGTGACGGCGCCACGAAGGCGGTGGCCGACCTCAAGAAGTCCGCCGAGGCGTGCGGCGCGGGCTTCACCAGCACCATCAAGTCCGACAAGACCAAGGTCACCAAGGTCGCCCCGGCCACCTACGCCGGGGGTGACGAGGCCCTCGCCTACACCGTGTCGGTGGACGCCGAGGGCGAGTCGATGCAGGCCCCGGTCGTCGTGGTTCGCAAGGGCAACGAGGTCTTCTCCATCTTCAGCTTCAACCTCTCCGGCAAGTCGGAGCAGCCGAAGGCCGTCATCGACGCCCAGCTGAAGAAGCTCGGCTGAGCCCGCCTCCCTCTGTCACAAGGACTCCTCTGATGCAGAGCACCGCTTTCCGCCGGGGCGCCGTCGCCGCTTCCGCCGTCTCCCTCGCCCTGCTGCTCTCCGCCTGCAGCGGCGGCGACGACAAGAAGGACGACTCGAACAGCTCGAACGGCGCCAAGAACGACACGAAGAAGTCCGCCCCCGCGAAGACACAGGCCGAGCTGGACAAGCTCGCCATCGTCTCGGCCGATGTGAAGCCCCAGGAAGTCAAGAATCGTCCGCTGTCGGAGCTGAAGGACGCGCAGGTCGCGACGAGCGACAAGCCCGAGTGCAAGGCGCTGAGCACGGTCATGCTGGGCGGCGTACCCGGCGAGGCGAAGAACACCATCATCCGCCGCGTCTCGCCGCCGCTGCCCACCGACGGCAGGCTGACGGAGGAGAGCTCCGACAAGGAGTTCGAGGAGGCGATGGAGTCCATCAAGTTGATGTCGATCACCTCTCTCGGCCTGGGCAGCTACGAGGGTGACGGCGCCACGAAGGCGATGGCCGAGCTGAAGAAGGCCGGCGAGTCGTGCGGCGCGGGCTTCGTCAGCAAGGTGAAGTCCGACAGCAACAAGGTCACCAAGGTCACTCCGGCCGCCTACACCGGCGGCGACGAGGCCCTGGCCTACACGCTGACCATGGACGGGGAGGGGATGAAGATCGAGACCCCGACCGTCGTCGTCCGCAAGGGCAACGAGATCTTCACCGTGACGACCATCAGCCTCTCCGGCAAGGCCGAGCAGCCGAAGGCCGTCGCCGACGCCCAGCTGAAGAAGCTCGGCTGACCACACCGATCGGGGAGGGCCTGAATCAGGGCTCCGCCCCGTGGCATCCGGGCGCGGCCCGGCGCACTCCCTGCGCCGGGCCGCGCCTTTTTCCCCCTTCCTACCGGCGGCCGTCAGGCACTCCGGCCGCCGGGAGCCCTGCTAGCAGGCCCGCCAGGAGCTGATCCGGTCATTGGCGGTGGGGCCGACGTTGCCGCGCCAGTCGCCCGGGTTCACGATCGCCAGGACGGAGCCCTGGTAGTCGGCGTGGTCGTAGAAGCAGACCCGGGAGCCGGTGCGGTTCCACAGGGACGTGGTGTGGTCGTTCATGTGGTTGCCGACGTTGGAGCGGCTGGTCCCCGGGACGAAGAGGAAACGCCCCTCGTAGTTGCTGTCACCCCAGACACAGACATAGCCGTTGGGGCAGTCGTTGGGGTGCGCGACCGCCTGGGTGCCTCCCGTCACGACCGAGGCCGCCGTCATGAGCGCTCCGGCGACGGCGCCGGCCAGAAAGGTCTTCTTCCTCTTCATATGGTTCACCTTTTTCTCTCGCACGGTTGAGTACGGCCCGCGGAGACTTCCGCCGGCCGGTGGTGCGGCAGGTGGTCAGGGGTGGCGGGGATCCGGGGGCGAACCGGAGTCCGCGGAAGGACCGGAGTCCGCCGGACGGCCGGAGCCCGGGGGCGGACCGGCGTCCGGTGGAAGCGGGGTCGCGGAGAAGACCCCCGCCGGGTCGAACTTCCGCTTCACCGCCGGCAGACGGTCCCGGTTGGGGCCGTACGCGTGGGCGATCTGGTCCGTCTCGTCCGGGGCCAGCAGATTGACGTAGCCGCCCGGCAGCGCCTCGCCGGACAGGGCGTCCGAGAGGTCGCGGGCCCAGTCGCGGTGCTCCGCCGCCCGGTGGTCGGACGGCTCCCAGAGGGCGATGTTCTCCGCCATCAGATGCGGAGTGCGGATACCGAAGGCCGTGTCGTCGACGGGGACCCGGGCCGCCGCGCCGTGCAGGACGTGCAGGGAGACCGCGGACAGCGCCGAGGTCATCGACTCGCCTCCGGCGACGAGCGCGTCGACCGCCCGGGGCGTCAGGCCGGGCAGGTTCCTCGGGCGGACCTCGGCATGCCGCCCGGCGGGGAAGGATTCGCCGTTCCGCCGGAGCAGTTCGGTGAGGGTCGTGGGGGCGATCCGGTGGACGACGGGGTCCCCGAGCCGGGTCAGCTCCGCCAGCACCCGCTCGCCGCGGGTCGTCTCACCGCACCAGGTGGGGGCCGCGAAGACCACGGGCTCCCCGGTGGGTCCGGTCACGATGCCGCTCTGCAAGGTCAGTTCGTCCGGGGCGGTCAGGGCCGTCTCCGCCAGGGCCGCCAGCACGGCCCCGGCCTGCGCCCACGGATAGAGGATCACCCCGCCGAGGACGGCGGGCACGGTGTGCAGGGCGACCCGGACCGAGGTCACCACCCCGAAGTTGCCCCCGCCGCCGCGCAGCGCCCAGAAGAGGTCCGGCTCGTGGTCGGCGTCCGCCGTGAGCTCCGTACCGTCGGCGAGTACGACATCGGCGGCCAGCACATTGTCGACCGCGAGACCGAACCGGCCGGTCAGCGGGCCGTATCCGCCGCCCAGGGCGAGCCCGGCCACCCCCACCGCGTCGACGGTCCCGGTCACCGCGACCAGGCCGCGGGGCTCGGTGGCGGCGATCAGCTCCCCGGCGGTGGCGCCGCCTTGGACGTCGGCCGTCTTCGCCCCGGCGTCGACCGTCACCCGCCGCAGTCCGCCGATGTCGATGGTCAGACCGTCATCGGCGACGGCTGAGCCGGTCCAGCCGTGGCCGCCCGCCCGGACGGACAAGGGGACCCCCAGCTCCCCGGCGATCCGTACGCCCGCCCGGACGTCGGCCGGGTCCCCGCAGCGCAGCACGACGGCAGGGCGGCGGTCGACCGCCCCGTTCCAGAGCGTGCGGCCGGTGTCGTAGCCGGGGCCGGAGGTCATCACCCGCTCCGGGGCGACCACTTGGCGTAAGCGGGTGGCCAGCTCCGAGCGCCCGGCCGCCCCTCCCCCTGGATAGGTCACCGCCGTGCTCCTCCCTACGCTCGCCGTACGGCCCGCCGGGCCGTTACCGCACTCGTCGATCAATCGATCAATGTCGATCAAAGAAGCAATCCACTCATCGGAGTCTAACTCCGATTAACGTAGCCGGGCAACGGAGTCCGGAGAACGGCAAGGAACGATCATGTCCACACCGCACAGAAGCCGGCGGAGCGACTACGCGGAGGCCACCCGGCTGGCCATCGTCGACGCCGCCCGGCTGCTCTACTCGCGCAAGGGGTACTTCACGACCACGGTCGAGGAGATCGCCGCCGAGGCCAGGGTCGCCCCGACGACCGTCTACGCCGTCGGCGGCGGCAAGCAGGGGCTGTTGCGAACCCTGGTGGACATCTGGAGTCAGGCCCCGATCGTCGCCGAGAAGATGGACGAGCTGGATTCGCTCACCGACCCGGAGGGGTTGCTACGGCAGCTCTCCGCCGTGACACGGTCCATGCGGGAGAGCTTCGGCGACATCATGCGCATCCTGATCGCGACGGCGCCCCACAACGAGGACGCGGCCGAGGGGCTGGCGATCGGGACCGGGCGCTACCGGGAGGCGCTCGCCCTCGTCGCCGCGCATCTGCACGGAATCGGCGGTACCCACCCGGAGATGACGGCCGATCAGGCGACCGACATCCTGTGGTTCTACTTCGGTTACAGCGGCTACTTCACGCTGGTCGACGACAACGGATGGCCCTACGAGCAGGCCGAGCCCTGGCTCGCCCGGCAGGCGCTCGCGGCGCTCCGCGGCACCCCGCCCGCCGGGTGACCGGCCGCCGGACGGCCCGCGTCCGGGCCGACGGCCACTGAGGCCCGCGGCTCCGGAGCGGAGCCGCGGGCCTCAGCCGTTCAACCGGGGGTCACGACCGCCAGCGCTGGTAGTCGCCGCCGTTGCAGCCCAGCGTGTAGACCTTCCCTGCGCCATTGCTGTCCAGGCACCTGCCGGTGGCCACGTTCCGCCAGACGATGACGCCCGCGCCCGACTCCCGTACCGTCCAGCGCTGGTAGTTACCGCCGTTGCAGCCGAGCGTGTACGCATCACCGGCGCCGTTGCTGTCCAGGCACTTGCCGGTGGCCACGTTCTTGATCAGTCCGCCTCCGGTGCCGTTGAACTCCACCGTCCAGCGCTGGTAGGCGCCGCCGTTGCAGCCCAGCGTGTAGGCGTTCCCGGCGCCGTTGCTGTCGAGGCACTTGCCGGTGGCCACACTCGCGAACCGCACCTGCGGGGCGGCCGATGCCGGGGTGGCCGAGGTGGCCACCAGGGCGCATCCCACGCCCAGGGCCGCGAAGAGGGTGCTCCGTAACCGCATGACTGAACCTCCTGCTCGAATCCGACGAGAGATCGGATGAGAGATCGAATGAGGAAACGCATGAGTCGAGGTACCGACGCGCCGTGCGCGGCGGACCGCGTGGACCCGCCGGGGCATACCCCGACAGGCCCGGACACACCGGGGTGAATGGCGCGACGGGCCCATCGCGTCCGTCCCGGGGCATACGTCCGCCCCGTCACCGCCGTACCGTCCGTCACATCGCGGGCGGAGCCGACAGGTTGGCAGCCCGCTCCCGCTCCCGCCAAGGGGCAAATCCCGCCAGCAACCGTTGCACCCGCAACCGCCGCACCCCATCACACGCGATACCGGGGAGGTAACGGGCGCGGCGTTGATTGGAGTCGTACTCTATAGTTAGGCTCGCCTTAGCT
The DNA here is from genome assembly GCF_040635975.1 of Streptomyces sp. NPDC006798. Taxonomy (NCBI): domain Bacteria; kingdom Bacillati; phylum Actinomycetota; class Actinomycetes; order Kitasatosporales; family Streptomycetaceae; genus Streptomyces; species Streptomyces sp. NPDC006798. Next base: position 44,810 of record NZ_JBEYIS010000023.1, read on the forward strand.
GATCGGGGCACGAACAGGCCGCGGGCAGACGGCGGTTGGCCGACGGGTAGAGATCCGACACGTTCTGGGGGGCGGATGTCCGCAGGGGGAGTCACGTTCCGCGCCGTCGGGCACGCGTACCGCGCGCGACGGCTGTTCCACGATCTCCACCTGGATGTTCCCGCCGGGACCGTCCTCGCCGTGCTCGGCCCGTCCGGGGTCGGGAAGAGCACCCTGTTACGGCTGGCGGCCGGGCTGCACAAGCCGTCGGCGGGGGTGGTGACCGCGCCCGGCCGGGTGGGCTACGCCTTCGCCGAGCCGCGGCTGATGCCCTGGCGGACCGCCCTGGAGAATGTGGTGTTCGCCCTCGGCCGCCGCCCCTCCGACGCCGACCGCGACCATGCCCGTACCTTGCTGACCCGGCTCGGACTGGCCGATTCCGCCCCCGCTTATCCCGCCGCGCTCTCGACCGGAATGCGCCAACGCGTCGCCTTGGCACGGGCGTTGATCGTACGAGCCCCCCTGCTGATCCTCGACGAACCCGTCTCGGCGCTGGACATCACGCTCCGCGCCGAGGTGCGGCGGACCCTGCTGGAACTGGCCCGGGACGCGGGCTCCACGGTCCTGTGGTCGACCCACGACCCCCACGAGGCCGCGATCACCGCCCGGCAGGCGCTGATCATCCGGCCCGGCGGACACCGGATCCTGCCGCTGGGCCCGACCCCGGACGGCGGCCGGGACGGCGAGGCGGCGATCCGGGCCGAAGCGGAGATCGTCGCCGCCCTCACCGGCCCCGAAGACCAGGCACCGGACGCCCCCGAACCCGGCCCCGGCCCCGACGCCCAAGGCGCCCCCGCCGGCACCCGCACCCCGGGCCCCCAGGGCCCCCGGGCACACAGCACGGCGCACGACCCCGCCACCCCGGCGGCGCCCCCCTCAGGACCGCACCACACCTACAGCTCAGGAGCGCCCGAGTGATCACGCCCGTCCTCCGCACCCCCCGTTCGTCCCGCGTCCGGCTCGCGGTGACCGCCCACGTCCTGGTGGCGGCGGCCCTGTTGACCGGCTGCGGGGACTCCGGGGACGAGGGCAAGTCGTCGGGGCTGCGGATCGGTGTCGCGCCCAACGCCGTACTCGACGCCGTCACCGCCGGACTGCGGACCGACTCCGAGCTGAAGACGGAGGCGGGGAAGGTCTCCTTCAGCGCCCTGCGCTCACCGGACGAGATGCGGACCCAGCTCACCAGCGGCTCCGTCGACGTCCTCACCCTGCCCAGCAATATCGCCGCCAATCTGCACAGCCGGGGCGTCGACGTCCGGATCCTCGGTGTCCTCGACGGCCCGGTCGACGTCCTGGTGGGACCGGCCGACGCGGGCACGTCCTGGGAGTCGCTCCGCGGCAAGACCGTGCACATCGCCTTCAAGGGCGATGTGAACGACGTCCTCTTCCGCAGCCTGGCCGAGAAGAACGGGCTCAAGCCCGGCGAGGACGTCACCGTCGTCAACCATCCCGGCCTGCCGGACCTGCTGACCGCCGTCGGCGCCGGGAAGGCGGATTACGCGCTGCTCCCCGAGCACCAGGCGAGCCTGGCGTCGGCCCGCGCCAAGTCGGCGGGGAAGCCGAAGAAGCCGGTCCTCACCCTGGGCGCCGAGTGGAAGAAGAAGACCGGCCGGGAGACCCTGCCGACCTACGCCATCGGCGTCCGGGGCAAGTACGCGGACGCCAACCCCGAGGTCGTCCGTACGCTCCACCAGGCCCTCGCCCGCTCCACCCAGAACGCGGTCTCCCGCGCGGCCGACATAGCGCCCGGCGTCGCCGAACGCACCGGCGCGCCCCAGCCCCTGATCACCGGACTGCTCGGCCGCCTCGACCCGGCGTACCGCACGGCGGCCGACGTCAAGGGCGAGCTGACCGCCCTCTTCCAGGAACTCGCCGCCGCCTCGCCGGCCCTGCTGGGAGGGAAGGTGCCGGGTGCGGAACTCTATGTCACGGAAGGCTCGTGACACGGCGCTCGTCGCCGCCGGTACGGCGGTTCTGCTCGGGCTCTGGCAGCTGTGGGCCGCCCGGCAGCCCGCCGTCCTCGTCCCCTCCCCCGCCGAGACCGCCGACGCGCTGGGGCGGCTCGCCGCCGACGGGGTGCTCTACGAAGAGGTGGTACGGAGTCTCGGCCGCGCCCTCACCGGCTCCGTACTGGCCCTGCTGATCGGTGTCGCCTGGGGACTGATCGGCGGTGGCAGCAGTCTCGCGGAGGGGCTCGGCAGACCGCTGCGGGCGCTGCTGCTGGGGATCCCGCCGATCGTGCCCGTCGTCATGGGCATGGTCTGGTGGGGCAGCGGCGGCGAGGTGCCCGTCTTCGTGGCCACCCTGGTCTCGGTGCCGGTCGTCGCGGTCGCGATAGCCGAGGCGGTGCGCGCCCTCGACCCCGAACTACGGGAGATGGCCACCGCCTTCCGCGTACCGCTCGTCCACCGGCTGCGCCATCTGGTGCTCCCGGCCCTGACGGCGCCCCTGCTCGCCTCGGTCGCGCTGGTGACCACCACATCGCTGCGCACCGTGATCATGGCCGAACTGCTCGCCGCCCCGGACGGGGTCGGCGCCCGGATCGCCACCGCCCGTACCAACCTCGCCACCGACGAGGTATTCGCCTGGGCCGCCGTCGCGGTGGCCGTCGCCCTGCTCGCCGAGCATCTGCTGATCGGCCCGCTGCGCCGCCGGGCCCGCCGGTGGCGGGGCGATCCCGCCGCGGGCGGCCCCGCGGGCGAACCCGTACTCGAAAGGACCATCCCGTGACCACGGCCTCCGCAGCCTCCCGGGGAACCGCCCCGCACGCCGCTTCGGACCCGGTGCCCGTCAGCGACGACGTACCCGTACTCGTCGTCGGCGCCGGGCCCGCCGGGCTGACCCTCGCCCTCCTCCTCGACCGGCTCGGCGTCCCCCATCTGCTGATCGAGCGGCGGACCGCGCCGTCGGTCCTGCCGCGCTCCCGGGCCGTCAACGCCCGCAGTATGGAGGTCTTCCGGACCCTCGGCGTCGCCGACGAGATCGCCGGTACCGCCCTCGCCCAGGAGCGGGCGGGGCTGCGGTTCGCCTTCACGACCACCCTCGCGGCGCTGAACACCCCGGACACCCTGCTCGCGCAGAGCCTGGTCGCCGGGCGGCGCGCCTCGTTCAGCCCGACGTCGACGGTGATGTGCCCGCAGGACGTGGTGGAGTCCGTACTGCGGCGGCGGCTCGACACCACCCGGATCCGCTACGGCACGACCCTGACCGGGGTCGAGACCGCCGACGACCGGGTCACGGCGACCGTGACCGGCCCCGACGGCACACCCCGCCGGATCCGCTGCCGCCAGCTGGTCGGCTGCGACGGGGCGCACAGCGCCGTCCGCCGCTCCATCGGTACGGAGCTGCTCGGCGGCGGGCCCGTCACCGAGAACCACCAGGTCCTCTTCGAGGCGGCGCTCGGCCCCCTGCTCGGGGAGCTGCGGGCCACCATCACCTTCCTCGAATCCGACGGGGTGCGCGGCTATCTCCAGCCGACGTCGGTCCCCGACCGGTGGACGTTCAACCGGATCCTGGAGGACCCGGCGGACACGGCCGCCCCGGCGGACCCGGCGGATCTGGTCCGTACGGTCGCGGGCGATCCGGCGCTGGCGGTGAAGGTGCTGGAGGAGTCGCACTGGACCAGCCGGAGCCAGGTCGCCGAACGCCTCTCGTCCGGCCGGGTCCATCTCGCCGGTGACGCGGCCCATCTGGTGACGCCGTTCAGCGGCTCCGGACTCAATCTGGGCGTCCAGGACGTCCACAACCTGGCGTGGAAGCTGGCGGCCGTCGTCCACGGCTGGGCGGGCCGGGAACTCCTCGACAGCTACGACCCCGAGCGCCGCCCGGTCGCCGAGTGGACGGCCCGCGAGGACCGGGCCAACAACGCGGACGCCATCGCCACCGGCAACTGGGACCGCTGGCGGGAGGAGTTGCCGAAGCGGCGGGTCAAGGACGGCATCATCCTGGGCTTCCACTACACCGAGGGGGCGCTGGTCCCCGAGGCCGACCCGGAGCCGGAGCCCGGGGAGACGGCCGCCGACCCGTATACCGACTACCGGCCCACGGCCCGGCCGGGACACCGCGCGCCGCATCTGCCGCTCGGCGCGGACGGCGGTTCCGTACTCGATCTGTTCGGGCCCGGGTTCACCCTGCTCGCCGCCGGGGGCGCGGGTGCCGAGTGGACGGCCGCCGCCGGGCGTGCGGCGGACCGGCTCGGGGTGCCGCTGTCGGCGCGTGTCCTCGGGGCGCTGCCCGGGGAGATCGCCGGTGACTGGACGGAGGCGTACGGGATCACCGGCTCGGGCGCGGTCCTGGTCCGTCCCGACGGCCATGTCGCCTGGCGGAGTCCGGCACTCGTCCCGGACCCGGCGGGCCTGCTGGAGGGCGTACTGCGGACGGTGCTGCGCAGGCCGGAAGAGCCCGCGGAGGCGGCCCGGGCGGCGGAGGCGTAGCGGTCCCGTCGTCTCGTACGAGACCGGCCCCCGGGTTCGAATGGCCCCGGCCCGGGGGTCTCTCACTCCACTTCCCGCGCGCGGCCGGGCCCAGGGCGCGGATTCAGGGCGCGGGGACGACCCGGAGCACGGTCACCGTCACGACCCCCGGGCTGACCTCGTAGCGGACCACCGCGATCCGGCCGATCGAGGCGTCCCGGCGGTCCCGGTTGCCGCGTACCCCGCACGATCCGACGCCGTACGGATCGCGGGAGAGCGCCGCCACCCCGGTGTCGAACTCCTTCCGCCGTATCCGGCCGAGGGCGGCCCGGCCCGCGCCCGCCTCGTCGGTATAGGCGATCCGGTACGTCACGGGGCGCCCCGGTACTCGTCGTCGCCCAGGTCGTCGGTGTACGTCACCCCGGAGAAGTCGCCCGCGATCAGCCGGGCGGTCAGCTCCTCCTCGGCCGCGTCCTGCTCGGTCGGGATCAGCATCGCCCAGCGCATCAGCGCCATTTGCAGCCCGTCGGCCGGTATCGACTCGATCTCGTCGGTGAACCGGGCGCGTTCGGTCTCGGGCAGGGCGTCCCGTACGCCCGAGATGGTGGCCGGTACGGCGACCGGTCCCCCCGTCATATACATCGTCAGCGATCCGGGATCGCCGCCCGGGTTCCTCATCGGTGCCTCCGTCCGTATGCGCCGCGCGGGCCGAACGGGACGAGCGTAGGGCGCCGCTGCCCGGGCCGGGACCCGAACGCCGATCTGCGGGTGATCCGCCCTCGCAGTTGACCTCAAGATTGGTTGAGGTTCTACGGTTCCCGTTATGAGTATGGAGACCACGGCCTGGACGCAGGCATACCGAGCCATGCACGCCGAGCAGGACCGGCGTCCGTTCAACCGGGCGAGCCTGCGCCGGATCGCCGGCTTCGCCCGCCCGCACCGGGGCCGGATCATCCGGTTCCTCGGACTGAGCGTCCTCACGGCGCTGCTCGCCGTCGCGACCCCGGTACTCGCCGGACGGGTCGTGGACACCATCGTCGGCGGCGGCGACCCGGGGACCGTGATCCGGCTGGCGCTGCTGATCGCCGTGATCGCCGTCGCCGAGGCCGGACTCGGCGTGGTCGAGCGGCTGCTCTCGTCCCGGCTGGGCGAGGGCCTGATCCTCGATCTGCGGACGGCCGTCTTCGACCACGTACAGAAAATGCCCGTCGCCTTCTTCACCAGGACCCGGACGGGCGCCCTGGTCAGCCGGCTCAACAACGACGTCATCGGCGCGCAGCGGGCCTTCAGCAGCACGCTCTCCGGGGTCGCGGGCGATATCGTCACCCTCCTCTTCACCCTGATCGTGATGCTCACCCTGTCGTGGCAGATCACCCTGCTCGCGCTGGTACTGCTGCCGGTGTTCGTCCTGCCCGCCCGGCGGATGGGCACCAGGATGGCGGCCCTCCAGCGGGAGGGGGCCCGGCTCGACGCCGAGATGGGCACCCGGATGACGGAACGGTTCTCGGCGCCGGGCGCGACCCTGGTCAAGCTGTTCGGCCGGCCCGGCCAGGAGTCCCGCGAGTTCGCCCAACGGGCCGAGCGGGTCCGGGACATCGGGGTACGGACCGCGATGGCGCAGACCGTCTTCATCACCGCCCTCACCCTGGTGTCGGCCCTCGCGCTGGCCCTGGTCTACGGCCTCGGCGGCTGGTACGCGCTGCGCGGCAGCATGGAACCCGGTGCCGTCGTCGCCCTCGCCCTGCTGCTGACCCGGCTCTACGCACCGCTGACCGCACTCGCCGGGGCGCGGGTGGAGGTGATGGGCGCGCTGGTCAGCTTCGAGCGGGTCTTCGAAGTGCTCGATCTGAAGCCGCTGATCGAGGACCGCGAGGACGCCCGGGAGACCCGGGAGGGGGCGCTGTCCGTGGAGTTCGAGGACGTCCGGTTCGGCTACCCGTCGGCGGACAAGATCTCCCTCGCGTCCCTGGAGGAGGTCGCGGCGCTCGACACCCGGGGCGGCGAGGAAGTCCTCAAGGGCGTCTCGTTCCGCGCCGAACCCGGCCAGACCATCGCCCTGGTCGGCACGTCGGGCGCGGGCAAGTCGACCATCGCGGCCCTGCTGCCCAGGCTCTACGACGTCGACGCGGGCACCGTACGGATCGGCGGTACCGACGTCCGCGAACTGTCCGCCGAGTCCCTGCGCGCCACGGTCGGCATGGTCACCCAGGACGGCCATCTCTTCCACGAGTCCGTACGCGCCAATCTGCTGCTGGCCCGCCCGGACGCGTCGGAGGACGACCTGTGGTCGGCCCTGGCGAGGGCCCGGCTCGCCCCGCTGGTCCGGGCCCTGCCGGACGGCCTCGACACGGTCGTCGGCGAACGGGGCTACCGGCTCTCCGGCGGCGAGCGCCAGCGGATGACGATCGCCCGGCTGCTCCTGGCCAACCAGCGCGTCGTCGTCCTCGACGAGGCGACGGCCCATCTCGACAACACCTCGGAGGCGGCGGTCCAGGCCGCCCTGACGGAGGCGCTGGCGGACCGTACGGCCCTGGTCATCGCCCACCGCCTGTCCACGGTCCGCGCCGCCGACCTGATCCTGGTGGTCGAGTCGGGCCGGGTGGTGGAACAGGGCACCCACGACGAACTCCTGTCGGCGGACGGCCGGTACGCGGAGCTGTACCGCACCCAGTTCGCCGAGCCGGCGACGGGGGCGCCCGCGGTCGTGGCGTAACACAGGGGCGGGGAGGCGGTACGGGCCCGGGGCTTATACCCCGGGCCCGTCGGCGCGGGCGGGCGGTGCGGATACCGCGGGCGCCGCGGTCCGGCTGTCACCCCATGGCGGTACGGGCCGCGTCGAGGAAGGCCAGACGGTTGGCCTCCAGGCAGTCACGGAGGCTCTCGCCGTCGGGCGGCCCCTCCCATACGGTCCGGTTGAGATCGAGGAAGTAGGTGTGGGCGGCATCGTGCACGGGCAGCGGGAACTGAATCCGGATCAGCCGGTCCGCGACCCAGAGCCGGTTCATGACGTCCTGGGTCCTGAGGTGCCAGGGGTGGGTCTCGTCGAACTCGGGAGGGCGGGCTGAACGCCGAGCGCTCCGCGTCCGCCGCTACCTCGATGAACCGCTCCAGCAGCGCCGGCCGTTCCGCCCGCCGGGTCTCCGAGACGGCGAGGAGCTGGCGGCCCTGTTCGGCGCGTTCGGCCGAGAGTTGGGTCCGGTGCTGGACGAGATAGGACAGTAAGCCGCCGAGGACGACGCCGCCCAACGATATGAACGACACCCAGATCTGACCTGTCATGGCGATCAACGTCCCATGCGACCGGGGCCGGGGGCCGGGCTCCGCACCGGACGCCGCACGCTCGGGCCCGTCGGCCCGTCGGCCCGCCCGGGCTTTCACATACGGGCGGGCCGGCCGACAGAAGGGCGGCCGAAAAGCATCGGAAGCGGGACGACGAGCCGTACCGCCGGGTAGGGCGCGTCCGGACGGCGGACCGGGCGGCGGAAGGCGGGCAGGCATCGGCATGATGGGGACATGACGACAATCTCTCCGGGCGCGCGAAACCCCGCGAGCGGGGGCGGCGTCGTATTCCCGTACCGACGCCAGGTTCACCGCCCGCACCGCCACAGGTCCATCGTGTCCGAACCCACCCCCTAGGCATGGAGAATGAGCGCCTGCGACCCCGTCCCCCAATCGTCTTCGTACCGCAGCCCGCTATGGATCGCGTTCGGCTGGTCCGTCGTCGCACTGAGCCTCGCCTACGCGTCCTCCGCGCTTCTGCTGCTGCCCGAATCCAACGACTGCCGCTACGCCTCGTCGTCCGGTGATCTGACCGCCACCGGATTCGACGTCTTTCCGCCCGACCAGTGGTGCGAGTACGACGACACCGAGATGGTGTCGTCCGCCCCGGCCTGGTCGACCCCGGTGCTGTGGACCGCCATGGCGAGCACCCTGCTCTTCGGGATCTGCGCGACGCTGGACAAACACCTGTTCCGGCGCCGGGGCGGGCGGTGGCCGGACCCCGGCCGCCGCCGACGCCCGTAAGACGATCGGGGTTGACACCCGACCAGGGTGTCAACCCACGATGACGCGTCAACCGGCCCGGCGGACCTGCCGGACCCGTCAGACCTGCTCCCAGACCGGCAGCCAGACGTCGTTGGCCGCGCCGTTCGCCGTACAGGTGTACTGGATCAGCTGACGGCCCTGGCCGACCCCGCCCGCCACATTGAGGCACTTGCCGCTGGAGCGGGCCACGATCTGATAGCCGCGCCCCTTGGCGACGAACCGCCACTGCTCGTTGTCGGCGGTGCCGCAGGTCCACTGGATGATCCGGGCGCCGTTCTCGTCCCCGCCGCCCTCGACGTTGAGGCAGAGCCCGCTGTGCGCCGACCTGAAGCGGTGGTAGCCCCAGTCCGCGGGCTCCGGCTCCCACCGCTCGTTGGCCGCGCCCGACCAGGGCCACTGGATGACCTCGGCGCCGTTGGCGGTCGACGCGCCCTTGACGTTGACGACCTGCCCCGGATCACTCGACAGCCGCAGGGTGACCTGCTGGACCGTGGTCGCGGCGGCGGCCCCCTCGGCGAGCGGCACGGGCGCGCCGGCGGTCGCCGTACCCGACATTCCCAGCGCCAGCGCGACGGCCGACACGACGGTCGCGGCTCGCGCACCCCTCGTTCGCAGACCTCTCGGACCAAAACGCATACGGGCCCACATCCCTTCACTCACGAACTCACGGTGTGCTACCGATCGACACCATGAGTAGCCGCGAATGGGGACGAATATGCGAGGGTTCCCACCTGAGAGCTAATAGACCGATGAGCATACGAAGGCGCCCGGCGCGGGAATCCGTGGATTCCCGTACCGGGCGCCGCTCCGTACGCGTCCTTTAGAGGAAGGAGTTGATCTCGATCGTCTCGGTCCGGCCCGGACCCACACCGATCGCCGAGATCGGCGCGCCCGACATCTCCTCCAGCGCCTTCACGTACGCCTGCGCGTTCTTCGGCAGGTCGTCGAAGGTCTTCGCCTTGGTGATGTCCTCCGACCAGCCCGGCAGCATCTCGTAGACCGGCTTGGCGTGGTGGAAGTCGGTCTGCGAGTACGGCAGCTCCTCGACCCGCTTGCCGTCGATCTCGTACGCCACGCAGACCGGGATCTGCTCCCAGCCGGTGAGGACGTCCAGCTTCGTCAGGAAGAAGTCCGTCAGACCGTTGACCCGGGTCGCGTACCGGGCGATCACCGCGTCGAACCAGCCGCAGCGGCGGTCACGGCCGGTGGTCACGCCCCGCTCGCCGCCGATCCGGCGCAGCGCCTCGCCGTCCTCGTCGAACAGCTCCGTCGGGAACGGGCCGGCGCCGACGCGGGTCGTGTACGCCTTGAGGATGCCGATGACCCGGGTGATCTTGGTGGGGCCGACGCCCGCGCCCGTGCAGGCGCCGCCCGCGGTCGGGTTCGACGAGGTGACGAAGGGGTACGTCCCGTGGTCCACGTCGAGCAGGGTGCCCTGGCCGCCCTCGAAGAGGACGACCTTGCCCTCGTCGATGGCGTCGTTGAGGATCAGGGTCGTGTCGGCGACGTACGGGCGGAGCTGGTCCGCGTACTGGAGCAGCTCGTCGACGATCCGGCCGGTCTCGATCGCCCGGCGGTTGAAGACCTTGGCGAGGAGCTGGTTCTTCTGCTCCAGCGCCGCCTCGACCTTCTGGGTGAGGATCGACTCGTCGTACAGGTCCTGGACCCGGACGCCGACGCGGTTGATCTTGTCGGCGTAGGTGGGGCCGATGCCCCGGCCCGTCGTACCGATCTTCCGCTTTCCGAGGAACCGTTCCGTCACCTTGTCCAGCGTGACGTTGTACGGCGTGATCAGATGGGCGTTTCCGCTGATCAGCAACTTGGAAGTGTCGACACCACGGTCATTGAGCCCGCTCAGCTCGGAGAGCAGGACGGCCGGGTCGACCACCACACCGTTGCCGATCACCGGGGTACAGCCCGGTGACAGGATTCCGGAGGGGAGGAGGTGCAGCGCGTACTTCTGGTCGCCGACGACGACCGTGTGACCGGCGTTGTTGCCGCCCTGGTAACGCACCACGTAGTCGACGGACCCGCCGAGCAGGTCGGTGGCCTTCCCCTTGCCCTCGTCACCCCACTGAGCACCGAGCAGCACAAGTGCGGGCACAGGCGTACACCCCTTCCGGGCGGGGCATGTCCAAGGTCAGGGGGATCAGTGTGTCCCGTGTTTTTCCTGGATCCCTCGGACCGGTTGCCCCGGAATAGACGAAGCCCCTGGCGCAATCGCGCAAGGGGCTCTTGCACAAAGATGCTACCCGAGGAAGGACCGAGGTGTCGGATCACGACCGGCTGCTGGTGGTCATCGACCCGGTCGCCCGCCGTCAGGACGGGGAATCGGCGCGGATCGCGAAGGACGTCCTGTGCGGTGGATCCCGGGCCAAGATCTGCCTGCCGGAGAGCCCGGAGGAGTTCGCCAGGGCCCTGGCGCGGCGCGGCTCCCGGCGTCCGGTGATCATCGGCGACGACCGGGCGCTGCTGCGGGCGGTCGCCCTGCTGCACCGGGACCGCTGGCTGGGTGACGGCGCGCTCTCCCTGGTACCGGTCGGGGCCGCCGTCCGGCTCGCGCACTCCCTCGGCGTCCCCGCCGGGCCCGTCGCGGCGGCCCGCGCGGCACTGGACGGGGTGGTACGCCGGCTCGACCTCCTGGTCGACGAGAGCGACGGCGTCGTCGTCGGCGACCTCGCCATCCCCGTCACCCCCGGCACCCGCCCCGGCCCGCTGCGGGGCGCCTGGCGGACCCTCCTCGGCAGACGGCCCCGGGTCGCCCCGGTGGGCGTGGCCGGACCGGGCCTGCGGCTCCGGGTCGAGGCGGACGGCGCGCTGCTCTGCGACCTCGACCAGGAAGTGGCCGACGTCACGGTCCGTACGGCCCACGGCCGCGCCGAGATCACCGTCCGCCACACGGGCGCCGGCCCGGTCGCGCCGGTCACGGTGAAGGCGCAGACGGTCACGGTCTCCGGCCCGGACTTCCGCTACCGGGCGGACGCGGTCATCACGGGCCCGGTCCGCACCCGCACCTGGTCGGTCCGCGCGGGCGCCTGGGGCCTGACGCTCCCGTAGCCCCGGGGGCCTCGCCCTCCGGGGGCCTCACCGGTCCGGGGCCCGGGCCCTTGTGCCGTCCAGGGCCCTCACCGGCCCGGACACCGTGTGCCACGGAAGCGTTGTCGGCGGCCTGCGGCCCGCCTGCGGCTGATCGCGCAGTTCCGCCCCCTATGCCTTCGGCAATGGGGAACCCCAGCGCCTCGGCCCTCCGGGTGAGGGCCCACGCCACCCGCCCAGCCGGGCAGGTGTTGTCGGGCGACCGCAGGCCGTCTGTGGCTGTTCGCGCAGTTCCCCGCGCCCCTGAATGCTCTCCCCGGCACCGTCCCTGAAGAGGGCCTCGCCCTTGGTGATGAGGGGCCGCCTCCTCCCAAGAGCGACGAGAAGGGCAACCCAGGGGTGCGGGGAACTGCGCGACCAGCCCACCACCGGGGTGCAGACCGCGAACAACATCAGGCCGCCGGGCGCGACCCGGAAACCAGGGGACGGGGCCCGAGGCTGGCGCGCACCTCCGGAGGGGGAGGCGGGTCGTCCTTGAGGCGGACCGCGACGGATCCGCATCCTTGGTGACGACGGCACCCCGCCCGCCCCGTACCTTCGAAGGCGTGACAGAGACGACCCGCAGCCCCGAATACCACCTGGCCGCCGGGGTCCTCCAGGGCCTACGGGAGGACCTCCTCCACAACGCCTTCGCCTATCGGCCGCTGCCGCCGATGCGGACGGACGGACCGCTGATCCGGCTGCTGCCGGACCGGATGCGCCATTACGCCCGGTGGACCCCGCACGCCTTTCTGCTGGCCGTCGCGGGTCTGGTCGCCCTCAGTGGGGCGACTTTCATGGGTGTCACTTCGGACATGGTCGCGCTGAGCCTCTGGCCGGCGGGGCTGATCGCGCTCGTGGTCATCCGGCCCGTCGGCGCGTTCTGGCTCTCCCTGGCGTCGCCGGTCTGGGCGCCGCTGCTCGCGAACTACTACAACTCCTGGCACTGGAGTCCGGGCACTTTCGCCGCGCATCTGCTGGTGACGTTTGTGATCGCCCTGTGGGCCCGGCCCAGGACCGCGGTCTGGATGTGGATTCTCACGGCGCTCAGCACCGGGGCGGCGGAGATCGTGCTCGGCGGCTACTACAACGACAACATGGCGCACATGCTCGTCGTGCTGGCGATGACGCTGCTGCTCGCGGTGGCGATCAATGTCCGCAGGACCGCCGACCGGGAGGTCCGCGCCGAACGGACCGTGACCGCCGTGGAGCGGGACAAGCGGACCCTGCTGGAGGAGCGCACCACGATCGCCCGTGAGCTGCACGACGTCGTCGCGCACCATATGTCCGTCGTCGCGATCCAGGCGGAGGCCGCGCCCTACCGGGTGGAGAACCCGCCGGAGGAGTTGGAGAAGGCCTTCGCCACGATCCGCGAGAACGCCGTCGCCGCCCTGACCGAGCTGCGCCGCATCCTCGGGGTCGTCCGCGCGGAGGACTACGAGGCCCCCGACGCCCCGCAGCCCGTACTCGCCGATCTGGGCCGGCTGCTGGAGAACGTCCGGGAGACGGGTCTGGACGCGGAGAAGGTGGTCACCGGTTCGGTCCGGCCGCTGCCGCAGGGCGTGGAGCTGTCGGCGTACCGGATCGTGCAGGAGGCGCTGAGCAACGCGCTGCGGCACGCGCCGGGCGCGACGGCCCGGGTGGAGGTGTCGTACGTACTCGGCGGCCTCGGCCTGCGGGTGGTCAACACCCCGCCGGAGGGTCCGGTCAAGCCGTCGCCGGGCGCCGGGCACGGGATCACCGGCATGCGGGAGCGGGTCGCGATGCTCGGAGGCGAGCTGACGGCGGGCCCGACGGCCGACGGCGGCTACGAGGTGGCCGCGTTCGTCCCGGTCGCCCCGGCCGAGCCGGTGGCCCCCCGGGACGAGGCGCCCACGGCACCCGTCATGCTGAAGAAGTCCCCCGCGCCCGCCACCACCGAGGAGCCCTCGCCGTGACCGCTTCGACCATCAGGGTCCTGATCTGCGACGACCAGATGATGGTCCGGGAGGGTTTCTCCGTCCTGCTGAACGCGATGCCGGACATCGAGGTCATCGGCGAGGCCGTCAACGGCCGGGAGGCGGTCGAGCGGGTGGCCGAGCTGGCGCCGGACGTGGTCCTGATGGACATCCGGATGCCGGAGCTGAACGGCATCGACGCCACCCGCGAGATCATCGCCTCGCGGACCGAGTCCAAGGTGCTGGTACTGACCACCTTCGATCTCGACGAGTACGTGTACCAGGCGCTGCGCGCCGGGGCGTCCGGCTTCCTCCTGAAGGACGCCTCGGCCCGGCAGCTCGCGGACGGCGTCCGGGTCGTCGCGGCGGGCGAGGCGCTGCTGGCGCCGACCGTGACCCGCCGCCTGATCAACGAGTTCTCCCGGCTCACCCAGGCCCCGAAGGTGGGGGCGGTGGCCCAGGTCGGGGATCTCACCGAGCGGGAGACGGAGGTCCTGGTACTGATCGCCCAGGGGCTGTCGAACGCGGAGATCGCCGAACATCTGGTGGTCGCCGAGTCCACCATCAAGACCCATGTCAGCCGGGTCCTGGTGAAGCTGGGGCTGCGGGACCGGACCCAGGCGGCGGTGTTCGCCTACGAGGCCCGGCTCGTCACACCCTCGTAGCTTTTCCGATTCTCGGTATCCGGGCCGGTGGGACCCTGGTCAGCGACCCCTCCCGGCGGTTAGCGTCCGGATATGCACGCACTTTTCGAGCCATGGTCACCCGCTTTCGTCGCCGATCCGTACCCCGCCTACGAGCGGCTGCGGGCCGACGGGCGGGTGCACTGGTTCGAGCCGACCGGGCAGTGGCTGGTCCCCCACTACGCGGATGTGTCGGCGCTGCTGCGGGACCGGCGCCTGGGCCGTACGTACCTCCACCGCTTCACCCACGAGGAGTTCGGCCGGACCCCGCCCCCGGCGGCCCACGAACCGTTCCACACCCTCAACGACCACGGGATCCTCGACCTGGAGGCCCCCGACCACACCCGGATCCGGCGGCTGATCACCAAGGCGTTCACCCCCCGTACGGTGGCCGCGCTGGAGCCGACCGTACGACGGCTGGCCGCCGAACTCGTCGCCGGACTGAAGCAGGCGGGCGGCGGCGACCTCCTCGCCGACGTCGCCGAACCCCTCCCGGTCGCCGTGATCGCGGAAATGCTGGGCGTCCCGGAGAGCGACCGGCCCCTGCTGCGGCCCTGGTCCGCCGATATCTGCGGCATGTTCGAACTGAACCCGTCGGAGGAGACCGCGCGGAAGGCCGTCACCGCGTCCGTCGAGTTCTCCGCCTACCTGCGGGGCCTGATCGCCGAACGGCGCACCGATCCGGGCGACGACCTGATCTCGGCGCTGATCGCCGCGTACGACGAGGGCGACCGGCTCAGCGAACAGGAAATGATCTCCACCTGCGTACTGCTGCTGAACGCGGGCCACGAGGCGACCGTCAACACCACCGCCAACGGGTGGTGGACCCTCTTCCGCCACCCCGGACAGCTGGCCGCCCTGCGCGCCGACCACTCGCTGCTGCCGACGGCGGTCGAGGAGCTGATGCGGTACGACACCCCGCTCCAGATGTTCGAACGCTGGGTCCTCGACGACATCGAGATCGGCGGCACGGTCGTCCCGAGAGGCGCGGAACTCGCCCTCCTCTTCGGCTCGGCCAACCGCGACCCGGCCCGCTTCCCCGCCCCGGACACCCTCGACCTCGCCCGTACGGAGAACCCGCACATCACCTTCGGCGCCGGAATCCACTTCTGCCTGGGCGCGCCGCTGGCCCGCCTCGAACTGGCGGCCTCCTTCGGCGAACTCCTCCGCGAGACGCCGACGCTGCGGCTCGCCGGTACCCCGGAGTGGAAACCGGGCTACGTCATCCGCGGCGTCCACGCCCTCCCGGTGGAGCTGTAGCCCCGGGGAGCGCCCGAACGACCCGGGCCCGCGCCCGGCGCACTGACGCTGTCGGCGGCCTGCGGACCGCGGACAGGATCAGGCCGCCGGGCGCGACCGGGAGGGCCGGGGGCTACTGGGGCATGAGGACGGTGTCGACGATGTAGACATGGGCGTTGGCGGTCCGGACATTGCCGCAGACGACCTGGGAGGTGTCGTTGACGGTGTACTCCTGGCCGGAACCCTTGGTGGCGATCATGCCCTTCTGGAGGGTTTCGAAGGAGCCGGCCTTCAGCTGCTGGGGGGTGAGCTTCTGCCCGACGACGTGGTAGGTGAGGATCTTGGTGAGGGCCGCCTTGTCGGCGAGGACCTTGTCGAGGTCGGCCTTCGGGATCTTCGCGAAGGCGTCGTTGGTCGGCGCGAAGACGGTGATGTCCTGGGCGTTGTTGAGGGTGTCGACGAGTCCGGCCTTCTTGACGGCGGCGACCAGGGTGGACAGGGCCGGGTTGTTCGAGGCAGCGGTGGCCACCGGGTCCTTCGCCATGCCGTCGAAGGAGCCCGCGCCTTCCTTCGGCACACCCGCGCAGGCGGATCCGAACGGCTTTCCGCCGGTCATCGGCTCTTCGGTGGGGGCGACCGAATCCGCCGGCGCGTCCGCGGTGGGGGCGGCCTTGGTGTCGTCGCCGCCGGAGTCGGAGCACGCGGCCAGGGAGAAGGGCAGCACGGCCGCTGCGGCTACGGCGATCGCGGTACGGCGGATCTTCATCGTGTTCGTCATCGATTGCTCCTTGAGGTGCTGTTTCTGCTGGATTGCCGGTATCGCTGGTCGTGCTGCCCGGGTGCGGCCGGTCTGCCGCCCGGGTGGTCTAGGTGACGGTGACGAAGACGCTGTGCCGACCGGTGGCCCCGTCGGGGACGGTGCGGGCACGTTGTTCGGTCTGCACCTGGCCGGTGCCGTCGGTGGCACGGACGGTGATGTCGTGGCCGCCGGGGGTGGCGTTCCAGCGGTAGGACCACTGGCGCCAGGTATCGATACCGGCCTGGGCGGCGAGATCGGCGTCCCGCCACGGCCCGTCGTCGATCCGGACTTGGACGCGGGTGATGCCGCGGCGCTGGGCCCAGGCGACGCCCGCGACCGTGACGGGGCCGGCGGCGGGGCGGGCGAAGGGTTTGGGGGTGTCGATCCGGGACTGGGTCTTGACCGGCGCCCTGCGGGCCCACTTGCGCTTGACCCAGTAGGGGTCGTAGGCGTCGAAGGTGGTGAGTTCGATGTCGGTGATCCACTTGCAGGCCGAGACGTATCCGTAGAGGCCGGGGACGAGCATGCGGACGGGGAAGCCGTGGTCGAAGGGGAGCGGTTCGCCGTTCATTCCGACGGCGAGCATGGCGTCACGGCCGTCCATGACGTCCTCCACCGGGGAGCCCAGCGTCATGCCGTCCACCGAGCGGGCCACCAGCTGGTCGGCCCCGCCTCCCTGGGAGGGGGGCTTCACCCCGGCGTCCCGGAGGAGGGCGGCGAGGGGCACGCCGAGCCAGCGGGCGTTGCCGGCGTAGGGGCCGCCGACCTCGTTCGAGACACAGGTGAGGGTGATGTCGCGCTCGATCAGCGGACGGGCCAGGAGCTGGCGGAGGGTATAGGTGCGCGGCCGGGTGACCCCCGTGCCGTGGATCCTCAGCCGCCAGGTGTCGGCGTCGACCCTGGGCACGGTCAAGGCGGTGTCGACGCGGTAGAAGTCGGAGTTGGGGGTGGTGAAGCCGGTGATACCGGGGACCTTCAGCCGCACACCGGCCGGCACGGCGGGGGCGGGGGAGGCGGGCCGGGGCAGGACCAGGCTGTCGCGGGAGGCGGCGGCGGCCCGGCCGTGCCGGTGGGTGAAGAAGCGGCCCAGCGCACCGGCCGAGGCCGCCGCGGCGGCGATCACCCCGGCCTCGGTGAGGAAGCGCCGCCGACTCCGCCCCCGGGCGCCGTCCTCGTCGTTCGCGCCGGCCCCGGCGGAGACGGCTCCGGACGCCAGCACGTACAGGACGGCGGCTCCCGCGAGGGCTCCGGCCGCCGAGGGCAGCGCGTCCCCGGCACCGGTGGAGTCGGGCCGGCTGAGAGCGGCCGCCGTTCCGACGACCCCGAACAGCAGTACGCCCACGGCTCCCGCCCGCCGGTACGACAGGGCGAGGACGCCCAGGGCGACGGCGAAGAGGGCGAGAATCGCGAGAATGCCCAGCCGCAGGACCATCTTGTCGTTCTCGCCGAACGTACGGATCGCGAAGTCCTTCACCGCGGCGGGAGTACGGTCGATCACCGCACCGCCCACGACCGTCACCGGCCCGGCCGCGGGCCGCACCAGCCCGGCCGCCAACTCGGCCACGGCCAGAGCCGTGAAGGCAGACAGAAGCCCGGCCGACGCGCCGACCGCGGCCCGGACGAGTTTCCCGCTGAAGCTGCTCACACCCGGCATTCGGCGGCCCCCGCCCGGCGGATTGGTCCGACCCCCGGAAGAGTGAGAACGACCGCCCCTTGTTGTCGCACCCGGCGCCGGGTCAGGGCCGTCGGCCGAGCAGACCACCGGGCCGACAAGCGCGGCGGCCGGCTTCGCGTACAGGGGCGGCGATACCGAAGAGGCATACGTACGAGATGTCCCCGGCCCGCACGCGCCCGCCGGACCGGACTCTCTCCCGCGACGGCACGGGTGCCGGACACATCTCCCATCCGCGGGCCCATCGGCTACGAAGCACAGGTGAGGCCCCCGGAGACTCAACGAAACGAACCGAACCGGGCCGCGGGCCGGGGCACGGTCCGGCCCCGTACGAGCGACGACACAAGGAGCGGCATGCGATGGACGTCCCGCCCCCCGACGGCCACCCCGGGCCGTCCCCTCGCCTTCTCGCCACAGTCGGGGCGGCACAGGTGAATCAACCGATCCCCCTCGGCTCCGGCCGTTTCGCGGATACCGGCCCCGACGACATCACCGAGGTCATGCGGCAGGTCGCCCAGGGCGACAAGCAGGCGTTCGCCACCCTCTACGACGCCCTCGCACCCCTGGTCTTCGGCATCGTGCTCAAAGTCGTGCGCGACCGGGCCCAGTCGGAGGAGGTGGCCCAGGAAGTCATGATCGACCTCTGGCGCCAGGCCGCCCGCTACCGGCCCGACGCCGGTTCCGTCCGGACCTGGGCGGCGACCATCGCCCACCGCCGCGCCGTCGACCGGGTGCGGTCCGCCCAGGCCGCGGCCGACCGCGAGCACGCCCGGGCCGCCCGTGAACACACCACCGCCTTCGACGAGGTGGCCGAGCAGGTCGAGACCCGGCTGGAGTCGGAACAGGTACGCCGCTGTCTGCGCGGACTGACCGAAATCCAGCGCCAGGCCGTGACCCTCGCCTACTACCGGGGCCTGACCTACCGTGAAGTCGCCGAAGCCCTGCGCACGCCTCTTCCCACCATCAAGACACGCATGCGCGACGGGCTCATCCGGCTCCGCGACTGCATGGGGGTGACCACATGAAACACCACGCCACCGACGTCCACACCCTGGCGGCCGCCCACGCCCTCGGCGCTCTCGACGACACCGAGCGCAAGGACTTCGAGGCCCACCTCCGAAGGTGTGAGGCATGCCGGCGGGAAGCGGCCGGGTTCGAAGCCACCACGGCACGCCTCGCCGCGGCCGTCGCCCAGGCCCCTCCCGCCGCGGCCAAGGCGCGGGTCATGGCCGCCGTCGACGGCGTACGCCAGCTTCCCCCCCGTATCCCCACCCCGCGCGGCACACCCGTCCTCGGCGGCATCCTGCGGCGCCGGGCGGTACCGCTGGCGCTGGCCGCCTGCGCGGCCGCGGTCGCGCTGGGCGCGGTCGCGGTGTGGCAGACGCAGAACGGACGGGACCTCGAACAGCGGGCCCGGCAGGCGCGGCAGCAGCTCGACGCCGTCAGCGCCGTGCTGGCGGCCCCGGACGCGCTTACCGTCCACGGCAAGGCCGCCAACGGGGCCCACACCACCGTGGTCTCCTCCGAGCGGCAGAACAAGGCCGTCTTCACCGCCGCGAACCTGCCCGCACCGGCCGCCGGGAAGACCTACCAGCTCTGGCTCGCCCACGACGGCACCATGCGCCCGGCCGGTCTGATCGACCACGACGGCACCGTGATCCTCACCGGAGACCCCGCCGACGCGGGCGCCGTCGGACTCACCCTCGAACCCGCCGGAGGATCCCCCCGGCCCACCACCGACCCGCTCCTCCTGATGAAACTGCCCGCCTGACCGGCCACGGCCCACCGGTGGCGGATCGCGCAGTTCCGCCCCGCCCCCCTGTGCCTTCGGCAATGGGGGACCCCCAGCGCCTTGGCCCTCCGGGTGAGGCCCCACTGCCCGGGTCTCACCCGACAACCGCGCGCTGTCGGCGGCCTGCGGACCGCCCGCGGCCGGTCGCGCAGTTCCCCGCGCCCCTGACCATCTCCCCCTTCCCCGCCCTCGTAAAGAGGACGGGCCCGTCTGGGGGCGCGGGGACTGCGCGACCAGCCAGCCACCGGGCAGCAGGTGGATCACCGACCTCAAGTGGCACCGTTCCCCTCCCCGGGACGGGCCCCGGCACCAGGAACCCCACGGGGGACGGGCTAGCCCGTCAGGATGTCGCGGCGCCGGAGCGCCACCACCCCCGCCGTCACCAGGGCCGCCGCCACCCCCGTCAGGATGACGACCGGCGGCCAGTTCATCGCCTCCCCCGGCATCTTCGGCAGATGGTTGAACGGCGACAGGTCCAGCACCCCCGCCGGGAGGTCGAGCGCCGGGCCGAGCCAGCCGATGGCGAGGGCGGTACCGACGACGGCCCAGGCGGCGGGCGCGTAGCGGGGCAGCAGCCCGTGGACGAGGACCGCGAGCCCGGCCAGCAGCCAGACCGCCGGGAGGAGGACGAGCGCCGCCCCGAGCACGGCGCCCGTGTCCTCGCCGTGGCCGATGGCGAGGCCGAGGCCCGCGGCGGTGACGACGACGGCCGCGCCGCCGAGGGCGATGGTCAGATGGCTCGCGGCCCAGGCGGTGCGGCTGACGGCGGTGGCGAGCAGGGGTTCGGCGCGCTGTCCGGCTTCCTCGCCGTGGAGCCGGAGTACGGATCCGACGGCGTAGACCGCCGCGAGCATGCCGAAGAGTCCGGCGATGGCCGCGAGGAACGCTTCCGTCATCCCGGTCTGGCCGCCCATGCGTTCGAAGATCTCGCGGGTGGACTCGTTCTCGCCGACCAGGTCGGCCGCGCCGTCGGCCATACCGCCGAAGAGGATCCCGGCGGCCAGGAATCCGGCGGTCCAGCCGTACAGGGCGCCCCGCTGGAGCCGCCAGGCGAGCGCGGCGGGGGTGCCGAGACGTCCTTCGGCGGGTCCGGGCCGGGTGGGCAGGAAGCTCATGCCGACGTCACGGCGGCCCGCGAGACCGAAGGCGAGGGCGATCTGGCCGAGTACGGCGGCGGCGAAGAGCAGCAGGATCCACCACCGTTCCCCGGCGTAGGGCCGCAGATGTCCGGCCCAGCCGAGGGGGGAGAGCCAGGTCAGTACGGCGTCGCCGTGCGCGTCGCCCGCGTCGCCCGCCGCGCGGAGCCCGAAGGCGAGGCCGAGTACGGCGCCGGTCAGGCCGCGAGCGAGCCGGGCGCTCTCGGTGAACTGGGCGACGATCGCGGCCACTCCGGCGAAGAGGAGGCCGAATCCGGCGATCCCGAGGCCGAGGGCGATCCCGCCCGCCGGGTCGCCGGTGGCCCCGGCGAGTCCGGCGGCGACGAACGCGGCAATGGAGGCGTTGGCGACGAACGCGGTCAGCAGCGCGGCGGTCAGTCCCGCCCGGCGGCCGACGATCCCGGAGGCGATCATCTCCTGGCGGCCGGTCTCCTCTTCCTCGCGGGTGTGCCGGACGACGATCAGCAGGCTCATCACGGCGGCGAGTACGGCGGTGGAGACCCCGAAGCGCCAGGCGACGAGGGCGCCGACGGAGTCGCCGAAGACGGTTCCGTAGAGGGCGCGGAGGGAGCCGTTGGTGCTCATGGAGTCGGCGAACTCGGCTCGCTCGGCCTGGGTGTCGTACAGCCCCTCGATCGTTCCGGCGCCGCTGACGACGATCACGGAGAGGACGAGTACCCAGACCGGGAGCATGATCCGGTCCTGGCGGAGGGCGAGCCGGAAGAGGGTGCCGGTCCCGGCGTAGGGCCGTTGACGGCCCGCGCCGACCGGGCGGCGGCCGGAAGCGGGGCCCGGCGCCGGGGTGGGGACGGCGGAGACGGTACTCATCGCCCGCCCCCGTCAGCGGAACCGGCCGAACCGGCGACTCCGGCGGAACCGGCACCGACCGCCGCGCCCGCCGCCCCCGCCGAACCGGAGGCGCCGTCGCCGTCCGCCGCGTAGTGCCGCAGGAACAGCTCCTCCAGCGTCGGCGGCGTACTCGTCAGCGACCGTACGCCGGATTCGGTGAGCGCCCGCAGGACCGCGTCCAGCTTGTCCGTCTCGACCTGGAGCCGGACCCGTTGGCCCCGGACGTCGAGGTCGTGGACACCCGGCAGCCGGCTGAGCCCTTCGGGCGGCGGCGCGGCGAGTTCGGCGGTGACACTGGTACGGGTGAGGTGCCGGAGGTCGGCGAGTGAACCGGTCTCCACCGTCCGGCCACGCCGGATGATCGACACCCGGTCGCAGAGGGTCTCCACCTCGGACAGGATGTGCGAGGACAGCAGCACGGTCCGGCCCCGGTCGCGCTCCCGGAGCACACATTCCTGGAAGACCTCCTCCATCAGCGGGTCGAGCCCGGACGTGGGTTCGTCGAGAACGAGTACGTCGACGTCGGAGGCGAACGCGGCGACCAGGGCGACCTTCTGCCGGTTCCCCTTGGAGTAGGTGCGCCCCTTCTTGGTGGGGTCCAGCTCGAACCGCTCGATCAGCTCGGCCCGCCGGGCCCGGTCGAGTCCGCCGCGCAGCCGCCCGTACAGATCGATGACCTCGCCGCCGGAGAGATTCCGCCAGAGGGTGACGTCCCCGGGTACGTACGCGAGTCTGCGGTGCAGTTCGACGGCGTCGCGCCAGGGGTCGCGGCCCAGCAGCCGGGCCGTTCCGGCGTCGGCGCGGAGCAGCCCGAGCAGTACCCGGATGGTGGTCGACTTGCCGGAGCCGTTGGGTCCGAGGAAGCCGTGCACCTCCCCCGTCCCGACGGTGAGATCGAGTCCGTCGAGGGCGTGCGTACGGCCGAAGGACTTGTGGAGTCCGGAGACGGTGATGGCCTTCGTCATGGTTTCGAAAGTACGCTTCCTTCAGAAATTTGTGAAGTTAAGGAAGTGTATAAAATCGAAAGTCCGGAGCCGGTAGCGGCGACGGAACGTGACAATCTGGACGCACCCGCGCCACGCGGAGTGCGGGACGCGGGATCGTGAGGACCGGGGCATGACGACCGAGCAGCGGCGGCGGCCGGAGAAGCGGGACGAGGCGGCGGTCTCCGCCTTCGTCGAACGGTTCGCCGCGCAGCTGGTGGAGGCCGGGATGGCCCGGATGTCGGCCCGGGTCTTCGCGGCGATCCTCTCCTCGGACGAGGGCCAGCTGACCTCGGCCGAGCTGGGCGAGCGGCTGAAGGTCAGCCCGGCGGCGGTTTCGAGCGCGGTCCGCTATCTCGCCGGGGTCAACATGCTGTCGCGGGAGCGCGAGCCGGGCTCGCGACGGGAGCGCTACCGGGTCCACTCCGACCAGTGGTACGAGGCGCTGACCAGCCGCGAGCAGATCATCCGCCGCTGGGAGGAGACCCTGCGGCACGGCATCGAATCCCTCGGCCCGGACAGCCCGGCCGGGGCGCGGATGGCGGAGACGCTCGGCTTCTTCGAGTTCATCGAGAGAGAGCTGCCGCAGCTGATGGCGCGCTGGCGGGAACACCGCGACCAGGTCTACGGCCCCGGCGCCGGGGCGGGGCCCGCCCCGCAGGGCTGACGTACCGCGTGAAAGAGGCCCCCGGGCGGATCAGGCGGCGTACGAGAGCAGTGTCACCGTCCGCCCCGAGGCCCAGCGCTGGCCGGTGGCCGCGAGCCGCCGCCAGCCGAGGCGTTCGTAGAGCGCGGCGGCGGCCCGGTCGGACTCCACCACGTCGAGCACCGGATGGAGCCCGAGACGCGCGGCGTGCTCGGCGGCCCCGGCCAGCAGCCGCTCCCCCAGATTCCGGCCCCTGGCGCCGGGGGCGACGAACAACCGGCTGACGACGGCCGTCCCGGACGACGGCGTACCGCTGTGGCGGGACCACAGCCCGGGGGCCAGGTCACCGTCGCCGGGCGCGCACAGGGCGATATGCGCGACGACACCGGAACCGGCCCGTCCGGCGCCGTCCACGGCGACCCAGGCACCGAGCAGGGAGCCGGGCGAGAGCCAGCGGCCGGGGTCGGCGGGCCAGTCCACGGGATAGCCGTCGCCGGTGTGCACCGCGGCGAGTACGGCGGCACAGGCCGGGAGATCGTCGTCGGTACGGAGGCGGATCGTCGTCGTCACCTCCAAATCCCATCACGCCGGACCGCACCGGGTCACCCGAGAAGATCAGCAGGTCAGGAGATGTCGAGCGCTGTGCCGTAGAGCCGGCTCACCCGCAGCCGGATGACGACCCGGCTCTCCGCCACCTGCTGCTCCAGAAACGCCGCCTCGTCCGCCGGGGTCGCGGGCCGGGCCGCCGCCGGGATCATCGACAGCAGTTCCCGGCCGACCTCGTCACCGGCCACGACCGTCGGCGCGGTGACCTCCGCCTCCCCTTCGGCGACCGCGAACGACCAGATGTCGGGCCCCTGCACATGGACCGAGGCGAGCGGGTTGCGGCGGACGTGCCCGGCCTTGGCGCGGCCCGCGAGCGTGGAGAAACGTACCGTCCGGGACTCCGGATCCCAGTGGTACAGAATCGTCGTCAGATGCGGATGCCCGTCGCGCTTCAGGGTCGCGAGCGTGCCGAACCTGCCTGCCGACAGCAGCTTCGACAGCTCGTCGTCGGACAGGGCACGGGGGGCGGCGGGTCCTTGAGCCATGGCCCGAGTATCGGGGGCGGTACGGAATTCGGCCAGCGCGACGGCCGATCACGCCCCATCACCGGGAAATCGGGGCGCACTCCGCTTCTCCTCACGGGGCGTTCGGGCCGGGCGGCGGTGAACCCCCGTTCCACCGCCGCCCATCGGTTTCGACAACGCACGGCCCCCGCCGATCATGCCCGGGTACGCGGACGAATTCCGCCCCGCCCGCGACGGCCGTCTCCCGGCCCCGGTCTGGTCCGCCCGGCCGCGCGCTGTTACGGTGCGCGGATGTTCCTCTTCCGTGCATAGGCGTCGGCACAGCCGCGCACCGGGCCGCCGAATCATCCGGCCGCCGGGCGCGGTCCTCGCCGTCCCCGCACGCACGTCGAAGAGCGCCCCCGACCCGGGCGTTCGGCCTTGAGGAACACCACCATGTCTGCTTCTCCGGCGCCGCCGCCGGCCGCGCCCTCGTACGCGGCCGTACTGCGTACCCCTTACGCCTGCCGCACTTTCGGGGCGGCCCTGCTGGGCCGTCTCTCCTACGGAATGGTCTCCCTGTCGCTGATCCTGGCGGTCAAGGGCGCCACCGGTTCGTATGCCGTGGCCGGAACCGTCATGGCCCTGTTCGGGCTGACCAGCGTGCTGCTCTCCCCTGCGAGGGCCGGACTCGTCGACCGCCACGGGCCCCGCCGGGCCCTGCTCCCGATGGCCGCCGGCTACGCTCTGTCGCTGACGGCGCTGGCCGTCGCGACCTCGTGGCCGGGGGCGCCGGGCGTTCTGCTGGGAGCTCTGGCCGTGCCCGCCGGGATGTGCACACCACCGCTCGGCCCGGTGATGCGGACGCTCTGGAGCGACCTGGTGCCCGACCGGGCGCTGCTGCGGCGCGCGTACAGCCTGGACGGGGTCGCCGAGGAACTCCTCTTCGTCACGGGCCCGCTGGTGGTGGGGGTGCTGGCCCAGTTCGCGACGGCGTCCGCCGGTCTCGCGGTCAGCGCCGCGCTCGTACTGACCGGCACGCTCGCCCTGGTCTCGGCGCCGCCGGTACGCGACCGGACGGGCCACAAGGCGACACGGCCCGCGTCGGACGAACGGCCCTCCGCCGCACGCCGAGGGGGACGGCGGAGCAACCCCGGGCTGCGTCAGGCGACCGCCGCCGCGGCGGCGGTCGGCATCTGCCTGGGCGCGTTCGACCTGCTGGTGATCGCCTACACCGATGCACACGGGGCACCCGGGGCGACCGTCGCCTGGGCACTGGCCGCGATGTCCGCGGGCAGCGCGGTCGGCGGGCTGGTCTACGGCGCGATCTCCTGGCGCGCGGCGAGCCGGACACGGCTGGCGTTTCTCGCGGTGGCGCTGGGGCTGACGCTGGCCGGGACGGGGTTCGCCCCGCATCCGGCGGTACTCGTCGCGGCGGCGGCACTCGGCGGACTCTTCATCGCACCGGCGCTGACCACGGCCTATCTGATCGCCGACGAGTCCGCCGACCCGGCGCTCCGCACCACGGCGGGCGCCTGGGTGAACACGGCGCTCAACGCGGGCTCGTCGGGGGCGACGGCGGCGGTGGGCCTGCTGGTGGGCCGACTCCCGCTCCCCCTCTGCTTCGCCCTGGCCGCGATCCCGGTCCTCCTGTCGGCAGCCTCGGCCCTCCGCACCTGGAACCCCCCGAACACGAAGCCCCTCGCCCCCACGACACGATGACCCCACGGCCGAGCGCGCCCCGCACTCGTCACCGTCGAGGGGGCGAGCGCGGGGCACACTACTTTTCAGGCTGCCCGGGAAAGATGGCGGGACCTCTCGGAAATATCCCGGGCAAGCCCATTGGAGGTATACGGCAGAAGGAGGCGAGAGATCGCCCTGACCCGCCTGTCAACTCTCCCGGAATGCATGGCAGGGTACTTGTCCAGGACTTCACTCCACGTTGCGCAGGCCGCCTCCAGATGCCCCAGTTCAAGCTGGCGTTCGGCCAGCATGAGCTGAAAACGGATTCCTGAAACCTGAGTCTCCGAGGGGCCACGCAACTGGAAATACAGCTTAAGGGACTCAATGCTGCCCGATACATCCCCCAAGGCGTATCTGACCTGCGCCGCATGATACGCCAGGGTAGCTGGCCCGTAACCTCCAAAAGATCCCGACCCACTTTCCGCTACGTCTACGGCCCGCTCCGTCTCCATAATGCTGCGTAGCGCCGAACTCTTTTCTCCGGCTACGGCAAATGAATGTGCCTGCTGCCCTGCCATGAATGCACTCATTCGTGGCCCCGCCTCGGCGGATGTGGCAGCGGCAGCATTTGCCAGGCGAACCGCGATTTCCCCGTGTCCGAGGTCGGCGGCCTGAACGCTCATCCCTCGCAGGACGCGACAGTACGTCAGATGGTCGGCGCCAGCACTCGCCAGTTCCAATCCTTTGGCGTAGTACTCCCGGGCAAGCCCATGAAGACCTTCGTCGACCGCCATCCAGCCGGTCAGATAGGAGAGAAGTGACGCGGCCGACAGCATGGCTTTGCGGACGCCATCGAAAGCATCTGCATGCAAATAAGGCACTACGGTGTTCGCCAAGAATCGCGCCGCCATCGGCCGCGAGCGCCTCCCACCAAACTGGCCGTACAATTCCTCGAATTGATCCGTCATCTTTTTGACCATGTCGACGTCCGGCATTCCGATACGCGAAACGGTTCGCGATTGAACGGCTTCCATCCGCCCGGCAACGTCCAGCCAATTCGGAATACCCACGGCAACGGAGAAGAGCCCCACCCCCATGAATAGCCGCCGCTGAGGGAATAAATTTTCCGGACCGAGGCGTTCGCAGTTTTCCATTGACGGTCAACTCCTCGCACTGAGCGGCGCCCAAGAACGTCGGGAACAGAGGGCTCTCGGCATTCAGCGCCGAGTAGCGGTCAATGCCTTCTCGTACACTTCCTTCGCCGTCGGGTTGAGGCGGTAAGACTGGAGGCGGCCAGCGATATTCGCAACGAAATTATCGACTGCCCCCGACTGGAGGCCGGAATGCTTTTCCAGGACTTGACCCCATGTGGCGCATGCCAATTCCAGATGGCCCAGCTCCAACTGTCGCTCTGCCAACATGGAGCGGAAGCGCAATTCGGTAACCCGTGAATCAGTCGGAGCTCTCAACTGGAAGTGAGACTCAAGAGAGTCAACACTGCCGGCCACATCTCCCAACGCATAACGAACCTGCGCGGTGTGATATGCCAGGGTGGCTAGCGTATACCCTCCCAGCTGAGCCTTTCCGCTGCCAGCCACCTCCATCGCTCGTTCTGTTTCTGCGATGCTGCGCAGCGCGGCAGCACGGTCGCCCGAAAGGGCGAAACTGTGCGCTTGTTGACCTGCCATGAAAGCACGCATGAGCGGGCCCGTTATCGGGGCAGCGGAAGCTGCGGCATTGGCCAGGCGGGTAGCGGAAGCACCATGACCGAGGTCTGCGGCCTGAACCGACATACCCCGGAGCACATGACAGTACGTCAGATAGTCACTGCTCGCGCCCGCCAATTCCAAGGCTTTGGTGTAATATTTCTGCGCAAGACCGTGCAGCCCCTCGTCCACCGCCATCCAGCCGGTGATGTAACACGAGAATGCGGCGGCGGTCATCATGGCCTTGCGGACATCATCGGATGCTTCTGCGCGAAGACAGGGCGCAACGGTATTAGCTAAAAATGTTGCAGCCATCGGGCGTGTGACGCGCCCGCCGCGCTTGTTGTAGATGTCGTTTAATTGATCCATTATTTCGGCGACCATATCGACATCCGACATCCCGATGCTCGCCATCACGCCGGACTGCACCGACTCCATTCTCCCTATGACCTCTGGCCAGTTCGGAACTGCCAGAGCGGCGGAGAATAGGCTCACTGTGCCTATGACGCTGCGCCGTCCGGGCAACATGTCGGCGGTCCCGAGGTCAATAAGATCGTCAACGACGGTCCCGGTATCTCCGGGCGGATCGGCCGATGCGGGAAATCCGGCCTCGGCAAGGGTGATCGGGCGCCCGAGCCTCCGGGCCAACGCCTCACGAATCAACGGACGCGTTGATTCCTTCGGCACATACCCACCCAGCCATTGACTGACCGATGGCGATTGGTACTTGGTGGGAGTGCCGCGTTCGGTGCCGATTCGGTTGACTGCTTGCGCGAACTGGCGGTGGGTCCATCCGGTCTCGTGGAGGAGGGTTGCCAGACGTGTGTTCGGTTCGCGGGTTGCCAACGAAGGTCAACTCCTCGCGTTGAGCGGCCGTTTAGCGGATTTACGCGCGGGTTCCGTCACCACGGTACCGCTGTCGGTGATCGCGGCGTTGCCTAGAGCGAGCACAGAGCGACAACGCTGCGTCACGTCGGAGGGCAGGACATGAACCGCATCACCGCTGAACCCCCGGAGCGGGAAGCCGCCTTACTCGTCGCGCTGCTCGCGGCGGGCGGCTACTGGGGTCTCGCCCCCGACTGGGTGCCCCGCGCCGGCTACACCCGCGACCCCGGCACCCTCGTCGCCGCCCTCGCCGGGCTTCGGCGGCTGCTTCAGAACGAGTCGATCCGCCTGCGCCGGGGACGTGGACGTGCTCGGTGACGACCACCCCGGCCCGTGGGAGCCGCAGGTCGGCGACACCGTTCGGGACACCGCGCGGGACCGCATCGGACGGGTGGTGGCCCGGACGCCGCCGCGTTACGCGCTCCGCCCCCTCGGTGGCGGCATCGAATGGGACGCCTTCCCCACCGACCTGCGGCCCGTGAAGACCACCGACCTTCTCCGCCCGTCCCTCACCGAGATCAACAAGCGCAGCAGCAGAGGACATCTGACGTGATGACGTGCGACGAGAAACTCACCGTCGGCGCGAAGATCCGGGAACTGGTACTTCCGTGCTTTCCCGCCACCGACCCCGACCGGTTCCGGAGCCGTATCGCCTGCCGGATCGGCCACGGACACGCGGGCTCGCATATCGCCGTCCTGTGCGAACTGCCCGCCCCGGACCGGGGGCATGTCTGGCTCGCCTGGTGCCATCGGTCCGGAAGTGACGTCGAGTGGGGCATCTCCGCCCGTCACGGCTGTGGATGCGGCGACCGGGACAGCGGAATGGACTGTCCGTCCTACGACCCCCACAGCTTCGGGCTCCGCGATCGGCCCACCCCCGAGCAGGCCGCGCTCCTCGCCGACGCCTTCGCCCGGACGCCGACCACGGCCGAGTGCGAGACCTGCCGCGACCTCACCATGCGGGAGAAGGAAGCCGTACGGGTCGGGGACTACTCACGCGCCACCGACTGCCGCATCCTGCGCCGACGCCACCAAGCCAGAGGGCACCAGCCCATCGCCGACACCACATGAACGCCCTCCGGCACGCTCCCGACCCCCGTCCCGTCGCGAGAGTCTTCGACGGCTGGACGGGTCGCGAGACGGCCGTGGGGACCGACTCCCCACACTGCGAAGAAAGGAAGGGTCATGGACGTGTTTCCCGAGTTCGAGTTCCGCACGTCGACTGCCTGCACGTACAACAACAGCAACCCCCGTTGCGTCGAGGTGGCGACGAACGTTCCCGGGGTCGTAGCCGTCCGCAGTTCCGTGTCCGGACGCACGGTCGAGTTCACGGCGATTGAGTGGACCGGCTTCCTGAGCGGTGCGAAGCTGGGCGAATTCGACCTCTCGGTGTAGGAGCGTCCATGCAGGAGTGCCCGCGTTGCGGTGGAGTACCGGAGCACGACCCCGAACACACCGACACGCGCTGGTGTCTTTCCTGCTGGCTCACGTGGACACCGCTGCGGGAACCCGTCTGCGGCGGTTCACTTCCGCGGTTCATGCCCGGTCTTCGCGTACTGCGAGATTCCCGGCACCTGAACCACTGATGCGCGAAGCGGCACCCTGCCCCATCCCGAACCTCGGGGCGGGGCTGCCGTAGCACGCGCAGTCCCCTCACCGGGACACGAAGACGCCCCGACAGGCCGCGTAGGACCGGTCCATCGGGGCCCGCCGATCAGCTAATGGGAGCTGATGACATTGCGAGACCTTATCGTCCATGCGTCCACCTGGACGCTGCACCGATTACTTCCCGCCCCACAGGGACTGGAACGGCGGGAGCGGTTCCACGCCACCGCCTCGGCCGGACTCGGCTTCGACCGCCACCGCGCCGCCCCCGGCGTGCACCGGGTCCCCGCCGGGGCGACACCATGACCCGTGAATCGCTCCTCAACACCCCGCGCCCCTTCACCCCACCCTGCGCCTACTGCGCACACCCCACCGGCGCACCCGTCATAGTCGGCGTGACCGAACGAGCCAGCGGCCCGCCGCTAGTCCAGTACACCTGCCACACCTGTGCCACGCGACACGGCGCCGGCCCCTCACCCGACGACGTGATCGACTACTGAGCCCAAAGGTGAATGCCGACCAGCAGGCCGTAATCAGCCCGGTCGCGGCCGTCCCACCCGGGGTCGAGCCGATGCGGTCCGGCGCCCGGAGTACAGGCCGTCACCAGGCGAGTTGCGCGATCTCCTCCGCCACCACCGCGCACGCGTCCGCCGACGGGTCGATCAGGGGGAAGTGGCCCACCTCCGCCAGGAGTGTCAGGCCCACCGTTTCGCCCGCGCGGGCCGCCGCGTCGGCGTACGCCTCGGCGACCGGCGGGGGTACGACGATGTCGTCGTACCCCTGGACCACGGTCGTCGCGATGCCCGTCGGCAGCAGCAGCGCCGGGTCGGCCTCCGCGCGCCGCGCCGCCGCCTCGTCGTCCTCGGCGCCGAGGAGTTGGCGGACCGCGCCGCCGCATACGTCGAGCGCCGTGGCCCGGTCGAAGTCGGCGATCGGGGCGAGTGCCACCACTCCGCGCAGTTCGGGTGCGCGGTCCAGGCGCCAGGCGCTGCCCCGGGGCAGTACGTGGCGTGCCGCCGCCCAGAGCGCGAGCTGGCCGCCCGCGGAGTGGCCGGTGAGGACGGTCCGGCGAATGTCGGTACCGGGCAGCGCCCGGGCCACCAGCTCCGGCAGGGCGTCCATCGCAGCGGCGACGTCGTCGAAGGTCTCCGGCCAGCGTCCGGCGACCGGACCGCCCTCGGGGCCCGTGCGGGGAGCGGGGACGTCCCGTCCCCTGCGGTACTCGACGTTCGCCACCGCGAACCCCCGCCGGGCCAGGAAGTCCGCGAACGGGCTGATGTGCCGACGGTCGTACGGGGTACGCCACGCGCCTCCGTGGAAGACCACGACCAGCGGCGCCCCGCCCGCCCCCTCGGGGTGGTCCGGGCCGCCGCCCCGGGGCGCGTGGAAGTCGACGATCTGGTCCGGGTGCGGGCCGTACGCCTCCGTCGCGTCGGGGTCGACGGCCGGATGCGCGAACGCCGACTTCTCCTCGGCCGCGTCCCGTTCGACGGCGGCGGCCTCGGGGGTGTTCGGTTCCGGCCGGCTCGGGTCCGGCACGCTGGATTCCGCCATGCGGTTCCAACCCTCCGATGTTCACGCGGACTTGTACCGCTGGAACGACCTGGTCAGCGGGACGGTACCACCGAAGGGGCGGCCGTCCCCGAGGACGCCCGAACGGCCGCCGGAAGGGCTCCTTCCGGCGGCCCGGGCGCCCTGTTCGAAGGCCCGGCCGCCGCCACCGTCCTACTCGGCCGCCACCGGCTCCGCCGCCACTTCCGCCAGTACCTCCGCGAGTACGCCCGCCGCGCGCTCCGCATCCGCGAAGCCCGTATACAGCGGGGTGAACCCGAACCGCAGGACGTCCGGGCCGCGCAGATCCCCGACCACGCCACGGGCGATCAGCCGGTCCATCACGGCGGGTGCCGTCCCGGGGCAGGAGAGCGCGATCTGGCTGCCGCGCTCCTCGTGCCGCTCCGGCGTCAGAGACCGCAGCCGGGCGTCACCACCCTCGGGACCGGTTCCGGCGAGGCCCGCGTACGCCGCCGCGCACTCCAGGAAGAAGTCGGTCAGGGCCAGGCTCTTGGCCCGTACGGCATCGATCCCGACCCCGTCCCAGACGTCCAGCGCCGCGTCGAGCGCCAGTAGGGAGAGGATGTCGGGCGTCCCGACCCGGCCGCGCCCGATCCCGGCCGCGGGCTCGTACCCCGGTGTCATCGCGAACGGCTCCGCGTGCCCGTTCCACCCCGGCAGCGGCGAGTCGAAGGCGGCCTGGTGGCGGGCGGCGACATAGAGGAACGCGGGGGCGCCGGGGCCGCCGTTCAGATATTTGTACGTACACCCCACGGCCAGGTCCACGCCGTGGGCGTCGAGGTCCACCGGCAGGGCCCCGGCGCTGTGGCAGAGGTCCCAGACGGCGAGGGCGCCCGCCTCGTGGACGGCGGCCGTCAGGCCGGGCAGGTCGTGGCGGCGGCCGGAGCGGTAGTCGACATGGTTGAGGAGTACGGCCGCGGTCCGCGGGCCCAGCGCCCGGCCGACGGCGGCCGGGTCGGCGGGGTCGACCGGGACGATCCGGTGCCCGGTCAGCCGGGCCGCCGACGCGGCGATATAGCCGTCCGTGGGGAACGTGGTGGCGTCCACCAGGACGTCCGTACGCCCGTCGCCCGCCAGCCGGGCCGCGCCGACCACGGCCTTGAAGACGTTGACGCTGGTCGAATCGCCGACCACGAGCTGACCCGGCGCGGCCCCGACGAGGGGCGCGATCCGGTCGCCGATCCGCTCGGGCGCCTGCCACCAGCCGCTCTCGGTCCAGGACCGGATGCCCAGTTCGCCCCACTGGCGGCCGATGACATCGGCGAGCCGGGCGGGGACGTGGGCGGCGAGCGCGCCGAGGGAGTTGCCGTCAAGATAGACGACGCCGTCGGGGAGGGCGAAGCGGTCCCGGGCGAACCGGAGCGGGTCGGCGCCGTCGAGCCGGGCGGCCCGGTCCCGCAGCGCGTCGCGTACGGAAGCGGCGGGTACGACGGGCTCGGCGCTGGGCTGCGGGACATCCGGGACAGCCGGGGCGACGGAGGTCGTACGGGGCTCAGACATGGCTGCGCGCCGTCCACAGCTCGGGGAAGACATTGCGGCGGGCCCGCTTCTCCAGCCAGGCCACCCCGGCGGAGCCGCCCGTCCCCGTCTTGGCGCCCATCGCGCGCCGGGTCGCCACGAGATGGTCGTTGCGCCAGCGCCAGACCAGTTCGGCGACATCCGTCAGCGCCTCCCCGAGCCGTACCAGCTCCTCGTCCCGGTCCGGCTCGCGGTAGATCTCCGACCAGACCCGTTCGACGGCCTCGTGCGACTCGTACCGGCGGTCCGGATCGCGGTCGAGCACCTCGGCCGGGACCGCCTTGCCGCGCCGGGCCAGCAGCGCCAGCACCTCGTCGTAGAGGCTGGGCTCGGCCAGCGCCTTCTCCAGCTCGGCGTGGACCCGGGGCGCGCCCCGGTGCGGGACCAGCATCGACGCGGACTTCTCGCCGAGCAGGAACTCCATCCGCCGGTACATCGCGGACTGGAAGCCCGAACCCTCGCCGAGGGCGCCCCGGTAGGAGTTGAACTGCGCGGGGGTGAGCTGTCCGAGGGGCCGCCAGGACGCGTTGAGCGCCTCCAGCTCGCGTACCGAACGCTTGAGGGCGGCTATGGCGACGGGCACGTCGTCACGGCGGAGCGCGGCGGTCGCGGTCTCCCACTCGTGGACGACGACGGTGAACCACAACTCCATGACCTGGGTGGTGACGAGGAAGACCATCTCGCCGGGGTCGTCGGAGAGGGGATGCTGCAAATGGGTGAGGACATCGGCCTGGACGTAGTCCTCGTACGGGGTGGTCCCCGCGAAGTCGACGGTCGGCGCGTCCTCGACGGCACCATCGGCGGGTGCGGTGGGCGCGGTGGCTTCACGCGCCGGGGAGTCGTGCGCAGCGGACTGGGACATCGCGTCTCCTCGATGTGTCCGGGTAGCGGTCCGCCCCTTCCTGTTGGTGGTGGGAGCTCCGGTCCCCGAGCGCATCCTAGACGCGGACCCGTGTCCCCTCCAGATATCTCCGCGCGGAACCAGGCGGAACCGCACGGGGCACCGGACCTCAAACCCGGCGCCCCGAACGAGACGAACCGTCTCGGCCTCAGCCCAGCGTGTCCGCGGCGAGCGGCGACGAGTCCCGCAGGAACTGCGAGCAGCGCTCGTACTCCGCCTTCTCGCCGATGGCGCCCGCGGCCCGGGCGAGGGCGTGCAGGGCGCGCAGGAAGCCCCGGTTCGGCTCGTGCTCCCACGGCACGGGCCCGTGTCCCTTCCAGCCGCTGCGGCGCAGGGCGTCGAGCCCCCGGTGGTACCCGGTCCGGGCGTACGCGTACGACTCCACGACCCGCCCGGCCTCGAAGGCGTCGTCCGCGAGCAGCGCCCAGGCCAGCGACGAGGTCGGGTACTGAGCGGCGACGTCCACGGGCGCGGTCCCGGCGGCGAGCGCCTCACGGGGCCCGGCCTCGTCGGGCAGCAGGGTGGGGGGCGGACCCCCGAGGAGATTCTCATGAATGGCCATACGCCCAGTCTCCCCCACCCCCGCGGCGACCCCGGGCACGGGGCGGGGGCGCGGACCAAGGGCTGCCCGCCCGCTCTACCGGACTCTTCAAGACATCGCTCGGCCGACCCCGGCACACTTGGACGTGCCGGCCATCAGGAGGCGGAGGAGTGAGCGTTGCCAGCTCTATGGAGCACCATGGTCCCTGGACCGTCGCGGATGTCCTGGCCCTGCCCGAGGACCGTTCCGTGCGCTACGAGCTGCTGGGGGAATCCCTCGTGACGTCCCCGGCGCCGGGGCTGCGCCATCAGCGTGCGAGCTTCCGGCTCCATGTGGCGCTCGAGGCCGCCGCGCAGGCGGCGAGTGCGCCGGTCGAGGTCCTGGAGGCGATCAACGTCACCCTGCCCTCCGGGCTGGCGGTCCCGGACATCGTCGTGGCCGACGCGGGCGCGACGGCCGAGGACGCGGTGAGTATCGACGCCGAAGCCGTACAGCTCGTGGTCGAACTCGTCTCGCCCGGCAACAAGACCATGGACCGCAAGGTCGAACCACTGCTCTACGCCGAGGCCGCCATTCCGCACTACTGGCGGCTGGAGTTCGACCCCGCTCCGCGTCTGATCGTCTCGGAGCTGGACAACGGCAGGTACGCCGAGCGGGTCATCGCGCTCCCGGGCACCGTCACCACGATCGACGGGCCGTTCCCGATGAAGCTCGACCCGGCCGGGATCGCCCGGCAGTAGGCGCCGTACGTCAGGGCTTCGCACGCGCCGGACCGGATGTGCGAGCGGAGTCCGGTGCGCGCGTACGCGGTCACCGTCCCCCGGCCCGGGTGGTGTGCGGTCGTCAGAAGGGCAGGCGGCGGCGGGCCCGCCGCCCGGCGGATCCGCTCCGCCCCACGGCCCGGGAGCTGCTGCGGAACGGCTTGCTGAGCAGGCGGCCGAGGATTCCCGGGGCCTTGCCGCCCAGGCGGGATCCGGCCCCGAGGGTGCGCTGGGTGCCGCGTTCCGGGTGGCGGGAGAGGCGGGGGACGAGGAAGCCCAGGACGGCCAGAGCGGCACAGACACCGATAATTGCGATGATCACGCGGGTCTCCTTCCGGGTATGCGGCGGCGTCGCGGTCGCCGGGAGGCGACGACACCGGACCACAAGGTCGTGCGCGGTCCTTCCCCTCGGAAGGACTCAGGCTGCCCGCCTACCCAGTCGCCCGACGCCGACACGCCCCGCCTCGGAAGTCGGGCCCGGCAAGATCCACAAGGCACGCCCTAGCCCCGGTCGAAGTGCCAGGCCGCGATGCCTACCCGGTTGCGGACTGCCAATTTGGCCTGGATGTTCGCGACGTGCGTCTTCACCGTGCCGGGGGTGATGAAGAGCGCCGAACCGATCTCCGCGTTGGTCAGACCGTCCGCGACCAGCCGGACGATCTCCGCCTCGCGGGCCGTCAGCGGGGAGTCCTCCCGGGCGGGTAGCGACGGCGCGGACGCGGCCGGGGGCCGGAGGAGGCCGGCCGTCAGTTGGGGGCTGATCAGGACGTCGCCCGACATCGCCGCCCGTACCCCCTCGATCAGCAGCCCCGGGCCCGACCTCTTCAGCAGGAAGCCGCACGCGCCGTCGCGCAGCGCCGAACGTACCTGGTCGTCGTGGTCGAAGGTGGTGACGATCAGGACCCGTACGGGATCGGGGACGTCGGGGCCCGCGAGGCGGCGGGTGACCTCCAGGCCGTCGAGGCCGGGCATCCGGATGTCGGCGACGACCAGGTCGGGACGGAGTTCCCGGGCCAGGGCGACGGCGGTGAGGCCGTCGGCGGCCTCGCCGACCACCGTCATGTCCGGCTGGGAGCCGAGGATCAGCCGGAATCCGCTGCGTACGTCGTCCTGGTCGTCCGCGAGCAGGATCCGGGTGGGGCCGGTCCGGTCGGCGGCCGGTCCGGTGGCGGCACTGGTCGTCATGGCGGGCCTTTCAGGGCTGGGCGTACGGGGCCGGGAGGCCGGCGGGCGGTGATCCGGCGGCGGGGGCGGAATCCTCGGCAACGACAACGACAACGGCGTCGGCGTCGGCGTCGGCGTCGGCGTCGGCCGGGAAAACGGCGGTCAGACACCAGCCCGCGCCCGGTCCCCCCGCCGCCGTCCCGGGCGCCCGGCCCGCCGTGAGCGTGCCGCCGAGCGCCGTGACGTGTTCGGTGAGGGCGGGCAGGCCGAGTCCGCCCGCGTCCCGGGACCTGCGCGGCAGCCGGAAGCGCGTGGGGCCGCCGCCCGTACCGTCGTCGGTGACGGAGACCGCGACCCCGGCCGGGGCGCGGTGGACCCGTACCGTCACCCGGGTCGCGTCCGGCGCGTGCCGCCGGACGTTGGTCAGCGCCTCCACGACGATCCGGTACGCCGCCGCTCCCGCCTCCCGGTCCAGTGCGGCCAGCGCGTCCTCGTCGGCGTCCAGTACGGCTTCCATCGCACCGGGCCGTCCGGAGCCGCCCGAGGCCCCGGACCCCCCGGCCCCGGCCGTGCCGAAGTCGGCGACCAGCCGGGGCAGCAGTTCCGGGCCGGGCGGCGGGGTGTCGGCGGAGCCGCCCGTACCGTCGGCGGACCGGTCGCGGAGCATCGCGACCGTACGGTCCATGGACGCCAGCGCGTTCAGCCCGGCCCGTTCGATCCGTTCCAGGGCGAGCAGCGCCGCCCCCGGGTCGGACTCGGCGACGAACCGCGCGGCCTGCGCCTGCACCACGATCCCGCTGATGTCGTGGGCCACGAAGTCGTGCAGATCGCGGGAGAGCCGCAGCCGCTGCTCCCGGCGGGCCGTGTCGACCGCGGCGCGGCGCCGGGCCGCCGCCCGGCGCGGATAGCCGCCGACCGCGAGGGCCCCGCCCACCGGCAGCAGCCAGAACACCATCACGGCGACGACCTCCGCCCAGGAACCGTCGGTCAGGGACGGCACCGGCCAGAGACAGACCGCGAGGGCGGCGAGCGGGACTGCGTACCCGGCCCGGCGGCGCGGCGCGAGCCGGACCACGGCCGCGATCAGCACCAGCAGCAGCCCGGCCTCGGCCAGGCTCCACGCGGACCGGGCCTCTTCCCCGGAAGCCGCCGGAACGGCGAACGTCGCGGCCAGGGAGAGCAGCGCGCACCCGGCGGTCGCGGGAGCGATTCCGGACCGAACGGCCGCGAGCCCGCGACCTTCCCCACCGGTTCCGCCGGAGCCCCGGTCGGCCCTCAGCCGGGCCGCCGCCGGCCGGGCCGCGGCCCAGCCGATCGTGCTCACACAGCCGACGGCCGGCGCCACGACCAGTGCGTTCCAGGGCCCGTCGGCACCCGTCATCGTTCCCCTCCGTCCCCCGTCGGTGGGGCTCAGCCTACGAGCCCGCCCGCCTCCCCCGAACGGCACAGTCGCCCCGGTCCACCCGGCCCCGGCTCTCTGCCGATCGGCGGATGGGCCCGGACACCGGTCAGGGGCGAGGCTTCTCACATCGAACAACCGCCCCTCCAGCAACGGGAGTCATCAATGCGGAAGCACCTCACCTCCACCCGTACCGTCGCCCTCGCCTGTGCCACCGCCGCCCTTCTCACGGGGACGGTCAGCGCCTCCACGGCCGCCGACGGCTCCGGCACAGCCGCCGACCGCGCCGACCGCGCCGCGAACCCCGCCGCCACCGCAACCGCCGCTCCGGTCACCCCGGTCGCTTCTGTCTCCAACACTCAGGGCACCTCCCGCAAGGGCCCCGCCGCGAGCGTGAAGGGCAAGGGGCGGATCCACTTCACGCTCCGGCCGAAGGACACCATCCGCTTCGAGGTGGACGCCGTGGCCGTGCCGTACGGCAAGCCGCTGCCCGGACTGCCCACCGGAATGCCGACGGACGGCGAGGGCACGCTCCGCTACAGCCACTACAACCCCGACACCGGCGAAACCGGCTGGGCGGTCGCCGATATCGACTGCGTGTCGACGGGCGGGAAGACGGCGACCGTCACCGCGATCATCCGCGAGACCAACGTCGAACGGGTCGGCAAGCGCGTCGGCATCAGCTTCCAGCAGGGCGAGCGCGGCGCCCCGGCGCGGCTCGGCTTCAGCTGGGGCGTCGTCAATGTCGACGGCGGTACCGACGCCGACGGCCAGGTGGGCGGTACGGGCACCTGCCAGGCACCCGCCCCCTTCTCCCGGGTGACGGAGGGCGGCTACCGGATCCGGCACGCCGAGATCCCGCCGATCCCCACCACCGCGACCACGGCCCGCCCCTGACGCATCATCACCCGTGGTCAACGCGACCCCTCCGGCTCCCGGCCCGACACCCGTTCCGGCGCACCTTCCGGCTCCCGGCCCGGCGCACCTTCCGGCCCCCGGCCCGGCGCGCCGCCACGGGGAGCCCGGCGGCCCGCCGCCAGATGCAGGCCCAGACCGAGCACGGCGACCCCCGCCGCCAGCCACGGCAGCCGCTCGGCGGGCAGACCGCCCGCGAGCGCCAGACCGCCCAGGCCCGAGCCGATCGCACTGCCGAGATAGAGCGCGGAGTTGTTCAGCGCGAGGGCGACCGTCGCGTCCCCGTCGCCGCCCCGCAGCGCCAGCAGCCGCTGTTGCTGGGGCACTTGCAGGGCCCAGCCCGCCGCACCCCACAGCACGAGGGCGGGGAAGGCCGCCGCGCCGAGCGGCGGCAGCGCGCCCTCGGCGAGTACCAGCACCACCAGTACGGCGGTGACCAGCGCCGCCGCCCGGCCCGTACGGTCCAGCAGCGGTCCGGCCACGACACTGCCCAGGACGCCGCCGATACCCCACGCCCACAGATACGGGGCGGTCCCGCCCGCGTCGACACCCGCCGCGCCCAGCACCGGCGCGAGGTAGGTGTAGAGCCCGAGGCTGGCGACGGCGGCCAGGAAGGAGACACCGACGACCGGCGCCACCCGCCGGTCGGTGAGCGCGCCGAACCTGGCCCGTATCGGCACCCCGGGACTCGCCGGGATCCGCGGCAGCCGGACGCACAGGCCCGCCAGGGCGACCACCCCGAGCCCGGTGACCAGCCACATCGTGGCCCGCCAGCCCGCCTCTTCCGCGACCAGCACCCCGACCGGCACGCCGAGTACCGTCCCGGCGCTCATCCCGCCCATCACCAGGGCGAGCGCCCGGCCCTGCCGCCCCTCGGGGGCGAGCGCCGACGCCCCGGCGGTGGCCAGTGCCGAGAAGACCCCCGCCCCGGCCCCGGCGATCACCCGGGAGCCGAGCAGTACGGCGACCGAGGTACTGACCGCCGTGACCGCGTTCCCGAGGGTGAACACGGCGAGCGCGACGACCAGCAGCACCCCGGGCCGCGTCCCCGACAGCAGGCCCGCCACCAGCGGCGCGCTCACCGCGTACGCCAGGGTGTACGCGGTGACCATCTGCCCGGCCATCGACACCGTCGTATCGAGGTCGTCCGCCACGACCGGCAGCAGACCGGCCATCACATACGCGT
This sequence comes from Streptomyces sp. NPDC006798, assembly GCF_040635975.1. NCBI lineage: Bacteria > Bacillati > Actinomycetota > Actinomycetes > Kitasatosporales > Streptomycetaceae > Streptomyces > Streptomyces sp. NPDC006798. The sequence goes on from NZ_JBEYIS010000023.1 coordinate 85,022, forward strand.
CGAGCCCCAGCGTGAACGCTCCCAGGATCAACAACCAGATTCTGCGCACGGCCCTGTTCACTCCCCTTGGTGCCGGAAGACCTGTCCGAACGGCCGCTCCACGGCGACCGGCCGACCGGAAACGTAGGCGGGCTCCGGTCCACCGGGGAAATGCCCCGGACGGCGTGTTTATGCTTGGGAGGCATGGATCTGTCCACCGTCGAACTCCGGCATCTGCGCGGCTTCCTCGCCGTCGCCGACGAGCTGAACTTCACCCACGCCGCGGCCCGGCTCGGCATCGGCCAGCCCGCCCTCACCCGGACCGTGCGCGCCCTGGAGGAGTCCCTCGGCGCCCGGCTGCTCGCCCGGACCACCCGGTCCGTCGAACTGACCGACGCCGGACGCCGGTTGCGGGACGAGCTGACCCCGCTCCTCGGCGGCCTGGACTCGGCGCTGCGCGGCACGGCGGACGGCGCCCTGCTCCGGCTGGGCTTCACCGCCCAGCTCCCGGCCGTCTGCGCCGGACTGACCGCCGCCTTCGAGCGGGCCACCGGCGCCGGGGTCCGGCTGGTCCGCAAGGACACCCCACTGGCCGGACTCGACGCCGGGGCCTGCGACATCGCGGTGGTCCGCGGTGAGATCCCGCCCGAAGCGCCGGTACGGAGCCGGGTCCTGCTGCACGAACCCCGGATGGCCGTCGTCGCCCGGGACGGTACCCGGCTCACCGGCCGCCGCGTCGTGGAGTGGACCGAACTCGCCCACCTCCCCCTGGTCGTCGACACCGTCACCGGCACCACCCACCCCGGACTCTGGCCCTCCGGCCACCGCCCCGAACTCGCCTGCCACGCCGACAACGTCGACGAATGGCTGGAGTCCGTCGCGGCGGGCCACGGCGTGGGTATCGCCACCGAGCCCGTCATCCGCCGTCTGCGCCACCCCAATCTGCGCCCGCTACGGCTGAAGAACGCCCCCAGGGTCGCCGTACGCCTGGCGATCCCCGCCCGGAATCCGCATCCGCTCGCCGAGCGCTATCTCCTCGACGCGACAGCCGTAGCCACAGCCACCGGCGGCGCCACCAGCACCGGCACGAACACCGGCACCCCGCCCCGGCCCTGACCCCGTCTCACCTCACCCGGACCGGTGGGCGTGGTGGCGGCGGCCGGTGCCGTACTGGCGCTCCGGGCCCGGCGCCGTACCGAATCCGCAGGACTCCCCTCGCCTCACCGACCGGACACGACCCGCCCGGCCCACCGACAACCCGGCCCCGGACCCGCCCCTCACCCCCCTCCTTCCGGTTCGGCCCGTCTCGCCTCGCGGGTGCCGCCGGTCTCCAGCGGGGGCGCCCCCACCCCACAGTTGACCCGGCACTCCGGATGGGCGCACGGCGCCTTCGGACGGCGGATCCAGACCGCCGCCACCAGAGCACCCACCACCAGCACCCCCGCACAGATCGGCATCGCCCGGTCGAAGGCCGTGTCGAACTGCGTCGCCGAGCGGTACGCCTCCGGACCCATCCCGACCAGCAGCGGCAGCGCCGCCACCGCCACCAGGCCCGCCGCCCGGGCCGCCGCGTTGTTGACCCCGCTGGCTATCCCCGCCCGGGAGGTCGGCACCGACGAGAGCACCGTCGCCGTCAGCGGGGCGACCAGGGCCACCATCCCCACCCCCAGAACGATCAGCCCCGGAAGCACATCCACCGCATAGGAGGCGTCCGGACCCACCCGGAGCATCAGCAGCATCCCGGCCGCGCAGAGCAGCGGCCCCACCGTCAGCGGCAGCCGTGGCCCCGTCCGCTCCGCCAGCTCACCCGAGGCCGCCGAGAACAGCAGCATCAGCAGGGTCGTCGGCAGCAGCGCCAACCCGGCGCCCAGCGCCGAGTAGCCGGAGACGACCTGGAGCTGGAGCGCGGCCAGGAAGAAGAAGCCTCCGAATGCCGCGTACACACAGAGCGTCACCGCATTGACCACGGTGAACATCCGCGAGCGGAAGATCGTCAAGGGCAGCATCGGGTTCCTCGTCCGCCGCTCCACCAGGATGAACACCACCGCGACCAGCACCCCGAGCACCCCCGGCCACCACTCGGCGGCGATCAGCGCATAGGTCACCAGGGCCAGCGCCCCCGCGCCCAGCACCGCGCCCAGTACGTCGAAGCGCCCGGTACGCGCCGCGGGGTCACGGGTCTCGGGGACGTATCTCAGGGCGACGGGCACACAGATCGCGGCGAGCGGCACATTGATCAGGAAGATCCACCGCCAGCCGGGCCCGTCGACCAGCCAGCCGCCGACGAACGGCCCGATCGCCGCGCCCACACCGCCGAAGCCCGACCAGAGGCCCACCGCCCGGGCCCGGTCGTCCGGATGGAAGCTCGCCTGGATGATCGCCAGCGAGCCCGGTGTGAGCAGCGCGCCGCCTATGCCCTGAAGGGCGCGGGCCGCGATCAGGAACCCGGCGTCGGGCGCGATACCGCAGAGCAGCGACCCCAGGGCGAACCAGACCACTCCGACGACGAAGACCTTCCGCCGCCCGTAACGGTCGCCGAGCGCGCCGCCGAGCAGGATCAGCCCGGCCAGGGTCAGCATGTAGGCGTTGACGGTCCACTGGAGGTCGGCCAGGTCCGTGTCCAGGTCGTCACCGATATGGGGCAGGGCGACATTGACCACGGTCGAGTCCAGCAGGGCCATGCTGGAGCCGAGGACCGTCGTCAGGACGACCCACCGCCCCGCGGCCGTCGACAACCGGACCCCGCCCCCGGCGGCATCACCGGCACCGCCCGGCGCAGGCCCTCCCGGGCCGTCCCGGCCCGCGGCCAGGCCCTTCTCGTCCCCCGCTTCCGCGTCCATATCCGGATCATCCCAGCGCCCCGCGACCCCCGCGACCCCTGTGGATAACCCGCGCACCAGCCCCGCCAGACCCCTGCCCAAGCCCCTGACCAGGGACGACAGTCGGTATCCCGAACAGCTCGGCACACGGGAAGGCCCGGCACCCCCGAAGGAGCGCCGGGCCTTCCCGTACAAAACCGCCGCGGAAACCGCCGCGAAATCCGCTGTCGGCCGGTGCGGGTCCGGCCGGGTGCCGGTCCGGGCAGTGCCGGTCCGGCCGGTGCGGGTTACTTGATCCGCGTACCCGTCGAACGCAGCGCCGCGCACGCCTCGGCCACGCGCTGGGCCATGCCCGCCTCGGCCAGCTTGCCCCAGGTCCGCGGGTCGTACGTCTTCTTGTCGCCGACCTCGCCGTCGACCTTCAGCACACCGTCGTAGTTCTTGAACATGTGCGCCGCGACGGGCCGGGTGAACGCGTACTGCGTGTCCGTGTCGAGGTTCATCTTCACCACACCGTTGTCGAGCGCGGTGGCGATCTCCTCGACGGTGGAGCCCGAGCCGCCGTGGAAGACGAAGTCGAACGGCGACGTCTTGCCGTACTTCTCGCCCACGCCCTGCTGGAGGTCCTTCAGCAGCTCGGGCCGGAGCACGACATTGCCCGGCTTGTAGACGCCGTGGACATTGCCGAAGGAGGCGGCCAGCAGGTAGCGGCCCTGCTCGCCCAGGCCGAGCGCCTCGGCGGTGCGCAGCGCGTCCTCGACCGTCGTGTACAGCTCGTCGTTGATCTCGTGGGTGACGCCGTCCTCCTCGCCGCCGGTCGGGGTGATCTCGACCTCGAGGATGATCTTGGCGGCGACGGCCTGCGGCAGCAGCTCGGCGGCGATGGCCAGGTTGTCGGCCAGGTTCTCGGCGGAGCCGTCCCACATATGCGACTGGAAGAGGGGGTTCCGGCCGGCCGCGACACGCTCGGCGGAGACCGCGATCAGCGGGCGGACGTACGTGTCCAGCTTGTCCTTCGGGCAGTGGTCCGTGTGCAGCGCGATGTTCACGTCGTACTTGGCGGCGACGATGTGCGCGAACTCGGCGAGCGCGACCGCGCCCGTGACCATGTCCTTGTTGTGCTGGCCGCCCAGGAACTCGGCACCGCCGGTGGAGATCTGGACGATGCCGTCGCTCTCGGCCTCCGCGAAGCCGCGCAGGGCCGCGTGGAGAGTCTGGGAGGAGGTCACGTTGATCGCCGGGTAGGCGAACTTGCCTGCCTTCGCCCGGTCGAGCATCTCGTTGTAGACCTCGGGGGTTGCGATGGGCATCTGTCCGCTCCTTGGATGTCTGCGGTTCTGCGTATGTGCGGGCCCTGACCTTGGGGCGACGTCATCGTCGGCCCCTATCTTCGCAGACTCCGGAAGAGGGCCGCCGCCCGGTCTGCGGGCATACGTACGAGCTGTCCCCCGGGCAGGTCACACGGCTGTCCGGATCACGGCGACGCCCCGCGGCGGGGCCCCGGAGCAGCCCGAGGCCCGGCCGGAACGGGGGGCGAAAAACCCGGTACGACCCCGGTGCGCCGCCGATCCGGAACCGGCCCGAAACGACCGCCGCCCCGGGCCCCGGGGCGGCCGGTGCGCCGACCCCGTACGGCTCAGCCCAGGGGTACGGCTCAGTCCAGGCCCAACTCGTCGAGGGAGTACGCGTACAGATACGGCACCCCGGCCGTCGTGCTGATCTTCTCGCCCGCGCCCGTCGCCCGGTCCACGATCGTCGCCACCGCGACGACCTCGCCCCCGGCCTCGCGCACGGCCTCGACCGCCGTCAGCGGGGACCCGCCGGTCGTCGACGTGTCCTCCACGACCAGGCAGCGGCGGCCCTTGATGTCGGGGCCCTCCACCCGGCGCTGCATCCCGTGCGCCTTGGCGGCCTTACGGACCACGAAGGCGTCCACCCGGCGCCCGTCGGCCGCCGCGGCGTGCAGGATCGAGGCCGCCACCGGGTCGGCGCCCAGAGTCAGCCCGCCGACGCAGTCGAAGTCGAGGCCGGCGGTGAGATCCGACATGACCCGCCCGACCAGGGGGGCGGCGGCACCGTCGAGCGTGATCCGCCGCAGATCCACGTAGTAGTCGGCCTCGATGCCCGAGGAGAGGGTCACCTTGCCGTGCACCACGGCCTTGTCCTTGATCTGCTGGAGCAGGTCAGCGCGTACGTCAGTCATGCCCCGAGCTTAGGCCGTCTCTTCCGGATCTCGCCGGGCGCGCGTGCCCTGGCACGCGCACTCGCCGCGCTGCCGTCAGTCGTCGACGCTCCGCGTGGACTCCCTCCCCCGCCGCGCGATCGCACGCACCAGACCCCGCTCACCGATCCGGACTGATCCGAAAGAAACGGTCTGAAACGCCCGCCTGGGCCCTTCTCACGGACGGCGCCACGACCAGGTCGTAGCGGTCTCCAGCGGATCGATCGGGGTGACCAGCCGGGGCAGGGTGTTCAGCCCGTTCGGCGGGCCGGACTGCGGCTCCACACAGATCGCCTCCGGCTGCTCGTCGTAGACCACGACCCACTCGGCCCGGCTGGTGACCTTCAGCTCCAGCACACCGGGCCAGGTGAGGGTGGCGTCCACCCCGTCGGGCATCCCGAAGCAGTCGTCCCACGGGCCCGGCCCGGGGTCGATCCGGCGGCCCGTCGGCAGATGGTCCGCGCCGCGTTCCTCCTGCCAGGCGGGGGCGAAGGAGAGCTCCGCGTCGACCCCGCCGATCCGGCGCAGGAACCACGGATGCCAGCCCGCCTGCGCGGGGAACGAGTCCTCGTGCGCCTCGACGGCGATGGTCGTGGTCAGCGACGACTCCGTCAGCTCGAAGACCTGGGTGACGAGACCCGGGTACGGCCACGGGTCGGCCAGCTCGTACGTGAACACGGCGCCCGTGTCGTCGGCCCGCCGGGTCCGCCAGGCCGTGTCGCGGCCGGTGCCGTGGATGGCGTGGGGATCGGCGTTGAGCGGAAGCCGGTGCTGTACGGCTCCGTTACGGAACCGGCCCCGGTCCACCCGGCCGCACCAGGGCACCATGGGGAACGAGCCGTACCGCTCGCCCTGGCGGAGTACCTCCGTCCCCCCGATGACCAGGTTCGTCACCCGGCAGCCGTGCTCCGGGGCGATCCCCACCTCGACATCACCGGCGCGCAGCCGGACACCCTCATCACTGCTGATCACCCCTCGACCCTAACGGGACCGCCACCGGCGCGGCAGCCGACGGGCCCGGTACGGCTACCCGCTCCGGCGGCGGCGCAGTACCCGCGTGACGGCGATCGCCGAGGCCAGTGCCACCGCCGCGGCGGGGACCAGCCAGCGGGCGGGCGGCCCGGCCCGGCCCGCGTCGGGCGCGGGGCGGGGCGCGTATCTGCCGCGCGGCGGAGCGTGGTCGACCTCCTCGGCGCTGCGGCCGATCATCGTGCGCCGGGCGTGCGCGGCCTCGGCTACGGGCTCGTCGCCGACGGGACCGGTCAGCTCGTCCGCGAGCCCCGGCGGCGGTACGGGCGGTACGACCGCCTCGTACGCGACACCCTCGTCCCGCCGCCCGTCGACCTCGCCGTCACCGTCGCCTTCGCCGTCGACGACATCACCGTCCGCGCCTTCGCCGTCGACGACATCGTCGCCGCCGTCCGAACCGGCCTCGGGCGCCACGGCGTTCGGAGCACCGTCACCACCGTCTCCGGCCTCGTCGTCACCGCCGTCACCATCGACCGCACCGGCCGCCGACTCCGCCGCGACCGCCTCGGCGAAACGGTCCAGCAGACGACGCGCCGCCGATTCGCGCGCCGCGTCCGACGCCTCCGCCAGCCGTCCCTCCGACGCCACGCTCCCGGCGAACGCGAGGTCCGTTCCGCCCTCGACCGCCGTCGTACGCAACGTCAGCGCGATCCGCGCGGACCCGTCGCCCCGGGCCTCCGTACCGTCGCCGTCCACCGTGAACTCGCCGTCGTGCCCGGCGATCCGCAGGGTGCCCCGGTAGGTGATGGTATGGCTGCCGACCCGGATCTTCAGCCGCCCCGGGACGCCCCGCGCCCCCGCCCCCGCCTCTGTCCCCTGATCCGCGTCGGGCCGGAAGCCGGGGACGCAGCGCGCCGCCCGTACGGGGTCGCCGAGCACCCCTCGTACGGTCTCGGCCGGAACCGGAACGAACACCTCATGCTCCATGGCAACCGAGCCTACCCACGGCGCCCGTCCGCCGTCTGCCGCTCGCGGTCCCCGGGCCAGCCGCCTCAGCCGGTGTAGCGCGGATGGACGAGCGTCGACGGCGGCAGCCCGGTCAGCCGGGTCCGCTCCGCGTCCCAGGCGTCCGCCAGCAGATCCGCGTCCGTCAGCGACCGCAGTACGGGGGCGTCCGGGCCGAGGGCCAGCCGGGGCGCCCGGCCGCCGGACGCTGCCAGCAGCAGCCCCCAGTCGTCCGGTGCCGACCCCGCGCCCAGCGTCTGGAAGTCCTCGTTGAACCCGCCGCTTCCACCGCTTCCGCCGCTTCCGGCGGCGGGCCCGCCGGTCCCGACCCGGTACGGGCTGGTGCCGTAACCGGCGGCGCGCAGCGTCGCCTCCGCCGTCCAGTAGGCGCGTCTGCGGCCCTCCAGCGGGCCCGCGTGCACCGCCAGCCGCCCCTTCGGCGCCAGGATCCCGGCGACCAGGCCGTAGAACTCCTGGGAGTAGAACTTGCCGCCTTCCGTGGCGGCCGGGTCCGGCAGATCGGCCAGCACCACGTCGTACGCCCCGGGCACCCCGCTGCCGGGCTCCCGCAGCCAGGCGAACGCGTCGGCCGTGACCACCCGCACTCTCGGGTCCTCGTAGGCATGGTCGTTGAGCGCGGCCAGCGCCCGGTCCGTCCGGGCCAGCCGGACCACCCAGGGGTCCAGCTCCACGATCGTCACCGACTCCACATCCGGATAGCGCAGCGCCTCCCGCGCGGCCAGCCCGTCGCCGCCGCCGAGGATCAGCACCCGCCGGTGCCTGCCGTTCATCGCCGGGTGGACCAGCGCCTCGTGATAGCGGTACTCGTCCCGGCCGCTGACCCGGAGCCTGCCGTCGAGGAAGAGATCCGGCGGCCCGGAGCCGTCACCGGTCAGCACCACCTCCTGGACCCCGGTCTGGACGGCGACCCGGACCCGGTCCCCGTAGAGGGCCCGCCGGGCGGCCTCCTCGAAATCGCCGACCAGCACGGTCGCCGTCGCCAGCAGGGCGAGCACCAGGGCATTGGCGAGCAGCAGCCAGATCCGGGAACGGGCGGTCAGATCCCGGCGGAAGAGCCAGAGCACCAGACCGCCGCCGACCAGCGCGTTGACCGCGCCGGTCAGCAGGCCGCTGGTGAGCTGGCCGAGCCAGGGCAGCAGCAGGAACGGGAACGCCAACCCGCCGACCAGCGCGCCCACATAGTCGGCGGCGAACAGATCGGCGACCGTACCCTCCGCGTCCCGCCGGGAGATCCGCTGGATCAGGGACATCAGCAGCGGGATCTCGGCGCCGATCAGCACCCCGATCGCCAGGGAGAAGGCGACCAGCACCGTCCGGGACTCGCCGAGCCAGGCGAAGCTCGCGTACAACACCACCGCCGAGCAGCCGCCGACCAGGGCGAGCGCCAGCTCCAGCACCCCGAAACCGACGGCCGCCCGGCAGCGGAGCCGCTTGGCGAGCAGGGAGCCGACGCCCATCGCGAAGACCATCAGGGAGAGCACGACGGACGCCTGGGTGACCGAATCGCCGATCAGATAGGAGGCGAGGGCCACCAGCTCCAGCTCGTACACCAATCCGCAGGCGGCGCAGACGAAGACTCCCAGCAGAACCAGGAACCGGCCCGCGTCCGGACGCACCGGCAGCGGCAGCACGGCCGGTGGCGGCGGGGACAACTGAGGGGGCCGGTCGATCACCATGTAGTAACGCTACGTCACGATTCATCCACGGTTTGTCACTCACACGTGTGGATCCGTAGTGCGAACGCAGTCCGCCCCCTGTACGCGCCCCCGGGTTATCCGGTAAATGCGCCTGCGACTACAACAGCACCTGCTCCGGACAGCAGGCCGCCTTCGCGCCCCGGACCGGCACACCCACCCGGGTCCGGGTCACCACGAGCCTGCCCTCCTGCGGATAGGCGTGCCAGGTACGCCAGAGGACCTGGCGGCCGAGCCGCTGGGCCATCATCGCCGTAAAGGCGTTCGGATCTCCGGGAAACGTTCCGGCGAGCGAGTTCGGATGGTCGGCGACCAGGGCGAGCAGCTCCTGCGCGCGCCCGGCGAACGATCCCTCCGAGAGCGTCTCGACCCGGGCGGCGAACTCGTACTCCCAGGCGCCCAGCCGCTCGGAGACACCCAGCGGGAGCGGGGTTCTGCTGCCCGGCATACAGGCCACGGTCTCGGAGCAGGTGCCCTGCTCCTCCTCCAGCAGCACCTGATGGGAGGCGCCGAGCAGCCTGAGCTGGAGTTTGGCCCCGGCGAGTTCGAGATCGAGCACGGCGAGGGCGGGAAGGGGCTCCCGGCCGAGTGCCCAGGCGAGGTCATCGGCTCGGGTATCGGTGTAGGCGGTATGGAGGGTCGTGAGCATGGGTGGGCTCCGCAAACACGCTTCGGCGGTGGTCATGGGGACCTGAAGGCGCCCTGGGCGGCAGGGGCGGAAGGGAAGGGACACGCCTGATCGGGCCCGGGCGCCGGCCCGGAGGCTGGACGGTTCCAACAGGTTCCAGCGTCAACGGAATCACGAAGTACGCGGGGCTCACAGCGTTTTTACCCAAGTTGGCGGGGTTTCCATCCCCTGGGTGGCCTTGCGGTTCACCTGTTCAAGAAAATCCGCACGTAGTATCGAATGACGGTAACCTTCCGGCGCCCGGCCCCGGCCCGGCCCGGCGGACCCGACGGCCCCAACGCCCGCCCCGCCGGAACGACTTCGGCACCTGGCGGGAGAGCCGTTCCTCCCGCCAGGTGCCTCCGGGTCGCGGATCGGCTGCCCCGTGTCAGCCGCTTCCGCCGTCAGGTCCCCCTGGTCGACACACCGTCCGCTACGTCCCCGGACCCGGGCCGGGCCCCCGCCACGGGCCCCGGGTCCCGAGGGCTCAGTCCCCGCCGCCGCCGCAGCCGCCCCCGCCGCCACAGCTGTGCCCCGAGTCCCCGCCGCCGAGCCAGCCACCGCCGCCGCCGTCCGAGCCGCTCCTCCGCCGGGCCGGGCGGGTGTTGCCCTGCTTGAGCACGGACATCCACACCAGCCAGCCCACCACCGCCAGGGCCGCGACCCCGATCACCAGGACTACCCCCACGACGTTCACCATTCCTTCCGAGCTTCTCCTTAACCCGGGATGCCCCGCCCCGCCGCGCGTGAAAGCCGACTTGAGCAAGTCCAGAGCTTCGCCCCAGGATGACCGCATGCCGACCATGGACGAACGCACACCGGAACCGGCGACGGGCCCGGCGGCCCGCCCCCTCCTCAACCGCGGCCTCGCGGGCTTCGGGACCACGATCTTCGCCGAGATGTCGGCACTGGCCGCCGAGACCGGCGCGATCAACCTGGGCCAGGGCTTCCCCGACACCGACGGCCCCGAATCCGTCCGCGAGGCGGCCGTACGCGCCATCCGCGACGGCCGCGGCAACCAGTACCCGCCCGGCCCCGGCGTCCCCGAACTGCGGCAGGCCGTCGCCGACCACCAGCTCCGCCGCTACGGCCTGGCCTTCGACCCCGATACCGAGGTCCTGGTCACCACGGGCGCCACCGAGGCCATCGCCGCCGCCCTGCTCGCCCTGGTCGAACCCGGGGACGAGGTGATCGCCCTGGAGCCCTACTACGACTCGTACGCCGCCTGTATCGCCATGGCGGGCGGACGGCGGGTCCCCGTCACCCTCCGGCCGCGCGACGGTACGTACCACCTCGACCTCGACGAACTCCGAGCCGCCGTCACCGACCGCACCCGTCTCCTGCTCCTCAACACCCCCCACAACCCCACCGGTACGGTCCTCGACCACGCCGAACTCGCCGCGATCGCCGAACTCGCCGTCGACCGCGACCTCCTCGTAGTCACCGACGAGGTCTACGAACACCTCGTCTTCGACGGCGAGCACCACCCCATCGCCGGCTTCCCCGGCATGCGGGAACGGACCGTCACCATCTCCAGCTCCGGCAAGACCTTCTCCCTCACCGGCTGGAAAGTCGGCTGGATCACCGCGGCGGCCCCGCTCGTCACGGCCGTCCGCACCACGAAACAGTTCCTCACCTATGTCTCCGGGGGCCCCTTCCAGTACGCGATCGCGGAGGCGCTGCGACTGCCGGACTCCTACTACGACGAACTCCGCGACTCCCTGCGCGCCCGCCGCGACCTCCTCACGGCCGGGCTCGCGGAGGCGGGCTTCGGCGTCCACCGCCCGGCGGGCACCTACTTCGTCACCGCCGACATCAGGCCGCTCGGCGAGACGGACGGCTTCGCGTTCTGCCGCGAACTGCCCGCGCGGCGAGGCGTGGTCGCGATCCCCAACGCGGTCTTCTACGACGACCCGGCGCGCGGGGCGCCCTTCGTCCGCTTCGCCTTCTGCAAGCGCCCCGAGGTCCTCCACGAGGCCCTCACCCGCCTCCGCGCCTCCCGCTGAGGGGTCCCTCCACCGGTGCGGGGACCCGTCTGCCACGGAAACTGTTCCGCCGCCTGCGGCCCGTCTGTGGTTGCTCGCGCAGTTCCGCCCCCTATGCCTTCGGCAATGGGGGGACCCCCAGCGCCTCGGCCCTCCGGGTGAGGCCCACGCCACCCGCCCAGCCGGGCGAATGTCGTCGGGCGACCGCCCGCCGTCGTGGGCTTGTCGCGCAGTTCCCCGCGCCCCTCAACGCTCTCCCCAGCTCTGCCCTTGAACAGGGCCCGCCTCTCTGCAAGGGCGGCGAGAAGGGCAACCCAGGTGGCGCTGGGGGTCCCCCCACGCCGCCAGGCGTAGGGGGCGGAACTGCGCGAGCAACCACAGGCGGTCCGCAGGCCGCCGACAACAGCAAGCCGCCGGACGCGGCCCGGGTAGTTCGGGGAGGCGCTCCGGGGCATGGCGCACGGCGCATGGGGGCGTACCGCCGAAAGGGTGGCGGGGGCGGCGCGTACGGGCGTGTCGCCGCAGCAACGCTCGCACTGCTCCGGCGCGCCCCGCATGTTGTCCCGGAGAGACGAACCGCGCCCGGAGGTGTCCCCCTGTCCGCCGAGACCACCTTCGACGAGACCGCGGCGCCCGCCACCCGGCACAACCCCCACCAACTGAACGCCGCCACGCGGTTCCTGCGCCGGGCCGCGCCCGCCGTCGGGCTGTTCGCCGTCGCGCGGCTGACCGGGCTGCTGCTGATGGGCGGCTGGGCGGAGCGCATCGGGCGGCGGCCGAGGGCGATCCTCGGCCGGGCGTGGGACGCCGACTGGTACATGCTGATCGCCGAGCACGGCTACGGCCGGGTACTGAACTGGCCGGGCGCGGTCCAGAGCGATCTCGCCTTCTTCCCGCTCTATCCGGCGCTGGTGCGCGGGCTGTCGGAGCTGGTACCGGGCGTGACGAGCGGCACTCTGGGGCTGCTGGTCTCCTGGTCGGCGGCTCTGGTCGCGGCGGGCGGGATCTACGCGGTGGGCGAGCGGCTGTACGGCCGCCGGGCGGCGACGCTGCTGGTACTGCTCTGGGGGCTGCTGCCGCACTCGGTGGTGCTGACGATGGCGTACACCGAGCCCCTGTTGACCGCATTCGCCGCCTGGACGCTGTACGCGCTGCTGACCCGCCGCTGGCTGTGGGCCGGCGGTCTGGCGGTCCTCGCGGGTCTTTCGCGGCCCAACGGGATCGCCGTGGTCGCGGCGGTGCTCTGGGTCGTCGCGTACGAGATCGTCCGGGGCGGCGCCCGGGGCCGTACGCGCCCGGAGCGATCCGGCGAAACCGACAGGACCGGGCGGGCCACCCGCCGCGACCCCCGGCTCTGGGCCGCCGCCGCGCTCGCCCCGGCCGGCTGGTGCGGCTATGTGCTGTGGGTGGGGTTCCGTACCGGCGATCCGCTCGGCGGCTACTTCGCCGTCCAGCGGGGCTGGACCTCCACCTTCGACTTCGGCGCGGGTTCGGCCCGGGTCGTCCGGGACATCGTGCTGCGGCCCGCCGTACTGCCGCTCACCGCGGCGCTGCTGATCGTGCTCGCCGCCGTGGTGCTGTTCGTCCTGTTCGTCCTGGGCCGACCGCCCGCAGCCCTGCTGGTGTACACCGCGGTCCTGGTACTGATCACGGTCGGCGGCTCCGGCTTCTTCGAGTCCAAGCCGAGGTTCCTGCTGCCCGCGTTCCCGCTGCTGCTGCCGTTGGCGCTGGCACTGACGAGAGCCCGGCCGAGACCGGCGATCGTGGTGATCGCCGCCCTGGCCGGGCTCTCGTTCGGCTACGGGACGTATCTGCTGACGCTGTCGCCGATCGCGCTCTGAGCCGCGCGGGGCACCGGGCGGACCGCCGTCGGCGGACTGCCGTCGGCGAACCGTCCCGGACCGTCACGCCTCGTCGGACCCGGCGTCCTCGCCGCTCGCGGGCTTGAGGCCCATCTCCGTGGAGAACCAGTTGTCGAACTCCATCGACGCTTGGACCCAGCTCACGGTGGAGGAGACGAAGTGGTCGAGGTTGACGCCCATCCCGATCAGCATCTGCGCCTCGCCGATCAGCCGGACGGAGGCGCCGCCCTCCTCGTCCTCGTGGAGGTGCGTGTAGACCTTGGGCCACAGGGTACGGCGGTTCCAGTCGTCGATCTTCTCCAGGATCCGGTCGCGCTCCTCGACGTCCAGCGGACGGTCGTAGAACGTGCGGACGGAGAAGACCTGCTGCTCCTTCTCGCCGCGGAACATGAAGTACGTACGGAATTCCTCCCACGGCGCGGCGAGGTCGCCCTCGTCGTCGATGACGTACTTCAGCTCCATCTGTTCGAGGAGCTGCTTGACGAGGTCCTGGTCGGGAACGACGGGGCCCGCCGGTCCAGCGGCCTGCGGCTGGGGCTGGCCCCCGAAATTCGGAATCGAGGACGGATCGATGGTCACCCTGTTTTTCCCTTCGTACGGATGCCGCCATCCTCCCCCATCCCGGGGCGGGAACCGCAACCCCCCTCCGGGCCCGGCACCGGGCCGGGGCGCGGGGCGGGCCGTAAACCCGCCCCGCGCCCCGCCCCGTACGGCTCAGCCCGCGTCGGCCTCCGCCGCGGACTCCGGCTCCGACGTCTCCGGCGCCTCCGCCCGGCCCACGATCAGACCGTCCTCGAACCGGTCCACCCGTACGGTGTCGCCGTCGCCGACCTCGCCCGCCAGGATCTCCCGGGCCAGCCGGTCGCCGATCGCGGTCTGCACCAGCCGCCGCAGCGGACGGGCACCGTACGCCGGGTCGTTCCCCTCGTCGGCGAGCCAGTCGAGCGCGGCGGGCGTGACGTCCAGGGTGAGCCTGCGCTCCGCGAGCCGCTTCGCCAGCCGGCCGATCTGGAGCTCCGCGATCCGCCGCAGCTCGTCCCGGTCGAGGGCCGAGAAGACCACCAGATCGTCCAGCCGGTTGAGGAACTCGGGCTTGAAGGAGGCCCTGACCACTTCCAGGACCCGCTGCTTCTTCTCCTCCGCCGAGGTCAGCGGCTCGACCAGATACTGGCTGCCCAGGTTGGACGTCAGGATCAGGATGGTGTTCCGGAAGTCGACCGTCCGGCCCTGTCCGTCGGTGAGCCGGCCGTCGTCCAGGACCTGGAGCAGTACGTCGAAGACCTCCGGATGCGCCTTCTCCACCTCGTCCAGCAGGACGACGCTGTACGGCCGCCGCCGGACGGCCTCGGTGAGCTGGCCGCCCTCCTCGTAGCCGACATAGCCGGGAGGCGCGCCGACCAGCCGGGCGACGCTGTGCTTCTCGCCGTACTCGGACATGTCGATCCGGACCATGGCCCGCTCGTCGTCGAAGAGGAAGTCCGCCAGCGCCTTCGCCAGCTCCGTCTTGCCGACCCCCGTCGGGCCCAGGAAGAGGAAGGAGCCGGTGGGCCGGTCCGGGTCGGCGATCCCCGCCCGGGTCCTGCGCACCGCGTCGGAGACCGCCCGGACGGCCTCGGACTGGCCGATCAGCCGCCGCCCCAGCTCGTCCTCCATCCGCAGCAGCTTCCGCGTCTCGCCCTCCAGCAGCCGCCCGGCCGGGATCCCGGTCCAGGAGCCCACGACGTCCGCGATGTCGTCGGAGCCGACCTCCTCCTTGACCATGGTGTCGGTACGGGCCTCCGCCTCGGCCTCGGACGCCTCGGCCAGCTCCCGCTCCAGCGCCGGGATCTCCCCGTACAGCAGCTTGGACGCGGCGTCGAAGTCGCCGTCCCGCTGAGCCCGCTCGGCCCGGCCGCGGACCTCGTCCAGCCGGGTCTTCAGCTCGCCGACCCGGTTCAGGCCCTGCTTCTCCTTCTCCCAGCGGGCGGTCAGCCCCCGCAGCTCCTCCTCCTTGTCGGCGAGATCGCGGCGGAGCTTCTCCAGACGCTGGCGCGACCCGGCGTCCGACTCGTTCTTCAGCGCCATCTCCTCCATCAGCAGCCGGTCGACGGCGCGCTGCAGCTCGTCGATCTCGACCGGGGAGGAGTCGATCTCCATCCGGAGCCGGGACGCGGCCTCGTCGACCAGGTCGATGGCCTTGTCCGGAAGGAAGCGGGAGGTGATGTAGCGGTCCGACAGGGAGGCGGCGGCGACCAGCGCCGCGTCCGCGATCTGAACCTTGTGATGGGCCTCGTAACGGCCCTTGAGACCGCGGAGGATGGCGATGGTGTCCTCGACGGTCGGCTCGGCCACCAGCACCTGCTGGAAACGGCGCTCCAGCGCCGGGTCCTTCTCGATCCGCTCGCGGTACTCGTCCAGCGTCGTCGCGCCGACCATCCGCAGCTCGCCGCGGGCCAGCATCGGCTTGAGCATATTGCCCGCGTCCATCGCGGAGTCGCCGCCCGCGCCCGCGCCGACCACGGTGTGCAGTTCGTCGATGAAGGTGATGATCCGGCCGTCGCTCTCCTTGATCTCGGAGAGCACGGTCTTCAGCCGCTCCTCGAACTCGCCCCGGTACTTGGCCCCGGCGACCATCGCGCCGAGATCGAGGGAGACCAGCCGCTTGTTCTTCAGGGACTCGGGGACGTCGCCCTTGACGATCCGCTGCGCCAGACCCTCCACCACGGCGGTCTTGCCGACGCCGGGCTCACCGATCAGGACGGGGTTGTTCTTGGTCCGGCGCGACAGCACCTGGACCACCCGGCGGATCTCCTGGTCCCGGCCGATGACCGGGTCGAGCCTGCCCTCGCGGGCGGCGGCGGTGAAGTCCGTACCGAACTTCTCCAGCGCCTTGTACTGCCCCTCGGGGTCGGCGGTGGTCACCCGGCGCCCCCCGCGCGCGGCCGAGAACGCGGCCAGCAGCTTCTTCGCGGTCGCGCCCTGCCCGGCCAGCACCTCACCGGCCCGGCCGCCCTTCGCGGCGATCCCGATCAGCAGATGCTCGGTGGAGAGGAACTCGTCGCCCAGCTCCTTCGCCCGCTCGCCCGCGTCCGCGAGGACGGCGAGGAACTCCCGGTTGGGCTGGGGCGGCGCGACCGTGGAACCGGCGACGCTCGGCAGCCCGCCGAGGATCCGCTCGGCGCCGCCGCGGACGGCGGCCTGGTCGGCCTCGACGGCCGCCAGCAGATCGACGATGTTCTCGTTGTCGGACCCCGCCAGCAGAGCCAACAGCAGATGCGCGGGGGTCAGATCGGGATGGCCCGCCGCCACCGCCCGGCTGGTGGCGGCGTTGAGGGCTTCCCGGCTCTTGTTGGTCAGCTCGGCGTCCACGTGCGGTTACTCCTCCTCGCAGGTCGGCTCGGAAACACTGCTCAAAATCTGACTCAATCAACCTGCACAAAGTTGAGTCTATTCCACTCAAGGGCATCGCTCAACAGAATCGGGGCCGTAGCGGGGCCCGATTAGGCTGGGGAACATGGCGATCACCGAGCTGAGCGAGCTGACCCCGGACTACCTGGCGTTCTGGCGCGAGCACCAGCTGTGCACCCTGACCACCCTCCGCCGGGACGGCTCACCGCATGTCGTGCCGGTGGGGGTGACCTTCGACCCCGGGGCGGGTATCGCCCGGATCATCACCAACAAGGGCAGCCGCAAGGTCGCCAACGTACTCGCGGCGGCCGGGACGGAGCCGGGCGCCCGGGTCGCGGTCTGCCAGTTCGACCGGGGGCGCTGGGCGACGCTGGAGGGCCGGGCCCGGGTGCGGACCGAGCCGGAGGTGGTGGCGGACGCGGTGGCTCGGTACGCGGAGCGGTACGGCCGGACGCCGAAGCCCAATCCGGACCGGGTCGTGATCGAGATCGCGGTCGAACGGGCCCTGGGCCGCGCCTGACGCCCGGGAAGCGCCGCCCGGCGTACGGGGAGCGCCGCCCCGCGCCCGGCGAAAGCCGCCGCACGCCCGGGAAGGGCCACCCGCTCCCGGGACATTCGTACACCGGATAAACACATCCGGAATACCTGCGTCCGAATGTGAAAGCACAGCGGCGCCATCGCGTTTCAGGTCCGCGATGGCGCCGCTGTGTGGGGGAAGTGCCGGAGCGATCTGTTACGACGGGGGAATCGCTCAGGCACTGCGGGGGGTGGCTCGAGTGGTGTTCGTATCCGGGTCGGCCAGCTGGTGGTCACGCTGGTCGAGATTGACAAAGATCATTCCGTAGCGGATGGCGCAGCGGACCGGCTGCGGCGCACCCCTCGGCCGCCGGAGGCAGCGATACGCGCGTACGTCCTCGTCCTCTTCGCGGGCCACGACGATGGGCTCGCCGAACAGGGTGACCATCAACGAATCGCCGCGGTGGGGAATGGCCGTGACGAGATCGATGAAGTGCCACCCGGAGCGGTAGGCCGTGGCCATCTCGCGCCGGAAGGACCGGTCGTCCGGTGGCACGGTCATGCGTCCGCACCTTCGGAAGCGGGTGCGGTGGTGAGTTCCCAGGAAGGCTCGCCCGCTGCCGCGAACGGTCCTACGGCCTCCCACGAGGGCTCACCCTGGTCCGCCACCGACACGGCGACGGGGACGCGCTCCCAGGAGGGTTCGCCGACGGATGCGGCCGCACCCAGCGCGGCGCCCGCCAAGGCAAGAGCACATAGCGCACGTAGCGTCCTAGACATGGGTGATCTCCACCTCATTTGATCATTCCTCCTCCCCCGCGCATAAGACGATGTCTCACTCCGAACGCTTGCACCAGCGACGGCAGGCATCATGTTCCTGTAATGCAGGAACATGAGGGGGTACATATGACGTCTCATGGGGGCGAACTCGGACACCCTCACTCAGACGGCAAGTTGTGCGAGGCGGGAAAGAGTCTTTACATCACGGCCCTGAGAACCGGACGCCTGTCCCGGCTGGAGGCCGAGTCCACACCCTGTCTCTTCGACCTCGCCCTACTCGATCCGGACCCGTATGACGCCCAGTGGCTCCGTCCGGTTGCCCCGACCACGGCACTGGCACAACTGATTCACCCGATCGAGAGGGAGATCCAGGACCGCCGCCGGCGGACCGTCGCCCTCACCGACGCCCTCGAACCCTTTCTGTCGATAACGGCCCAGTCGACATCCGTCCCGGACGGCATCACCGTCCTCGAGGGCCTCAACCGCATCAACTCGACCCTGGACCAGGTCACCGCCGATTGCACGGAGGAGCTTCTCACAGTCCAGCCGGGCAGCGGCCGCCAGCCGCACTCCCTGGAGAAGGCCCTGCGCCGGGTCCAGCCGCTGATCGAACGCGGGGTCCGGATGCGGACCCTCTACCAGCACACGGCCCGGCACCACCCCGCCACCCTCTCCTATATGGAGAAGGTCGGCCCGTCCGGCGTGGAGGTCCGCACGCTGGAGGAGATCATCGACCGGCTGATCGTGGTGGACCGCAAGGTCGCCTTCATCCCCGCCAGCAGCGACCGGCTCTTCGCCCTGGAGCTGCGACACAAGGGGATCGTCGACTATCTGGTCGGCGTCTTCGAACAGTTCTGGCTGCACGGACTGCCCTGGGACGAGCCGATCTCCTACGGCCCCGATCTCAACGGGGTCACCGGCGTCCAGCGGTCCATCGCGAAACTGCTGGTCGAAGGACATGTGGACGAGGCGATCGCGCGTCGGCTCGGAATGAACGTCCGCACCTGCCGGGCCCATATCGCCAAGCTGGGCTCGTCCCTGGGCAGCGGCAGCCGGACCCAGCTGGGCTATCTGATCGCCCAGTCGGGGATCCTGGCGCACGAGACCCAGACCACGGCACCGCCGCATCCACCGGCCCCGGGGGCGCCGGGACACCCGGGCACAACGGGAAACCCGGGCTGAGCGGGGCCCCGGGCGACCGACGTACCGGCGGTACGGGCGGGGCCCGGCGAAAGGATCCGGACACAACGAGGCCCGGGGGCGCGGACGGGCGTATTCGCCCCGGTTTCGCGGTACCCGGGGGAGCCCGGACGCGCCCCTCGACGGGGCGCGTACCGGCTCGCGCGCGCCCGGAGGCGTACGCCCCCGGGGTGATCGATTCGCAGCGGCAACCCGCCCCGCAAACGGCCGTGTCCCCGGGCCGGCGCTCCGGAGAGCGCCCGCACGGGGACACAGAAGGGTGCGCGCGGCCGGTGGCTATTCGCCGCCCCGCTTGGGGCGCCACACCACCAGCGCGCCGGCCTGCTGGACGTCCTGGTACGGCACCAGATCGCGTCGGTACGAGGCATGGACCTGCGACTCGCGCTGCCGCATCGCCGCCGCCGCTCCCTCGACCGCCGCCGACAGCTCGGCCACCCGGGACTGCAACGCCGCGACCTGGTTCTCCAGTTCGATGATGCGCTTGATCCCGGCGAGGTTGATGCCCTCGTCCTGAGAGAGCGCCTGCACGGTCCGGAGCAGTTCGATGTCCCGGGCGGAGTAGCGCCGCCCCCGGCCCGCCGTACGGTCGGGGGAGACCAGGCCCAGCCGGTCGTACTGCCGGAGCGTCTGCGGGTGCAGCCCGGAGAGCTGGGCCGCCACCGAGATCACGTACACCGGGGACTCGTCGGTGAGTTCGTAGGGGTTGCGACGCCTTCCGTCCATCGTCCTCATGCTCCCTTCGCGGCCTCGAACAGCTCGGCCCTGGGGTCCTCGTCCGCGGTGGCCTCGCGATAGGCCGCCAGCGCTTCCTTCGCCTTGCCGCTCAGATCCTTCGGCACCGCGACCTCGACGGTGACCAGCAGATCGCCGCGGGTGCCGTCCTTGCGGACCGCTCCCTTGCCGCGGGCCCGCATCGTACGCCCGTTGGGCGTGCCGGGCGGCAGTTTGAGGGTGACCGGCGGACCGCCGAGCACCGGCACCTTCACCTCGCCGCCGAGGACGGCCTCGGTGAAGGTGACGGGCACGGTGACCGTCAGATTGTCGCCGCGGCGGCCGAACACCGGGTGCTCGCCGACATGGACGACGACATAGAGGTCACCGGCCGGGCCGCCGCGCTCGCCCGGGGCGCCCTTGCCGCGCAGCCGGATCCGCTGGCCGTCGGAGACGCCCGGCGGGATCCGGACCTGCATGGTGCGCGAGGAGCGGGCCCGCCCGCTGCCCTTGCACGCCTCGCAGGCGTCCTGGGCGATCAGCCCGCGGCCCTTGCAGTCGACACAGGGGTCGGTGAGGGAGAAGGAGCCGCTGCCGCCGCGCGAGACCTGTCCGGTACCGACACAGGTCGGGCAGACCCGGGGGTTGCCGTTCTTGTCGCCGGTGCCCGAACACGCCTTGCACGGCGCCGAGCTGGACATCCGCAGCGGGACCGTGGCCCCGTCGACGGCCTCGGTGAAGCTGAGCGTCACCTCGGACTCGATGTCCTGGCCCCGGCGGGGCTGCACCCGGGTGCCGGTGCCGGCACCGGCACCCCGGTTGAACAGCCCGCCGAACACATCGCCCAGACCGCCGCCGAAGCCCCCGGCGCCGCCGCCCTGCCCCCCGCCCTGGGCGCCTCCGAAGAGGTCGCCCAGGTCGAAGTTGAAGCTGCCGCCGCCGGGACCGCCGGGGCCGCCGGCCCGGAAGCCGCCGTTGCCGAAGAGGGCGCGCGCCTCGTCGTACTCCTTGCGCCGCTTGGGGTCGCCGAGCACGTCATTGGCCTCGGAGATCTCCTTGAAGCGCTCCTCCGCCTTGGTGTCGCCCTTGTTGGCGTCCGGGTGGTACTCGCGGGCGAGCTTCCGGTACGCCTTCTTGATCTCGGCCTCGGTGGCGTCCTTGGGGACGCCGAGGACCTTGTAGTAGTCCTTCTCGACGAAGTCCTTCGTGCTCATCGACGTCCCTCCTTCCGGGCGGTGCCGCGCACGCTCCGTACGCGTACGCCTTCCTGTGCGTCAGCCCTTGTCCGGGCCACCGCTCTCCTCACCGTCGGCCTCGCGGCCACCGGTCTCCTCGCCGCCGTCGGACTCGTCGCCCTCCTTGGCGGCGGGCCCGGCGCCCGGCTGGGGCTCGGCGACGGCCACCCGCGCGGGGCGGATGGTCCGCTCGCCGATGCGATACCCCGGCTGGAGCACCGCGACGCACGTCGTCTCGGTGACATCCGGCGCGTAGCTGTGCATCAGCGCCTCGTGGATCGTCGGGTCGAAGGGCTCGCCCTCCTTGCCGAACTGCTGGAGGCCCATCTTGGCGACCGCGGTCTCCAGGGACTCGGCGACGGACTTGAATCCGCCGACCAGCTCCCCGTGGTCCCGGGCGCGGCCGATGTCGTCCAGCACGGGCAGCAGCTCGGACAGGAGGGTCGCGGTGGCGATCTCCTTGACCGTGACGCGGTCCCGCTCCACACGGCGGCGGTAGTTCTGGTACTCGGCCTGGAGCCGCTGGAGGTCGGCGGTGCGCTCGGCGAGCGCCGAACGCGCCTGGTCCAGCTCGGCCGTCAGGCCTGCGGTCTTCTCCGCGTCCCCTGCCGGGGCCGCCGGGCCCTCCTTCTCGGAGGGCGCGGCGGTCTCGGCGGCGTCGTCGGCGGTGGCGCCGGAGGGGACGTCGGGCTTCTCGTCGAAGCCCGGGGTCTCCTCCGTCACGCGGCACCGTCCTTGGGCTTCTCGTCGTCGACGATCTCGGCGTCGACGACGTCGTCGTCGGCCTTGGCCTGACCGGCGTCGCCCTGCGGGGCGCCGTCGGCCGCGCCGGCCTGCTGGGCCTGCGCGTCGGCGTACATCGCCTGGCCGAGCTTCTGGGAGACGGCCGCCAGCTTCTCGGTCGCCGTGCGGATCTCGGCCCCGTCCTCGCCCTTGAGCTTCTCCTTCAGCTCGGTGACGGCCGTCTCGACCTCGGTCTTCACCTCGCCCGGGACCTTGTCCTCGTTGTCCTTGAGGAACTTCTCGGTCTGGTAGACGAGCTGCTCGCCCTGGTTGCGGCTCTCGGCGGACTCGCGGCGGCGGTGGTCCTCCTCCGCGTACTGCTCGGCCTCCTGGCGCATCCGGTCGACCTCGTCCTTCGGCAGCGAGGAGCCGCCGGTGACGGTCATCTTCTGCTCCTTGCCCGTGCCCAGGTCCTTGGCGGTCACGTGCATGATGCCGTTGGCGTCGATGTCGAAGGAGACCTCGATCTGCGGGACGTTCCGCGGCGCCGGGGGCAGCCCGGTCAGCTCGAACATGCCGAGCTTCTTGTTGTACGCCGCGATCTCGCGCTCGCCCTGGTAGACCTGGATCTGCACGGACGGCTGGTTGTCCTCGGCCGTGGTGAAGATCTCGGAGCGGCGGGTCGGGATCGTGGTGTTCCGCTCGATCAGCTTGGTCATGATGCCGCCCTTGGTCTCGATACCGAGGGACAGCGGGGTGACGTCGAGCAGCAGGACGTCCTTGACCTCGCCCTTGAGGACACCGGCCTGGAGGGAGGCGCCGATGGCGACGACCTCGTCCGGGTTCACACCCTTGTTGGCCTCCTTGCCGCCGGTCAGCTCCTTGACCAGCTCGGCGACCGCGGGCATCCGGGTGGAGCCGCCGACCAGGACCACGTGGTCGATCTCGGAGAGGGCGATGCCCGCGTCCTTGATCACGTTGTGGAACGGGGTCTTGCAGCGGTCCAGCAGATCCGAGGTGAGCTGCTGGAACTGGGCGCGCGTGAGCTTCTCGTCCAGGTGCAGCGGGCCCTCGGCGGAGGCCGTGATGTAGGGCAGGTTGATCGTGGTCTCGGTGGACGACGACAGCTCGATCTTGGCCTTCTCGGCGGCCTCGCGGAGGCGCTGGAGCGCCATCTTGTCCTTGCCGAGGTCGACGCCGTGGCCGTTCTGGAACTGCTTGACCAGGTAGTCGACGACGCGCTGGTCCCAGTCGTCACCACCGAGGTGGTTGTCGCCGTTGGTGGCCTTCACCTCGACGACGCCGTCACCGATCTCCAGCAGGGACACGTCGAAGGTGCCGCCGCCGAGGTCGAAGACGAGGATCGTCTGGTCGTCCTTGTCCAGGCCGTACGCCAGGGCGGCCGCGGTGGGCTCGTTGACGATCCGCAGGACGTTGAGGCCCGCGATCTCACCGGCCTCCTTGGTGGCCTGGCGCTCCGAGTCGTTGAAGTACGCCGGGACGGTGATGACCGCGTCGGCCACCTTCTCGCCCAGGTACGCCTCGGCGTCGCGCTTCAGCTTCTGCAGGATGAAGGCGCTCATCTGCTGCGGGTTGAAGTTCTTGCCGTCGATCTCGATCTTCCAGTCAGTGCCCATGTGGCGCTTGACCGATCGGATCGTCCGGTCGACGTTGGTGACCGCCTGGCGCTTGGCGACCTCGCCGACCAGCACCTCGCCGTTCTTCGCAAAGGCGACGACGGACGGCGTGGTCCGGGCTCCCTCGGCGTTGGTGATGACGGTGGGCTCGCCGCCCTCCAGAACGCTGACGACGGAGTTAGTCGTGCCCAGGTCGATGCCGACCGCACGTGCCATGTCAATTCCTCCAGCTGACTACTTGAGTGGAACTGACTCAAGGATGCCTCACACCTCCGCGCGAGTCAACAGACCTGAGTCGGGCCCGCTCAACTTTTATCCGCCCCTTATCCGCACCCCGACCGCGGGCCGGATCGCGGCTCCGGGACCGGCGCGGGTGGGCGCGGGGCGGGCGCGGGCGTGGCATCTCCACCCCCCGACCCCGATCTGCCACAGTCGTCCACCGAGGAATTCACAAAACCCCCATACAGCACCATTCCGTACGATTCCCCTGGCCGTCCCTCCGGTGGGAGAAGAGCGATGTCCCCCTCCAAGCGCGCCGTCGACCTCCTGGGCGGCTCCCTCCTACTACTGCTCCTCGCCCCCGCCCTGCTGGCACTCGCGATCGCCGTCGCCGTCCCGTCGCGCGGCCGGATCCTGACCGGCGGGGCCCGGGCGGGCGCGGGCGGGCGGCCGTTCCGGATGCTGATGTTCCGGGCCGTCCCCGGCACCCGGACCGGCCGGCTGCTGCACCGCCACTACCTGGACCATCTGCCCCAGCTCTGGCATGTGGTCCGGGGCGAGATGTCACTGGTGGGCCCGCGCCCGCTGCCCCCGGACCGGATCCTGACCGGCGCGGAGCGGGCCCGTACCGCCGTACGCCCCGGAATGACCGGGCTCTGGCAGACCGGCGGCAGATCGGGGCTGCCGTGGGAGGAGATGGCGGTCCAGGACCTCTACTACGTACGGGAGCACTGGCTCGGGCTCGACCTGGCGATCATGGCCCGTACGCTCCCCGTACTCCGGCGCGGCAGACCCGCCCGTACGGCCGCGGAGCCCGGCGCCGCCGTACGCGTACCGCGCCCCTCCGCACGCCCCCCGGACCAGGCCGAGCCCGCGTACCGCGCCCACCGGGACTGAGGCGAGCCTGAGCGACACAGATCACCGCCCGCGCGGCTACAGTGCGGCGTCATAAGTGGGTAGTCTCGGCCCGAAACCATTAAGTTACCGCTTAGTAGTGCGGTCGTGCCGGACCGCTCCCCTCGCAGTCCCGAGGAGCCCGAAATGCAGCTCGCCGCGATCGTCGTGTCGCTGGTCCTGACCGTGGTCGCCGTCGCGCTCATCGCCCGAGCCGTCGCGCAGATCTACCGCTTCGTCAAGCTCGGCCAGCCCGTCCCCGCGGGCAGCCGGGTCAACGACCCCAAGCAGCGCACGATCACCCTGGCGAAGGAGTTCCTGGGGCATACCCGGATGAACCGCTGGGGCATCGTCGGCTTCGCCCACTGGTTCGTCGCGATCGGCTTCCTCACCCTGCCGCCGACCCTGCTCCAGGCGTACGGCCAGCTCTTCGAGGCCGAGTGGATCCTGCCGGTCATCGGCGGCTGGATCCCGTTCGAGATGTATACCGAGTTCATCGGTCTGATGACGGTCGTGGGCATCCTCGTACTGATCGCGATCCGGCTGCTGAACCTGCCCTCCCGGGCGGGCCGCAAGTCCCGGTTCACCGGCTCCAAGGCATGGCAGGCGTACTTCGTCGAGTACGTCATCCTCACCATCGGCCTGGCGATCCTCGTCCTGCGCGGACTGGAAGGCGCCATCCACGGCGTGGCCGGCTACGAGGCCGCGTACTTCGTCTCGTACCCCCTGGTCGCCGCCTTCGACGGACTGGACACCGGCACCCTCCAGAACCTGATCTACCTCACCGCCGCGATCAAAATCGGCACATCGCTGGTCTGGATGATCACCGTCTCGCTCAACACCAATATGGGCGTCGCCTGGCACCGCTTCCTGGGCTTCCCCAATATCTGGTTCAAGCGGAACGCGGACGGCGCGACGGCGCTCGGCGCCCTCCAGCCGATGACCAGCGGCGGCAAGGAGATCGACTTCGAGGACCCGGGCGACGACGACGTCTACGGCGTCTCGCAGGTCGAGCAGTTCTCCTGGAAGGGCATTCTCGACTTCTCCACCTGCACCGAATGCGGCCGCTGCCAGTCCCAGTGCCCCGCCTGGAACACCGGCAAGCCGCTCTCCCCCAAGCTGCTGATCATGTCCCTGCGGGACCACGCCCACGCCAAGGCGCCCTATCTGCTCGCGGGCGGCGGCGCAGGCATGGAAGGGCTCAGGGATGAGGAGCGGGCGTCCGCCGAGGCCCTGAAGGACGTCCCCGCCGCCGCGCTCGCCGAGGCCGAGCGCCCGCTGATCGGGACGCTGGAGGAGAACGGCGTCATCGACCCCGACGTGCTGTGGTCCTGCACCACCTGCGGCGCCTGTGTCGAGCAGTGCCCGGTCGACATCGAGCACATCGACCACATCGTCGACATGCGCCGCTACCAGGTGATGATCGAGTCCGCGTTCCCCTCCGAGGCGGGCACGATGCTCAAGAACCTGGAGAAGAAGGGGAACCCCTGGGGCCTGGCGAAGAAGGCGCGCGTCGAGTGGACCAAGGAGGTCGACTTCGAGATCCCGATCGTCGGCCGGGACGTGGAGGACCTCACCGAGGTCGACTACCTCTACTGGGTCGGCTGCGCCGGAGCCCTGGAGGACCGGGCGAAGAAGACCACCAAGGCGTTCGCCGAACTGCTGCACATCGCGGGCGTCAAGTTCGCGATCATGGGCGGCGAGGAGAAGTGCACCGGCGACTCGCCCCGCCGGCTGGGCAACGAGCCGCTGTTCCAGCAGCTCGGCCAGGAGAACGTGGCCATGCTGAACATGGCCTTCGGCGAGTCCCTCGACGAGGATGGCGGGGTGGCTCCCGAGACGAAGAAGCCCAAGTCGGCGAAGAAGATCGTCTCCACCTGTCCGCACTGCTTCAACACCATCGCCAACGAGTATCCGCAGCTCGGCGGCGAGTACGAGGTCATCCACCACACCCAGCTGCTCCAGCACCTCATCGACGAGGGCAGGCTGATCCCGGTGACCCCGGTCGAGGGCCTGATCACCTATCACGACCCCTGCTACCTGGGCCGCCACAACAAGATCTACACCCCGCCGCGCGAGATCATGTCGGCCGTCCCGGGCCTGCGCCAGCAGGAGATGCACCGCCACAAGGAACGCGGCTTCTGCTGCGGCGCGGGCGGCGCGCGGATGTGGATGGAGGAGCGGATCGGCAAGCGGATCAACGAGGAGCGGGTCGACGAGGCGCTCTCCGTCAACCCGGACATCGTCTCCACCGCCTGCCCGTTCTGCCTGGTGATGCTGACGGACTCGGTCAACGGCAAGAAGAACGCGGGCACCGCCAAGGAATCCCTCCAGGTGGTGGACGTGGCCCAGCTGCTGCTCGACTCGGTGAAGACACCGCCGTCGGACCCGGAGCCGCTGGCGGATCCGGAGGACGCGCCGGAACCGGAGCCGGTGAAGTAACGGCGACGTACGGAACGGGCCGGGAATCTCGTACGTCCCCGGCCCGAGGGCCCTCCGGCCACCCCCTCCGGGTCCCCCTAAGGGATGTCACAGCTCCGCCGCAATGGGCCCGTCTCGTCCCCTCGGTGGAGTCGCGATCCGCCGGAACGGGGTACGTTCGAGAGCGTGGCTGGATTCAGGATCGGACGCGGCCGGGACAACCGCGCGCAGCAGCAGCGCCCCCCACGGGGGGCGCCGCAGGGGCCGCCCCAGGGCCAGCCCCCGCAGTACGGGCAGCAGCAGCCGTGGCCCCAGGCGGGCGGCGGCTACCAGGGGGGACAGCAGCCCGCGTACGGGGAGCCGGAGTACTACGGCGATCCGCACCAGGGCCGTCAGTACCCCCCGCAGCACCAGCAGCCCCCGCACCACCAACAGCAGCAGTACCAGCAGCCGCAGCATGATCCGTACGCGGCGGACAACCCGGGCCACACCCGGGCGTTCACGGTCGACGACCCGTACGGCCAGGGCGCCACGTACCAGGCGGGCAGCGCGCCCGCACCGGCGGGCCCGCGGCTGCACTGGAAGCAGTTGCTGAGCGGAATCGTCACCCGACCGGCGCAGACCTTCCTCCAGATGCGGGACTACCCGGTCTGGGGCCCGGCGCTGGTGGTCACGCTGCTCTACGGCGCGCTGGCGATCTTCGGCCTCGACGAGCCGCGGGACGAGGTCATCAACGCCACGCTGTCGGCGGCGGTGCCCGCGGTCCTGATGACGGCGGTCGCCTTCGTGATCGGCGGAACGATCCTGGGCGCGGTGACGCACACCCTGGCCCGCCAGTTCGGCGGTACCGGCGCCTGGCAGCCCACCGTGGGCCTCTCCATGCTGATCATGGCGGTCACGGACGCGCCGAGGCTCTTCTTCGCCCTCTTCCTGGGCGGCCAGAACTCGTTCGTCCAGCTCCTGGGCTGGGCGACCTGGCTGGCGGCGGGGGCGCTGTTCACGGTGATGGTGAGCAAGTCGCACGACCTGCCCTGGCCGAAGGCGCTGGGCGCGTCGGCGATCCAGCTCTTCGCCCTGCTGTCACTGATCAAGCTGGGCACGATCTGACCCGGGGGCCGGCCCGCCCGGCCCCCTCCTCACCCCTCTTCAGGAGTCGAGGATCTGCCCTTCACGGCGTACGACGGGCTTCTCGACGGACCAGGCCGAGTGAACTGTATGAGGGTAGTAGCCTCTTCCGGCATCGTCGCGGCACGTCGCAGGCAGGGGAGGCCCCGGCAGTGGCACGAAAAGTGGGGATCTATAGCCGCATCTCACGGGACGACGAAGGCGATCAGTTGGGCGTCGCCCGACAGCGCGAGGACTGCGAACGACTCGCTGATCTTCGCTCATGGCACGCCGTGAAGGTGTACGAGGACAACGACGTATCCGCGTTCAAGCGCAAAGTGGTGCGCAAAGAGTTCGAACTGATGCTCAAGGATCTTCGGGCAGGACTCATTGACGGAGTCATCGCCTACGACCTTGACCGCCTTGCCCGCCAGCCACGAGACCTTGAACGCCTGATCGAGATTTTCGACGACCGTCCGCGACTGGAGTTCGCGACGGTGACCAACGAAGTGAACTTGGGAACGCCCGACGGCCGCACCATGGCACGAGTCATGGTTGCGTTCGCCAACAAGTCATCCCATGACATGGCTCGTCGGATCAAGCGGAAGCATCTGGCACTTGCCCAAGAGGGAAAGAGTAGCGGAGGCCCAGCGCCGTACGGATGGCGAAAGGACGACAGCAAAAGGGTCGACCCTTCAGCCGCCAAGGCCATCCGGGATGCACAGCGCGATATCCTCACGGGAGTGTACATCGGCACCATTCGGAGATGGTGGCAGGAAAAAGGACTCGGGAATCCTCGCGCGGGCACCACGCGCATGGCACATCACCACGTGGAGCACATCCTCACCAACCCCCGACTGGTCGGATACCGGACTTACCACGGAGAGATCCTTTACCGTGAGGACGGTCAACCCGTCATGGGCGAATGGGAACCCATCAATACTGTCGAGGAATGGGAGGCGGTCTGTCAGGCGATCGCCGAGCGGAAACAGAAGCGCCCCGATAGGCCACTCGGCCGTAAATACCTGCTCTCAGGCATCGCACGATGCGGTCTGTGCAAGAACAAGATTCGGGGTCAAGTCAACCGCAAGTGGACGGAAGGCTCCAAGGCATCGAAGTACAGCTATCAGTGTTCAGTCGTCAATGGCGGCTGCGGCAAGGTCGCCAGGGTCGGCCAGCCCGTCGACAAGTTGATTGCGCGCCTTGTCCTCAAGGAGCAGCGCGAGAAGGCAGCGACGGCCCGTAGCCCGGCTGAAGAAAATTGGCCGAAGGAGCAGGAACTAGCGGGCGTGATCGCCGATATCCGCCAGCTCATGGAAGCGGAGAAGGCGAAACAGATCACAGTTTCCACTCTCTTGCAGTTACTGCCCGACAAGGAACGCCTTCGCGACGAGCTGAAGCTAGAGCGTTCCCGGTTCCACAAGGAGCAGAAGCAGCGCGAGGCGAAAGGGAATACCGCCGACCTCACCGAAGCGGAGTTCTTCGATCTGCCCATCGAGCGCCAAAGGGAGATCGTGTTGCACAGCCTCTCAGCAGTGATCATTGACCCGGCGGGAAGAGGGCGAAGGATTTTCGACCCTGACCTCATCCACCCCATCTGGCGGGAATAACATCGAGCCGGAATAGAAACAGAGGCCCCGGACATTTATCCGGGGCTTCTGTCATGTCGTCTTACGATGCAGTAGACGCGCGCGCTCGGCCCACGCCTTGTTTCGGGTCGGAGCACGCGCAAGGTGCCTCCTGACCCACTCGTCTCCGCTAGTGACCTTCTTGAGTTCAGCCAAGGCCGCGCAGCCCGTCTTGAAGTTCACGCATCAAGGCGGCATTCGCGCTCCGGTCTTCAGCGATTCCTGAGGCGATGAGCGCGGCGCCGGGGGTGTGGCCTGAGTCGAGGTATCGCCAGTGGTGTTCGACGGCGGTATCGGGGGTGGCCGTGGGGCCGACGTGTTCGGCGCGGTCGGCGCGTAGGGCTGTGTAGGTGGTGGAGTAGGCGCGGGATTTGGTGAGGATGTGGCCCCGGTATCCGAGGGTGTGTGTCCAGGGGCGGAGGCGGAGGGGTCCGTATTCGGGGAGTGCGCCGAGTCGCCAGCACGTGTGCATGAGGGTGCGGGCGTGTTCAGTGGCGGGGACGGTGTCGATGTCGGCGCGGTGGCGTATGGGGTGGTCTGCTCCGGCTCCGGTGTCGCGGGCGCCTTTGGTGACGTACTTCGCGATGTAGGCGGCTACGGCGTCGTCACTCGGGCCGCTGTCGGTGTCCGCCTCTGTGACGGTGCGGGCGTCGAGCTGAGGGCCCCAGCTCAGGGTCAGTTCTCCAACGGCGCGGCTGTAGGGGGTGCGGACGGCGACGGCGCGGGCGGCTGTGCGAACGGCGTGGGTGAGGGTGTCGGCGGTGCCCCAGGCGGGCGGGGGGTCGTCGGGTCCCCCGGGGCCGTCGAGGCGTACGACGGCATGGAGGTGAATGGCTGCCCGCCGCTGGTACTCGGCGATCTTCGCGAAGGAGAGCCGGACGTGATCATGGAATCGGGCTTGGGCGGCGCCGGCGACCGTGGCGAGGTGGCGCCGAACGGCACGGGTGAAGCGGTCCCAGAGCTGCCCCGCGTGGGCGTGCCACAGGACATGGGCGGGGTAGTCGTAGCAGTCGGCGCACAGGGGTTGCCCGGCCCGGGGGTCGGTGGCGGAGTGCCGGGCGGTGCAGCCGAGGGGGCGCCCGTGTTCGCAGACGCCGGGGGTGCGGCGGGGGCGGCACGGCTGGTCGTCGGCGGCCCGGTGGACGGCGCCGAAGGAGGGGGCGGTGAGGGTGAGGAAGAGGCGGGGGCGGTCCCGGACGGATACCGGGACGCTCTTGCCGCCAGTGAGGCCCGCGCGGACGAGGTGGTACGTGTCGCCCGAGTGGAGGCGCGAGCAGGGCGCGCAGACGGTGGCGCGGCGGTTTCCGCAGCGGATGAGGAGACGTTCGCCGGGTTCGTCGCGGGTGGTGTAGTGGTGGAGAACTTCGCCGGTCGTGGTGTCGCGTGTGGTGGTGGTGCCGGAGAGGTGGACCGGGTGGGAGCATCCGCCGGTAGCGGTGACCTGTTCGAGCCAGCGGGGAAACTGCGGGTCCCTGGCGAGTCGGATGGCGTCGCGGTCTGTTTCGGTGAGGTGGCGCAGGCGCGCCGAGTGGTCGAGTTCGGCGCGCCTGCCCGCCGGGGTCGTGTCGTTGGGGGTGGTGATGGTGGGGGTGGTGATGGTGGGGCCCTTTCGGGGTGGGCCGCTCTAGCGGCGCGGAGGGTGATGGAGGGCGGGTGATCGTTCATGGCTGCTCCTCTGGTCGATGAGCGGATGGGCGGTGAGTCAGCGGATGGTTCCGGTGCCCCGGCAGCAGCGGCAGCGCCGCAGGCGTCCGGTGCGGGTGGTGCGGTGGCGCTCCCCCTTGCAGATGGGGCAGCGCACGGGGCGCATGGGCATGTGACCTCCTGTCAGGTGCCGGTGAAGCCGGAGACGGCCCAGGTGACGACGGAATCGACGGTGAAGATCACCGGTGTCTGTCCGAGGTAGATGCCGAACAGGCCGATGGCAACTGCCTGCCACACCTTCACGTCGCGCGAGCGGACGAGGAGGACGGTGACGATTCCGAAGATCAGGGCGAAGGGGATGGCCGCCTGCTCGCTCATGTGTCGTCGCCTTCCTGCTCTCCGGTCATGGCGCGGTCGAGGTGGCGCAGACGGGGGGTGAGAACGGCGTACCGGGCTGCGGTGGCGGCTGCCTCCTCCGGGGTGAGGGGGTGGGAGCGGGCGCGTTCCCATCCGCCGTCGGGACCGGTGCAGATCGCCACGCCGGGTTCGCCGGAGGTGATCGACTGAGCGGCGGCTACGGCATCCTTGTCGAGGTCACCCAAGGTCATCTCAGCCGTCCCGGGGTCATGGACCCGATGGCAGATCCGGCCGCCGAGCTGAGCCCGCAAGGCCGTTACCCCCGGGCCGAGATCGGAGCCCACGCGCTGCCCGGCGACCACCAGGTGAATGCCGAGTGCGGCGCCGAGCTGGACCAGGCGCAGGAGCATGGTGGAGCACTGTTCAGCTTCGGCCCGGCCGGTGCGGGTGCCATCGGAGAGGTACAGCTCCGCCACCTCATCCACGATGACCACGATCGGGACGGGCCGCACCTTCGGCGACAGTTCCCAGATGGAGCGGACGTCCTCTCCCCGGCATAGCCGTGCCCGCTGGTGCAGCTCGATGAGGAGCCCGCCGAGGAGGGCGACCGCTTCCCGGCGCGAGGTGGCCAGGGCCGACAGCCGGGACGCGAAGGGCCCCAGTTCCATGCCGCCCTTGCAGTCGATCCCTACCAGCGCAACATCCTGCGGGGCGAGTTCGGCGATCAGCCGGGCGAGGAGCGTGGACTTGCCCGACCGGGTGGCCCCCGTGATCAGCCAATGCGGCACCACCAGCAGATCGAGCACCCAGGCCCGGCCGGACTCTCGAATGCCGGTCAGGGCGGACAGCAGCGCTTTCGGAGCGGTCGCCAGCCCGGGGCGCGCCAGCGGATCGGTCCCGAGTGCGGTGAGCCGCACGAGGCCCCGTTCCGGGGAGGTGACCCGGACCGCGTGCACCTTCCACGCATGAGTGAAGGCGTCGGCCGCCGCCCGGTAGACGGCCGGGGTCTGCCCCGGACACATCCGGACCGTCACCGACAGCCCGAGCCGTGTCGCCCGGGGGAAGGAGACCCGGGGGATGGCCGGGCGCAGCGCTTCACCCTTCACCACCAGGTCCCCGAGCAGGGCGCGCGGCGGACGCCTGTTCACCGTCAGGTCGTTGAGGAGAGTCACCCGCCGCCAGGTAGACCACACCTTCCAGGCCGCCAGCGGGTACCCGGCGATGTACCAGTGTCCGACGGGGCAGCGGCGCCGTAACAGCTCTCCCCCGCCCAGAACCCAGACGAGCGCGACGGCCGCCAGGACCAGGAGCGCCGCACTCATTCCGCACCGCCGGTCTTGCCCGTGCCGGGCGGAACGGGGGTGATCGCGTTGGCCCGGAAGCTGATTCCGTGCCGGTCGCCCATGGCCCAGGCGAACGCGACCAGGCCGGTTACCCGGACCTCCGTACCTTCGGTGACGCCCTTCTGGTCGCCCGGCACCGCGATTTCGATCACCGAGATCCGACGCGCTTCCTGACGGACCATCACAGCGACGGTCCACACCGGGTTGCCCTCCCGGTCCTTCTTGACCTCCTTGGTCTCCGCGTTGCTGTACTTCACCTCCGGCGGGATGGCGCACCGCAGTACGCCCAGCCGCGCCGTGTCCACAGGGATGGACTGCATGTGTGGTGGTCTCCTTGACCTCTCGGACGCCAGCACCTGACGTCACTTGTCGTTACGAGTGACGAATATGCATGTCTTGACTCGCAGAGGCAAGCACTTATGCTGACGAGTGACGTAAGCGACTCTGAATCGATCCGACGACGGAAGGCCGACATGGCAGGCATCAAGCGCCCCGGACCCCTGTACCAGCAGGTGGCCGACGCGATCCGACAGGGCATCGAGGAAGGGGAGTACCCGCCCGGAAGTCCTCTTCCCTCCGAGGCTCAGCTCATCGAGGAGTACCAGGTCAGCCGCCCCACCGTGCGCAACGCGGTCGCCGCACTCCGGTCCGAAGGGCTCATCGAGGTACGGCACGGCAAAGGCAGCTTCGTCAAGGGAGTGACCGCGCCGCACCTGGCGATCGACCGGACCCTCACCCGCGCCGGAACCACGTACACGACCGGTGGCCCCTCATGGCAGGAGGCACACGAGGCCACCGTCTACCG